>NZ_JBSHNE010000051.1:0-29133 GCF_053646035.1 Streptomyces sp. NPDC055287 | reverse complement strand
CCTGCCGGAGGAGTTGACGAGCGCGATGGCATCCCGCTTGTACTCCTCCGAGTACCGCTTCGTGTACTTGCTTCCCACCTGGCACTACTTCCTCTAGAACCTCACGTCCCAGTCTCCAGGTGTCCAAGATCAAGGGGAAGCTTCAATCTGTACGACGACGGCTCCTTCCCGGAGCCCAGGTTTCGGTAATTACCCAAACGCCGGGCCAGGTCGTCCCACACTGCCTGGTGGCAGAAGGCCAGCAGCGACCGGCGCCGGAAGTCAGGAACGTGGATCTTCATCGCGGGCCTTGATACGACCGGCCTCACAACTGGTGGATCCAGGCGATGACCAACGCGACCCCGCAGACGGAGGCCGCGGCCGTGGCGATGAAGGGTCCGAGCCCGACGTTGCGGCCCCACATCCAGCCCGCCAGACGGGAGTGCAGGTGCCCCAACAGCCACAGGGCGCCCACCCCGGCAGCCGCGAACGGCACGCCGACGCCGAAGTGCGCCAGCCAGGCCCCACCGACGCTCGGACCGCCCCAGGAGTGGTTGTAAGGGCCGCGATCGACCAGCGGGTAGAGGACCCCGCGAAGAACGAACAGGATCTCGATGCCCACGGGGATCAGCGCCAGCAGCCCGAGCGGCACGCACAACAGGGCATGCGCCAGCAGACGCGCCGCGCCAGGTCGCCGACTCGACGTCTGCGTCGCCGGGCCCTGCTCACCGGCCCGGGCCCACCACCCACGCGCCCTGCCCGAACGCCCGACCGCAACCGCACCGACCGTCGCGACCGAGGCCGGAAGTAGCACTACCGCGTACCCGACCCGCCGCGCGAATCCCGGACGGATGACCGCTGAACCAGACCCGGCAGCCTTGCCGACGCGCTGCGAAGCCATAAAAGGCATTGTCTGGCCTCCACTCTCTGGCCGGCCCGCTGCCGACGACCAGAAGTTAGAGCCAAGGCTCCATCCACCACGTCACACCACAGTGCCAATCCGGCCCCCTACCCCCGTAGGGGGCCAAGATGTCGTCCGCGCGAAGCGATCACCCTCTCCGCCGCTGGAACAGTCGCGGTCTGGTCGCGCTCAGGTTTTCCCTGATGCTGCAGGACCTCTCGGCGCGTAGCGCTGACGAACCTTCACACCCGAAAGCCGCTCTTTTCCTGCACAGCAACGGCCTTGCCGAACACCTGCTGCCCAATTCCGTCGCCTGGACCCTCGCCTGTGCATGGAGCGGCCAGCGCCTGAACCGCCCCCTGACCAGCCCCACCCTGATCACTGGCACCGACGACTCCACAAGAACCTTTACCCGGCTTCCCGAAGCCCTCGCCACTCAGACCACCTGATACGCCACAGCGCTGCCCGCTTCCGACGCTACGAGCGTGGCCCCAGGAAGAGCGACCGTCGTGGAGCCAGGCGGTAACCCCCTGATTAACCTCCGTCTTGATGCGAATGCCGGGCAAGACGACGCGTAGGGCGAACAGCAGATTCCAGTCCGCGTGCAGCGGCAGCAGATCTCGGGTAAGGGGGTCTTCGGTCTCTGGGAGGCCGTGGCCGCAGACCTGATCCCACGGCTTGCCCGGGTCAGTGCCGCGACTGGGCATGCACATTGCGAGGCCATGCATCCATCGACTGGCCGACTGGCCGACTGGCCGTCGGGAGCCACGGTGAGCGCCACATGCCCGAGCCTGCCCCAGGGGGTGACGATGCGGCCGCCCGGCCGCACCTGCTCTACCCACGGCCACGGCACCTGGTCGACCGCGTACGTCGCGATGAGACGCTCGTACGGTCGATGGGTCGGCAAGCCTTGGGCGCCGTCACCCACTTCCACAGTCACCTCGGCACCCACCGCCTTGAGACGCTCCCGTGCGGCGGCCGCGAGGCCAGGGTCGGCCTCCACGCAGGCCACTTGGCCCGGTCCGGCACGTGCGCTCAGCAGCGCAGCGTTCCAACCGAGCCCTGTCCCGAGCTCCAGCACCCGGTGGCCTGGTTCTGCCATCAGGGAGTCGAGCATGTCCACTACGACCGACTGGCAGGAAAGACTGGACGTCGCCAGCCCATCCGTGATCTGCGTAATGGTGGAGTCGTCGGGCCCCGGGTAGACGAGCTCCCCAGCGACCGGGGTCCACGCAGCGGTCTACCGCCACGTACTCGGATCCGTCCCAGACCCACGCTCGTTGAGGAGGCGAAACGGTGACGCGGCAGTCCTCGACGGCCTTGCGGACCCACGGCGAATCAGCGGGCCGGGCACCTCGGGCATCCATGATGTGCGCCAGGCGGTGCCGGGCTGCAGTGAACTCGTCCACGACCTGCTACTTCCGGCGGGTGCCGCTGGGCGGCGGGTCGGGGGCTTTCCCATCCGAGTTCCCGGGTGGCGGCTTGCCCTGGCTTCGGGTCCGGATCCGGCTTGCGGTGTTCGCCCGCGCGACTGCCTCTCTCCTCACAGCACTTGCCGGTCCCAGGGTGATACCCGCCCACAGCGCTGATAGGAGAACCGCAGGCAATGGCCGAAACGCGTCGCCACTGGACGAACAGCGTGCGGAGCGGAACATCCCCGCGTGTGCGGGGCCGACACTTCCTGACTAGGGAGGTTTGGCGCGGAATGGAGTCTTTCAGTTAGTTGAAATGAAGAGTGAACGGCCACCGGCTTGTTCCTGTAGGGCGACATCTCCGCGACGCTCATTGAGCTGTCTGGTCCCACCCGGCACCGAACCGTGGCCCGGCAACCACAGGTGGCCGCGGACGAGACTTTGCAACAAGGGACGTTTCGCATCCCCTGGACGACGGGCACGAGGGCCCTCAGTTCCAAACCACGGCCTTAGCTCCATACTGGTCAGGCCCCCGATCACCCACAGAACGGTTCCATGCCCAAGAACAGCAGCTCTTCGACCGTCGTCCCCGACACCGCCTGGCTGGGACGTGGGCGCCACCTCGGGCCCGAGCCCGAGCAGGACGTCCGGCGCAACCTGACCGCCCTCAAGGCGGCCGGGGTGCTCGACGACTTCCTGGACCTCGACCCCGTCGAGGCGGCCCGCTCCACCGTCCTGCACCCGCGTGACGAGTCCGCCGACCCCGGCCCGTCGGCCCGTCGCCTCTTCGAGGCCCGTTGGCGCGTGGCCGACGACATCACGGTGCGTGCGCAGTTGACCATGTACGACTCCGAGGCCCGCCGCAAAGAGGACGAGGGCATCACCTGGGTCCTCGCCGCCGAGGCAGAGCTGACGTGGGACGTGCGGTGGCCCTCGCCCGCCACCATGTTCTGGCCCGACAGCGACCGGGTCGCCTGGGACCACGACACGGTGCCGGGCGTGCGCCTGCGGGCGGCGAACCACCTGCCGAAGGACGACGATGAACTGCGGCACCGGCTGCGGGACTGCTCCCGCAAGAGCTGGTTCATCCATGTCGTGGTGCACGAGGCGATGACGCCGGACGCGAGGGGGCAGCAGCCGGTCTCAACGTTCCTGCCGCCGAGCCTTCGGCACCGGGTGGTCGAGCACCGGGGCACTCCGGAGCAGGCGCAGATCGCCGACTTCGCGTTGAAGCGGGAGTTGAACGTGCGGCTGCCTCGCGGCGGCGCCGTCGTCCTGCCCACGGAGCCGCGGAGACCGGATTACGACGCGGAGCTCTTCACGGTGCGCAGTGTTTTCCTGGACGGCTCCGAACCGACGGAACTCCTGGACATCATCATGAAGTTCGCCGTGCTGCCGCAGCCGCTGCCCCACGACGCCGAGCGAGCCCTGACGCGACTGCGCCAGGGCTGGCACCTGCTGACCCCGGACGAGGAGCTGGTCCACGCCCAGGGCATGGTCGTCAAGTACGCTGAGGCGCTCGATGCCATGACGAAGTCCTGTGACCTCTACCGGGAGGCGGCCGAGGCGGCGCATGCCGCGCTGGCCGAGGCGACCGGCGGCGACGGTGTGCCCCGTCCGCCCGTACCAGGGCCGGTCAAGGCGGGCGGCTCACCGCTGAACGCCCTCACGAAGGCATTTGGCCGCTTCCGGGACCCGAACACGTAGAGCACGCCGACGTCGTTCCCCGCCCCCGCTTCAGGGCCTCCCGCGAAGCGGTCTGCCGCACAGGGAGACGACGAAGGCTTCGGTCAGCCTTCGAGACACCATTCGAGGCCGGAAGATAAAGAACAAGCTGAGCTCGTCTTTTATGGTCCGATCCGGTTTCGTTCGGTGATGCTTTCTGGTCGTTTTGCGGTCTTGCCCACGTCGTAGCGGGTGGCGAGCCGCCGGTTCTTCGATCCAAGTGGCCTTCCAGGGCCGGCAGTTGATGGTTTCGGTGCACGGGCCGGGCAGGCGAGGTGCGGGCGGAGGTTCCTGAACCCCCGGCGGACCCGGGCCGGGGTGAGGCGGCCGGGTTCGGCGGGCTCCTCCCACGGCCGTCGCAAGTCGGTGGCGGCCTGGCGGAGGAGGCGGAGCTGGGTGTGGGCGGCGATGACGATCCAGGTCCAGCGTTCGCCGGCCTCGGGATTAGCGCGACCTACGGCCCGTACCGAGCGGTGCTCCGACAGGACCGCCGCAGGGAACATTGCCTCACGCGCGAGGCGGGCCAGGTTGCCGCCCCGAGAAGGATGGCCTCGAACCAGCCGGCCGCACCGGCTTGACATTCAGGGGCGACAGACCAACTGCGCTGCGGGCATAGAGAGGGCGAGAAGGGAAGGCGATCGTGGTTGCGAGGACCGGCGTCTTCGGCGCCCTGACCAGAGAGCATCGTGATCAGCTCATGTCGCTCGCTCGTGAGGTGTCGTTCGACGTCGACGAGCGCATCTTCGACGAGGGCGGCAGGGCCGACCGCTTCTGGATCATCCGCACGGGCACCGTCGTTCTCGACGTCGCGTGCCCGGCCGCCGCGCAGCGGTCATCGAGACTCTCGGCGCCGGGGAACTCCTGGGCTGGTCCTGGCTGGTCCCTCCCCATCACTGGTACCTGGGAGCCCAGGCCACCAGCCCGGTGCGCGCCGACGAGTTCGACGCAACTGTGGTCCGTGAGCTGTGGGGAAGAACCCGGAGCTGCGGCACGAGCTGTGGGCCTATGTCGCCGAGGTGGTCGGGGGCCGGCTCAGGTCCGCCCGGGTGCGACTGCTTGACCTGTACGCGCCCTACGGCGCCGGCGACGTGCCCTGACGAGGCGGGACGAGGAAGCCTCGAATCCCAGGCCGGGGCTTCTCCGGGATACCTGGAGGGGCTTGGGCGGGCTTTCGTGTATGCCCCGTTTGCCCGTCCTGGACAAGGTGGGAAGGAGAGGGGGCTCGGGGCAACGATTCTCCGTGCGAGGGACGTGCGGCGGAGGATTCGGAGAATGCCCTGTGCCTCGTCAAGAGCAAGCTGTCCGGGGCGGACATCAAGACCGTGCCGCGGCGTTGCAGGGCGCACTGGTCGATCTGGTGGATCTCTCCCTTGTGGGGAAGCAGATCCACTGGAATGTGGTCGGGCCGCGTTTCCGTTCCATCCACCTGCAGCTCAACGAGGTCGTGGCGACCGCGCGCATGCATTCCGACATCGTGGCGCAGCGCGCCGCGTCGCTGGGTGTCTCGCCCTGCGGGCGGGCCGACACGGTGGCGGCCCAAAGCGGCGTCGGCAGTGCTCCCGGAGGCTGGGTCACTGGCATTGACGCGGTGGGCACGCTCGTGACCGCGCTGGACGCGGTGATCACGCGGATGTGGGAGCGGGTGGAGGCCACCGCCGAAGCGGATCCGGTGAGCCAGGACATCTTCATCTCGATCACGGCGGATCTTGAGAAGCACCACTGGATGTTCCAGGCGGCGAACGGCTGAGCTTGAGAGGTCGCCGTGTGCGACGACGATGGCCAGCGCCCGTGCTCGCCCTCATCAGCCATCGGTCAGGGGAGGATCTTGATCGAGCTGTGCCAGTTCAGCTCGAGGGGCTGCTGGATGGCGATGTGCAGGAATCCCATCGCTTCCAGCTCCCGAGCTCTGCGCAGGGGTCCTACGTCGAACGGGCGCATCGCGCCGGAGCGGACAAGCTCCGCGATCTTGTCCTTGGCGGCGGAGTCGTCTCCGGCGATCAGGACGTCGAGCGGGAAGTCATGGCCCTCGCCTGTCGTCAGTGGGCCGGCCAAGGTGGTGTTGAACGCTTTGACGACCTTCACGTCCGTGCCGATGATCCGCTGGATCTCCTCGGCAGCCGAGCTGTCCGGGGGCGTCACCCGCCCATCCATGGTCGAGACGTCGATGGGGTTACAGATATCGACCAAAACCTGTCCGGCCAGTGCAGCCCCGGAGGATCTCGCGACCTCCAACGCCCCTTCGTACCACAGTGCGAGCACGGTGACATCGGCCGCCTCCGCCGACGCGGCCCACTCGCTCTCGCCGTCCGGGAACCGCTGCTTGAGCTCCTCGGCCACTTCCCGGGCACGGTCGACGTCGGGGTGGACCACGCGCACTCCATGGCCGCCGGCAAGGGCACGGGTGGCGATGGCGCGGCCCATGTTGCCGGGTCCCACAATGTTGATCTTCACGGCTGCTGCCTTCCGGTCTGACGGAGCGTACGACGCCGTCGGGTCCGTCGGTCTGCCCATGGGCAGTGCCGGCCCGGAGCGAAGTGCAGGGTCAGGCAGGACGCCGAAGGGCGCAGATGCATCCCTATCCCGAGGGCCGACGGCAGTGCGGCCAGGACGGCCGGTGTCACCCGGATGCCGGACACGAGGCGGGATGCTCATACCGCGGGTGCTGTGGAACTGTGCGGGCGACCACCGGCCTTGCTGTGGCGCGCTCCTGGGCGGAGGAAAGGGGAGCCGGACGCCAGTGGAGGCCAACGCGAGACCAGTGGCACCGTGATCGAACCGGACCCGGCCCTTCGCAGGCTGGGAAGTCTCGTGGCCGGGCTGGGCACTCGGGTTGTTCCGCCTCACCGGGAAGACGGTGCGGCTCACGCTTCGCCGCGCGCCTTCATCACCAGCTTGTTGAGCGCCCACAGACCGATTCCGATGGCCAGCAGCACACCCGCCCTGATGTAGACGTCCGCGGGCCGGTCGGACAGCGGGCTGGCCAGGATGAGGGAGGTGATCGCACCGAGCACGGGCAGGGCGGTCGGCGTGCGGAAGTGCTTGTGCTCGACACGGTCGCGACGCAGGACGAGGACGGCGATGTTGACGACGGTAAAGACGCACAGGAGCAGAAAGGCCGTGGTGTCGCCGAGGCCGGCGATCTCTCCGGTGGAAACCAGGCCGATGGCCAGGAGCGAGACGAAGACGATGCCGACGACCGGGGTGCGGCGCCGGGGCAGGACACGGCCCATGCCGCGGGGCAGGATGCGCTCGTTGGCCATGCCGTAGCACAGGCGGGACGCCATCATGATGTTGATCAGGGCCGAGTTCGTGACGGCAAACAGGGCGATCAGTGCGAACAGCTTCGGCGGAAAGTCGATGCCGCCGGCCTTGACGACCTCCAGCAGCGGGCCGCTGGACTCCTCCAGCACGCGGTAGTCGACGAGCAGCGAGGAAACCAGGGCGACCAGAACGTAGATGGTGCCGGTGACGGCGACACCGATGAAGATGGCGCGCGGGAACGTACGCGCCGGGTCCTTGGTCTCCTCGGCCATGTTGACGGAGTCCTCGAAGCCGACGAAGGCGAAGAAGCCAAGGGCTGTGGCCCCCAGCACGCTGGTAATCAGCGCGGAACCGGTGCCCTCCGCCTGGAACTCGCCGAGCCGGCCCGGTTCGCCGTCACCGGCCAGGACCGCCCACGCGCCGATCGTGAGAATGATGAGCAGGCCGGTCAGCTCGACCAGGGTGAGGACCACATTGGTCTTCACCGATTCCGACACGCCCCGCAGGTTCAGGGCCGCCAGAGCGAGGATGAACAGGATCGCGACGAGGGTGGACGGCAGGACGTCAGTGAACTCGGCGAGATAGTCGCCGCTGAAGGCGCGCGCCGCCGCGCTCGCCGAAGACAGGCCCGAGCACATCACCATGAAGGCGATGATGAAGGTGAGAAACGGGACGTTGAACGCCTTCTGCGTGTAGAGCGCGGCACCGGCCGCCTGCGGGTACTTGCCGACGAGCTCGACGTACGAGGCCGCGGTCAGGATGGCCACGGCGAACCCGATGACGAACGGCAGCCACAGCGCCCCGCCGACCTTGCCAGCGACCTGACCGGTGGTGGCGTAGATCCCGGTACCGAGGATGTCGCCGATCACGAACAGGACCAGCAGTCTGGGACCGATGACGCGCCGCAGCGGGGTGTCATCCCCTCTCCCTGGTGAATCGGTGCCATCCCTTCCGGTTGTGGACACGGGCTCCCCCTGAGACGTTCCGCACTGAACAACGTCTTGCCTGCCCGGCAGGCCAGTCAGTGATGCCTGGCCTACTGCAATCGGAGCACGTCCGCTGGGCCCCGTTGCCCTTGAGTGCGCCGTACGGCCGCGGCTGCCGTAGTCGGTGGCACTTGGCGGGGTGCCATGCACGGCGGGGTCGGCCATCATGGAGGGGTCCGCCGGTATCCGCGCTCAGCCGGAGCCTCCGAGCAGGAAGGAAGGCTCATGGAGCTCTTCCCGCCGATCCCGCTTGCCGAATGGCGGGACTGCAAGGAGGCGCTGCACCGGTTTGCGCAGGTCGTCGGCAAGATTCGGCTCGCCGCCAGCGTTCGGCGCAACCACTGGTGGAATGTGCCCTTCCACCTCACCGGGCGTGGCATCACTACGCGTCCGATGGGGCGGGCCGAGGGTGATCCGTTCACCATCGACTTCGACTTTGTCGGCCACCGGCTGGTGGCCGCTTCGCTGGACGGGACAGAGGTGTCCTTTCCGCTCTGCGGCCGGTCGGTGGCGTCCTTCCACCGCGCGACCCTGGACGCTCTGGCCGCGCTGGGTGTCCGGGTGGACATCCCACTCCCCAACCCCTTCGACCTGCCGGACGCATCCAGGCCGTTCGCCGAGGACACCGAACACGCTGCCTACGATCCCGTGCAGGCCAACCGCTATTGGCGAGTCCTCAGTCAGGTGGCGCTGATACTGGAGGAATTCGCGGCTGAATTCTCGGGGAAAGCCAGCCCTGTGCATCACTTCTGGCACACGTTCGACATCGCCTACAGCAGGTTCTCCGGACGGCACGCCGAACAGCCGGCGGAGGCGGACCCGGTCACCCGCGAGGCGTACTCCCGTGAGGTGATCAGCTTCGGCTTCTGGTTCGGGGACGACGCGTTCCCCGAACCCGCTTTCTACTCCTACACCTCACCCGAACCCCCAGGGCTGGCGGAAGAGCCGCTCGCACCAGGATCCGCCCGATGGGTGGCGCGCAACAGCAGTCATCTGGCCGTCCTCCGTTACGACGACGCCCGCGCCGAAGCAGACCCCCGCGCCGCCGTGCTCGCCTTCTACGAGAGCGCCTACCGGGCCGGAGCCGGGCGCGCCGACTGGGACATGGCCAGGCTGGCCTGCCCTGGAGGGATAACGGACCGGCACCTGGCGGCCCCGCCCGCCTGATCTCGACTCGGCGCGTGCTCGCCCCGGCGCTACCCGGCCACAACTCGCGTACTGACCCGTTCGACGTGCTCGTTCGCCTGTGGGCTTTCAGTGCAGGTGCCGCTGGTCCATGGGGAGCTTGTCCTTGGGGCCAGGCACTGGCTGCGCTTCCGGGTGCGAGGTGGGCGGCATCAGCTTCGGCCCCTCTCTTCGCCATGGACGCTCTCGAGGAACTCCTCTTCCCCCGCCTGACAGCGGCAGGTGACGTGAGCCCCCCGGCCGACGGCATACAGGTACGCTCCCCTGACAACGCGATGGGGAACTCCACACCGCTCGAGCTGTGCAGGCCAGCGGATTCCCTCGGTTCTCCATCACGGGCCGACGTCTCGACGGCGCCCACCTGCTGGTTGAGGGCGGTTCGCCAATGCCACAGTGATCGCCGCGGCTCCGTAGCGCGTGCGATGTCCGGAGGCTGTATGAGCGGGAGGTTCACATCGTCCGCACGCGACCAAGCATTCGGCGTCGCACCTCGGCCTGCGTCAATGGGCCAGTGCTGGGCCGCCGCTTGGCGTACGAAGTCGGTAGCGCAGGAACAGATATGAGTCCCGTCGACGAGCGCTGATCAGGTCCGTCCACGCCGGCTGGTTCGGCAGCAGTTCGAGTCCGGAGATCACCCCGGGTCGGGATGTGCCGGCCCGGCCGGCGAGCACCGGGGATGTCGTGAGGAACAGCTCGTCCAGCAGGCCCTCGCCGAGGAGGTGACCGATGAGCCGCGGTCCGCCTTCGCTGAGCACCGCGGTGTGTCCCTGGGCGTGGAGAGACGCGAAGACGTCGGCCATACGGAGAGCGGGTCCTTCGACCGCGGTGAGTATCGCGCAGGTTGGCGGCAGGCGTCCCTCGAGTCGGCGGGCGCCGTCCGCGGTGGTGGCCACGAACGCGCCCGACTGCAGCGCTGGGTGCTCGGTGGGCACATTGCCGCTCGCTGTGACCACAACCAGTTGCGGTTGCGTGGCGCGTTTCAGGCTGCGCCGTAGCGCGCGGAAGTCGGGTGCGGCTTGCGGACAGACGTGGTCGGGGGTCCACAGGTGGCGGGGTGTGGCTCGGAGTGTGCCGGCCCCGATGAGTACCGCGTCGGCGCATGCGCGCAGCAGTCCCATGACGAAGCGGTCCGCGGGTTCACGCCCGCTGATCGCCGAGCCGGAGGAGGGGTATTCGGGACCGAGGGCGACCACTCCGTCAAGGGAGGCGACGAAGTTTGCGTACACGCACGGCGTCGTGAAGCCCAGATCGCCGCTGTACGCCGTGGCGAGCGTGGCAGGCAGGCCGAAGCTGGGCTGTCCGGCCTCCTCGTACAGCAACTCCAGTGGCTCCAGCGGGCCTGTCTGTGTTCCGGCGGCGGGGTGGGCGGTGCTGTGCTCAGCCATGGCCGGCCAGGCCGCGTTGGCCGCACAACGTGAAGAATTCTCCCCGCAGTTGCGGATCCTCGTCGTAGGTGCCCCGCCAGTGGGTGGTACGGGTGCTGGACTCGATCTCCCGTACTCCGCGCATCTGCGTGCACAGATGCACCGCTTCCAGGTGGACTGCGACGCCGTGTGGGAGCAGGATCTGCTGCAGCGATTCGGCGAGTTGGCGGCCGATGCGCTCTTGCACGGAGAAGCGGCGGGCGAACAGCCGCACCAGCCTGGTCAGTTTGGACAGGCCGAGGATGTGCTCGTGTGCGATGTACCCGACGTACGCCTTGCCGAAGAACGGCAGAGCGTGATGCTCGCAGAGGGCGAAGAAGGGGATCGGTCCTTCGACGATCTGGCTGATCCGGCAGTCCGAACCGCCGTGGCATTCGGTCTCGAAGGCAGTGACCAGCTTTTCGTCGCCTTCGTACCCGCTGGTGGCGTCGAAGAGGGCGCGCAGGAAGCGACGGGGTGTGTCGGCCGTGGCCGCTGACCCGACGGCCAGGCCCAGTGCCTCGAAGACCTCCTTGAGGTAGCTTTCGAACCGCTGCCACTCCTCGGGGGCGATCTGCCGCGGAGACACGGCCGCCCACTCGATCTCATCCGTAACAGGCACGAGGCTCTCGCCGACCAGCCCTGCGACGGGCGGAGGACCGTTCATCTGTGGCAGTTGATCGTTCATAAGCAGCCTCAAAATGCGACGAGACTTCTCGCTGGTGGCGGTCACAGCCATTATCGACCGATTTCTGCATGGGCGCCGCCCAGGAACACAATGCCCCTGCGCAAGCACGTGAGGCGGCGAGCGCATCCCGGGCCGAGTGATCCCCGCTGTCAGCTCCGCAGCAGCTCGGCGAGCACCTCGGCTTCGCTGATCTCGGGATGCTTGGTTGCGGTGAGCAGTGTCAGAGTTCGGCCTTGGGCCAGGTCGCGCAGGTGTGTCACAGCGTCTGAGTGTTCGGGATCTTTGAGCTCGGTCCGGTAGCGACGGCTGAATTCCGCGAAACGCTCGGGGTCGTGGCTGTACCACTTGCGCAGCTCCGTGGAGGGGGCGACCTGCTTGCACCACTCGTCGAGGTGGGCCTTGTCCTTGGTCATCCCTCGGGGCCAGACCCGGTCGACCAGTACTCTCACGCTGTCAGTCTGCGCCGGATCCTCGTAGACGCGGCGCACGTGCACCGTCCTGCTGCGAGCCATGGAAGGACCTCCTCGACCTCCTCGTGAGCCGGCTGCTTCCGCCTCCCTACGCGTCACACGTAGTAACGAGAGATGATCTCGAGCCGCGCCACTTCGTCCGGCCCCGGATAGGCCACCAGCACCGGCAGGCCGCTGGGGTCCCGGCCCTCGATGAGGGTGAAGCCCTCCTCTTCCCTGGTGTCGACACGGTCGGAGCGGGCTCTGAGCACGCGCTCGCACCGCTGGAGGTCCTCGAGGCCGTCCGCCGTCCAGATGACGTACTGCGCCCCGACGTGGCCCACCGAGTGTGCGGCGTGAGGGCCCACGGCGCGTAGGTACACCTGGAAGCCGCCTCGGCCTACGAGCAGCGCGGCGGTGGCGGTGCGGACGGTGACCTCCATGTTCAGCAGCTCGCGGTAGAAGTCCGCCGATGCGTCGTGGTCGCGGACGAACACCACGACCGAGGCCAGCCGTGGCCCGCGCGCGTCCGGTCCGCTATCCGAATGCCGGTCGCGATGTGCCGCTTCATGGGTATGTGGCATGAGGACCTTTCCGCCATGACCGCGATGGCAGGCTTTTTTGTGCGGGGTTTTGGTCCTGGACCCACGCTACCGGGCCCGTGTACGGCCCGCCGGAGCACGCAGCAGGCCCCTGAGCGGTGCCGGGCGGGGGTGTCAGCCCGGCCAGGTGAGAAACCCTCCCACGAGGGTGCCGTAGGCGAGGTGCGCGGTGAGGGTGACGGTGGGTGTGCCGGGGCCGTAGTTGAGCATGAGGAAGCCAGGTGACTCGAGCAGCGCGACATCGGGGGCGCTGGTCTGTGGTGTGCCCATGCGCGGGTGGACGAGGGGCAGCAGGATGTTGACCAGCGCGGTGGCGGCGAACAATCCGTGGACGAGGCCGAAGACGGTGCCCAGCCACCAACTGCTGTAGCCGATGGCGGCGAAGACCGCGTAGTAAAGCAGGGCGAAGATCTGGCCGTTGATGAAGTGCGCGCCGTAGCCGAGGGCCTTGGCGCGGGTCCGGTCGCTGGTGAAGGCGGTGCCGAGAAGGAACGGCAGATCGATGCGGGTGAGGTTGAAGGTGTTGGCCGCCCGCATGCCGGTGGTCAGGATGAGGGTGCCGACAAATCCGCCCGCCATTGCTGCCCAGATGCTCATCGTGTGACCCCTCCGATCGCGCAGGCGGCGCTGATCAGGGCCAGGTGGGACAGGCCCTGGGGCAGGTTGCCGAGGAAGGCGCCCGTGGTTGGCTCGATTTCTTCGCTGTAGAGGCCGACGTCGTTGGCCAGGGCCACGAGCTGGTCCATGAGGGACACGGCCTCTTCGACGCGGCCGCATCGGGCGAGGGCCTCGGCGAGCCAGAAGGAGCAGGCGAGGAAGGCACCCTCACTGCCGGACAGGCCGTCGGAGCCGAGGTAGCGGTTGACGTAGGGGCCCTCTCGAAGTGTCCGCTGGACGGCCAAGACGGTGCCGCGCATGCGCGGATCGTCTGGCGGGCGGTAGCCGTGCAGCAGGCCGAGCAGGAGGCTTGCGTCCAGGTCGTCGCTGCCGGCGGAGCGCACGTAGCTGTTAAGCCGCTCACTGAAGCAGCGGGCTTCCACGAAGTCGGCGATGGCCTGTCGTTCGTGCCGCCAGCGGGCGGCGTGCCGGTCCGGGAGCAGCTGCCGCCTCGCCAGGTCGAGGGCGCGGTCGAGAGTGATCCAGCACATCATCTTGGACTGGGTGAAGTGTTCGGGGGCGCTGCGGACCTCCCAGATACCCGCGTCGGGCTGTCGCCAGATGGTGCAGATGAAGTCGGCAGTCTCGGCCAGTCGGCGAGCAATGTCGGCGTCGAGACGATGGCCTGCGGTGGTATAGAGCCAGGCGGTCTGCAGCAGCTCCCCGTAGGTGTCCAGCTGGAGCTGGCCGGCGGCCGCGTTGCCCACCCGTACCGGTGCCGAGCCTCGGTAGCCCGACAGGGGCAACGTCCGCTCGGGTACTCGCGTGCCGCCATCGAGGCGGTACAGGACGTGCAGGCGGGGGTGGGTGAGCTGCGAGGCATGCATGAGCCACCAGAGGTAGCTGGTGGCTTCCGGCGCGCAGCCCAGCTTGAGGAAGGCGTCCAGGGTGAAGGCGGAGTCGCGGATCCAGCTGAAGCGGTAGTCCCAGTTGCGTTCCCCGCCGACGGATTCCGGCAGTGAGCAGGTCGCGGCGGCGGCGACCGCTCCGGAAGGGGCAAAGACCAGGAGCTTGAGTGCCAGTGCGCTGCGCAGAACGGCGTCACGCCATGGTCCGGTGTGGGTGCGGTTGTCCGCCCACTTCTGCCAGGTGGCGGCGGTGTGGTCCAGGCGGGCCTCGCACTCGGTGCGCGTGGGGAGCACCAGCGGTTCTTGGTGTGCGTACGGCAACGCGATCAGTGCCCGGGTACCGGAGTCGGCCCGGAACTGGGCGGTGACTGAGTCGGCCGTGCACTGTGGTTGGCCGGCGTACCAGGCGCAGACCGCGACTGCTTCGGCGCCGCTGGTGGCCACCGGTACGCCTGCTCGGCGCGCCAGGTGCGGTACGTGGGCGCCGTAGCCGAAGCGCGGCTGGATGCTCCAGCGCATTGGGACGCTGCCCGCGAGGCCCTCGATTCGCCGGAGCAGCTCGCGTCCGGGTGCGAGCGAGGCGGTGTCGGGCAGGGTCAGCGCGTCGGTCACCCGGACCGTGCCGCCTGCGCTGGTGAACGTCGTCTCCAGCACGTTCGTGCCGGGTAGGTAGCGGCGGGCTGCGGTGTACGGCACTTCGGGCCGCAGGAGGAAACTGCCGCCGCGGACGTGGTCGAGGACGGCGGCGAACAGGGTCGGTGAGTCCAGGTCCGGCCAGCTGAGCCAGTCCACCGCTCCGTCGCGGGCGATGAGCGCGACACAGCGGCCGTCCCCGATCACTGCGTAGTCCCGTAGCTCCGCGTAGCCGTCCACCCGTGCCGGCGCGGCGGTGATGGAGTCATTCACGACGGCCGGCCCGGCTGCCCGCCGGGCACCACGACGACTGGGAGATGGGCGTGATGCACGACCTCGGTGCTGGTGGAGCCCAGGGTGAGGCGCCCCCATGCGCCCGAGCCTCGGCTGCCGACCACCAGGAGGCAGGCGTCCTGGCTAGCGTTCAGCAGGACCTGCGACGGGCGGCCCGGTTCGACTCGGATTTCGACGTCCACCGGCGCGCCGCCGACCTGCTTCCGGGCTTCCTCCAGTGTCTTGGTGACCGCCTCCAACGTGCTGTCGCGCAGCTGCGTGTCCAGATCGTGGAAGCCGGAGGCGGCAAACCACTCGAGACCGCTGTACCTGGTGGTGAAGTCGTACGCACATACGGCGCGGAGCCCGGTCCCGCGCAGTTGTGACTCCTGAAGTGCGAAGCGCAGGGCCGGCCCGGAGGCGGGAGAGCCGTCGGTGCCGACCACGATCGGTGCGGGAGGGGCGGCGTTCGTCATTGCGGATGCCTCCAAGCTGAGTCCGGTGCTCGTGGGGAATCTCAGTTGAGCGCAGTTCTGCGGACCACGAGGGCGGTGATGTCGTCCCGGTGTTCTCCCGCGGTGTGGCGGCTGAGGTCTTCGGCCAGGTAGTCGGCGACTCGCCAGGAGGAGATGTGCGCCAAGGCCTCCAGGCGCTCTGTAAGGGGATAGAAGACTCCGGTGGTGGCGTTGCGGGCTTCGGTGACACCGTCGCTGCAGCTGATCAGGGTGGCGTCCGGGGGGAAGGGGAACCACGCGAGGGTCCTGGGTCTGGCAGAGAGGTCCGCAAGACCCAGCGGTACACCAGGGGCGCCAAGCGGCACTGGGGCGACCGGTCCGGTTTTCAACAGGTAGGGCGGAGGATGGCCGCAGTTGACGGCCTGCGTGTCGGTCGAGCTGTCGATGCCCAGGATGAGAGCGGTGACGAATTGCTCGGGTTCGCCGGTCTGCTGGGCAAAGGCGTTGTGCCGGACCACGGCCTGCTCCAGGTCATCCACGACCGCGGTGAGGGTCGGCTCACGCGGGGCGGCCTCGCGGAAAGCGCTGAGGATGGCGAAGGCGGCTCCGATCGCGGGCAGGCCCTTGCCCTGGACATCGCCGAAGAGCAGCCGCGTGCCGTACGGCGATGCCACCACCTCGTAGACGTCTCCGCCTACCAGCCTGTCCGCCTCCACAGGCAGGTACACACCGTCGACGATCACCCGGTTGGTGAGGATCGGCAGGGGCCGCAGCATCTGGCGTTGGAGAGCGACAGCCGTGGACCGGACCCGCAGCAGCTCCCGCTCCCGCCGGATCCTCCAGCGGCAGGTCACCACGCACAGCACGCCGAGCACGCCAGCCAGCACCATGACGATCCCGTAGTCGTACGACGAGGGGAGCGGCCGGTAGATCAGAACTGCGATGATGGTGATCAGCACCCAGCCCACCGCGGTGACAGTCTGGCGCACGGTGCCGACCACCGCCGGGAACGCGGGAAGCAAGATCAGCAGAGGGATGAGCCGCACCGTGCGGTCATCAACCGTCAACTCCAGCAGCACGACCGGTACGGTCGCCGCGACCACATAGGCCATCGGGGCTCTGACGCCACCTCTGGGAGATGACCCGACACCGCTCCCGGCGCGCGACGTCATCGGCGCGCCGGACGCACGGGCCGCGACACGCCGACGTATCACCTTTCCAGACTCCCGCGGTCCACCCGCCGCCGCAAAGCGACGGGCTTCGTGTCGCCCGGCACGTAGAACCGCTGCTGAAGCACAGCACTGGTGCCGAGTGTGCAGCACGCTTGGAGCACGCGGTGGTCACGAATCCAGCGGCTATGGATGGACGAACGACCAGCGCATCGGCGCTGCTGAGGCCGTCAGATCAGTGGCTGCCACGGATCTGGTCGAGCTGGGCGGGCGCCAGGCGGTCGAGGAGGCGTCTCGCTGCCCGATTTTCTTGCTGCATTGCCCGGCACGGGGCCGGTGGTGTCCGCCCCGGAATGGCGCAGGTCGTATGCGGACGTATCCGGGGCGATCATCGAAGTGAGGGACGTAGTTCTCGCCCATGCTTCAACGCACCCGCTCGCCCCGGCTGCGGGCCAGTGCCGGCACAGCCTTCCACGCCGGGGCGAGTGGGTGCGTTGAAGCAGAAGAATCCTGCGTCAGCGTCCCTGCGTGCCAAGACCATTGCGGGAAAGGCAGCGAAGATGTCAGTCACCGAGCAGTATCTCGCGAACAATCGGGCCTATGCCTCTCGTTACACCGGCCCGCTTCCGATGGAACCCTCCCAGCTTGTCAAGTGCGGACGTTCCTTCATACCGAATGCAGGTCGCGAATCCTGAACGGGTGGTGTGCCGCTCCCCGGTGGACGACCCTGACTGCTCTGAGGTGGAGGCAGGGTAAAGGGGTGGTGGTGGGCCAGGAGGCAGAACTCAAGTGTGGAATCACAGTGAGGAGCCGCTGATGACACCGGAGCACAAGGTGCAGGTGCGCAGGGCATACGAGGAACCTGAACGGGGAGACGGCACGAGGGTGCTCGTCGACCGGATCTGGCCGCGAGGTCTGACCAAGGCCAAGGCTGGCCTGGACGAGTGGTGCAAGCAGGTCGCCCCGTCCACGCAGTTGCGCAAGTGGTACCACCACGATCCGGACCGTTTCGAGGAGTTCGGGCGCCGCTACCGCAGCGAACTGGAGGATCCGGAGCGTGCGGAGGCGCTTGCGTATCTGCGCGAGTTGGCGAAGCACCGGACACTGACGCTGCTCACCGCGACCAAGCAGCCCGAGATCAGCGAAGCCGAAGTCCTCGCCGGCCTGCTCCGGAGCTGAACTTCGGCGTCCGGCCGGGCCGCGGCAGCCGCGCCGCGGTCTGCGATGGGTCCCTGGCCACCGGTGGCGGACGGGCTCGCCCCAGTCCAGCCTGGGGGGGAGGCAGGGGCCTCGATGAGGACGGCAGGCCCCGTGACCGGCGCGGTGTGGGCCCCGGCCCAAGCGCCGATCGAGCACTCATCGCATGCGCAGCCTCGGCCGCACGGCGGAGAGGAGCGGCAGTGCCATGAATCCGTTGTCTGCACTGAGCGAAGCGGGAGTCTCGATCTGGCTCGATGACCTGAGCCGGGAAAGGCTGGTGTCAGGGAGCCTGGCGAAACTGGTCGAGCATGACCATGTGGTGGGCGTGACCACTAATCCGACGATCTTCGCCAAGGCGATCACACACGGTGAAGCGTACGACGGGCAGATCGGCGACCTGGCGGTGCGTGGAGTGGGGGCTGGTGAGGCGCTGCGGGCGTTGACCACGTTCGACGTGCGGTGGGCGTGCGACGTGCTGCGCCCGGTCTACGACGCGACGGACGGCGTCGACGGGCGGGTCTCGATCGAGGTGGACCCGAGGCTCGCGCACGACACGGCGGCGACGATCGCGGAAGCGCGGGCGCTGTGGTGGCTGGTCGACCGGCCCAACCTGTTCATCAAGATTCCGGCTGCCCGCCAGGGCCTGGGGGCGATCGCCGCGTGCCTGGCCGAGGGGATCAGCATCAACGTCACGCTGATCTTCTCCCTGTCGCGATACGACCAGGTCATGGACGCCTTCCTCGACGGGATGGAAGGAGCCCGCGCCGCGGGCCGGGAGCTGTCCGCGATCGGATCGGTGGCCTCGTTCTTCGTCTCCCGCGTCGACACCGAGGTCGACGCGCGGCTGGACAAGACCGGCAGCGCGCGGGCGGCCGATCTGCGCGGGCGTGCGGCGATCGCCAATGCACGCCTGGCCTACCAGCACTACGAACGGGTGTTCTCCTCGTCGCGGTGGAAGGCGCTGCAGGGCGCCGGCGCGCGACCGCAGCGACCGCTGTGGGCCTCGACGTCCGCCAAGGACCCCGCCTACCCCGACACGCGCTATGTCGTCGACCTGGTGGCCCCGGGAGTCGTGAACACCATGCCCGAGGCCACCTTGCGCGCGGTCGCGGACCACGGGCAGGTGCCCGCCGACTCGGTGCGCTCCGGATACAGCGACGCCCAGCGGGTACTCGACGGGCTGCGGGCGGCCGGCGTGGACTACGACGACGTCGTACAGGCCCTTGAGGACGAGGGCGTGGAAAAGTTCGAGGCTAGCTGGGACAGGCTCGCCGAACAGCTCTCCGAGACTCTCAGCACCGCGCGCCCACCGCAGACCAGAGGCTGATCATGACTGACAACAGCGCGTATGTGATCGTCGGAGCCAGTCTGGCCGGGGCCAAGGCCGCGCAGGCGCTGCGCGAGGAGGGCTTCGACGGCCCCCTGATCCTGATCGGGGAGGAGAGCGAGCGGCCCTACGAGCGGCCGCCGCTGTCGAAGGGCTACCTGATGGGCAAGGACGCCCGGGAGCAGATCTACGTCCACCCGCCCCAGTGGTACGCCGAGCACGACATCGACCTGCGCCTGGGGACGGCGGTCACCGCGCTCGACCCGGCCCCGCACGAGGTGACGCTCGCGGACGGCAGCCGCCTCGGGTACGCCGAGCTGTTGCTGGCCACGGGCTCCTCGCCGCGCCGTCTGCCGGTGCCGGGCGCGGACCTGGACGGGGTGCTGTATCTGCGCACGGTCGAGGACAGCGACCGGATCAAGGACGCCTTCTCCTCCGCCTCACGGGTAGCGGTCGTCGGGGCCGGCTGGATCGGCCTGGAGACCGCTGCCGCGGCCCGCGCCGCCGGTGTGGAGGTCACCGTGCTGGAGAGGGCCGAGCTGCCGTTGCTGGGTGTCCTTGGCCGCGAGGTCGCCCAGG
Source organism: Streptomyces sp. NPDC055287 (assembly GCF_053646035.1). Classification (NCBI taxonomy): domain Bacteria; kingdom Bacillati; phylum Actinomycetota; class Actinomycetes; order Kitasatosporales; family Streptomycetaceae; genus Streptomyces; species Streptomyces sp. NPDC055287. Next base: position 9,401 of record NZ_JBSHNE010000051.1, on the reverse strand, counting down.
TCTTCGCGGACCTGCACCGTGACCACGGGGTGGACCTGCGTTTCGGCGTGACGGTCGCCGAACTCACCGGCAGCGCGGGTACCGTCGACGGCGTGCGGCTGTCCGACGGTACCCGCATCGATGCGGACGCGGTCATCGTCGGCATCGGCATCGTCCCCAACACCGGGCTCGCCCAGGCCGCGGGTCTTCAGGTCGACAACGGCATTCTCACCGACGAGCGGCTGGGCACCTCCGCACCGGGCGTCTACGCCGCGGGGGATGTCGCCAACGCCTTCCATCCCCTGCTGGACCGGCGCATCCGCGTGGAGCACTGGGCCAACGCGCTGCACCAGCCACAGACCGCCGCCAAGGCGATGCTGGGCCGGGAAGCGGCCTACGACCGGTTGCCGTACTTCTTCTCCGACCAGTACGAGCTGGGCATGGAGTACGCCGGATACGCCGAGCCCGGCGGATACGACCGGGTCGTCTTCCGCGGCGATGTCGGCGCACGTGAGTTCATCGCGTTCTGGCTCGCACGCGGCCGGGTGCTGGCAGGCATGAACGTCAACATCTGGGACGTCACCGAACCGATCCAGGCCCTCGTCCGGTCCGGCCAACAGGTTGACACCCGGAAACTCGCCGACCCGCAGGTGCCCATCGACTCGCTCCTGCAACGTCGATGAGCAACACCGACGAGCAGTAGCTCAGTCCGCATGCCGCAACTTCAGAGCACCCCGGCAGCGGGTCCGGCTGCCCCTCTCACGGGCCTGACAGTGGTCCGTGCCTGCTGACAAGCCGTTGGAAGATTCCCGATGGACGACAGTGTCTGGGACGTTACCGACCCGATCCGGGCCCTCGTCACCTCCGGCCGAGCAGTCGACGCAAACGAACTCGCGGATACCGACGTGCCCCTGACACACCTTCTCAGGCGCCCCGACGGGACCAGCTGATTCGGAAAGGGCGTTTCCAAAGAGCCTTTCCCATCGGCCCGGTACCCCGGTCCGGATAGCCGCCGATCAAACAACCGTCGGCTGCGGTCAGCTCGCGGCTCACCGGCGGCGTGTTAATGCACCTCTTCAAGCTGTCCTGTGGCGACGTCGAGGACGAACCCGCGTACGGATTCGCGGTGGGGAATGTAGGGACTCGCCTTGATGCGGCTGATGGACCGTCGTATGTCGACCTCCACGTCGTGGAAGGACTCCTCCGGCCAGAGGGGCCGAAGACCCGACTCGCTGCGGATCGGCTCCTTGAGCGTGTAGCCGGGGTAGGTCAGCATCCGGCAGTCAGTGTGGTGGATGCGGATGACCTCGTTCGTTCCCAGCAATTGCTGGCTCACCGCCAGCGATCGGATGACGTCTTCGGTGACCACTCCCCCTGCGTTGCGAATCACGCTGGCCTCGCCCTCCTTGAGGCCGAGGACGGCGTAGATGTTCAGCCGCGCATCCATGCAGGCCACTTGTCCTCGCCCTGGCGTTGTGCGGGGCGCGTGGGGAGGCCGGACTGTTGTCGGGTCAGTTGGTGCGCAGGCGTGCGGTTTGTTCGGTGCCGACGTCGGTGGTGCGCCGCAAGTACCTTTCGATGACGGTGAGTTCGTCGTCGGTGAAATCGTCCAGGGCCCGGTCGAAGGCTTTGCCGGGGGTGGCCCAGGCGGCTTCGATCTCGGGGGTGCGGCCGGTGAGGGAGACGAGCATCTTGCGCCGGTCGTGGGGGTCGGGGTGGCGTTCGGCGAGGCCGGCCTTTTGCAGGCGGTCGACCAGGCGGGTGGCCGATCCGGAGGTCAGCCCGGTCAGTTCTGCGATCTCTCCGGTGGTGCGGGGGCCGGGTTCCAGGGCGAGCAGGCTGACGCATTGCAGGTCGGTGGGGTGTAGGCCGAGGTGTTCGGCCATGGCCTGGTTGAACAGCGTGTAGGCGGCGTGGTGGCGCCGAGCCGCCGCGGTGACCGCCGAGACCGACTCTCCACGGGTTCGGTTTGACATCGAATCGCCCTCACTCCTACTTTTATCTGCGCCGCGCAGATAATGTGTGGTGCAGATCCTTTGTAGCACGACCTCCGGGAGAATCCATGACCACCCGTACCCCCGAACAGCTGCGCGATCTCTACGACCGCTGGAGTGACCTGTGGCGCGGCGACTTCGGCCACGCCGAGGAGATTCTCGACCCCGGCTTCGTCGTCCACCAGGCCCGCCCCGACGGCAGCGACTCCGAGGCCGTCACCGGCCCCGAGCGCCTGCTGCCCGAGATCGAGCGGACCATGGCCGCCTTCGGCGACATCACCATTACCGTCGACCTCGGCCCGATCATCGATGGCGACCTGGTTGCCGCCCGCTGGACCATGCGAGCCACCTACACCGGCGGCATCCCGCAGGCCACCGCCCCCATCGGCACGAAAATTTCCTTCAGTGGCAACGACATCCTGCGCGTCCAGGACGGCCGGTTCGTCGAGTACTGGACCTGCACCGACATCCTGGATGGCTTGTCCCAGCTCGGCGCCATCTCCGGCCCCAACGGCCCCGCCCAGCACTGAACAGGACTGGGCACGGCCGGGGAGTCAGTCCTCGTCATGGTCGGCGTCGACGGCGCCGGGGTCCCGCAAGGGGCGCAGGCCCCGGCTGGGGCCGTTGCCCTGTGAACAGGTAGGCCCAGGAAGTGGACGTGCCGGTCCTTGAGCGGGGAGAGCCGTGCGACGTCCTCGGCGGCCGGGCTCCGGAGCCAGCTGGGAGGGGCGAGGGTGCGGGGGACCGACCCATCAAGCGCGGAGGCCCGCACAGTTGAACCGATCCCGCCGGAGCTCTCGCCGGAGCGACGGGAGCGGCTGAAGCAGCTTTACCGACGCGGTCCGGCTGCGAGCGGCGCTGTATCCGTCACCGAAGCCGCCGCCACGCCGCCGCCGTTCGACCCCGGCGGCTGGTCCAACCAGTGGCGGTCCGTGCGCCACCGCACGCGCCGCCAGGGATGAGTGCGGCGCACCGGTGCGCGCACCGCACCCGCCGAGTACCGCACCGCGCACACCATGGTCCGGTGCATCCAGTTCCCGGTGCGCGCACCGACGATGCAGTGCACTCCCGCCGGCCGCACCGGTGTGCGACATCGTGCGCACGGACACCGGGATGTGCACACGGAACGTGACGAACATCGGATGCCGTGATCGCCCACATGGCGCGGTTCGTGCCGGCACTGCCCACAATTCGTGCACCGGCTTCCTTGCTCGCATCCTGGGAGGAGAAGCCTCACGAGGGTGGAGGTGGTTGCTCATGCCGCAAGATGATGCGGCAAGGAGCAGGAGTGACGTAGAGGCAGCGATGCTCGATACCCTGTTCAACCAGTCCCCTGTGGGGCTGCGTCTGCTGGACACCGATCTTCGGCTGGTGCGGGTCAACCCGGCCACAGCAGCCATGCGGGGGGTGGAGGTGAAACCCCTTGTGGGACACCGCTTCCCGGAGCCCCACCACACAGTGGAACCACGCGTGGTCGAGACGCTCCTCGAGGGGGTACTGAAAACCGGCGTGCCCGTGCTGCAGCACACCGTGCGGGGCTATCCCGACGCCGACCCGCAGCACGAGCATGTCTACGAGTTCTCCATCTTCCGCCTGGAGGACCCACACGGGAAGGTGCTCGGTGTCGTGACTCAGGCGGTGGAGGTCACAGAGCGGGAGAGGTCACGGGACCGCGCTCGTATCCTCGGCGCGGTCCGCGAGCGAGTGGGCCGGTCCCTGGACGTGGTGGTGGCCTGCCAGGACCTTGTGGACACGCTCGTCCCGGCATTCGCCGATATAGCCGTCATAGAGGTGGTGGATTCGGTGCTTCAGGGCGACAACCCGCCGCCCTCTCCCGTCCCCCAGCAGACCGCGATGCGGCGAGTCGCGTTTCGCAGCGTCCGAGAGCACCCGCCGCAGGCGCATCCACTGGGCAGCGTGCACGGCATACCGGCGCCCACCCCCTACACCCAGCCGCTGACAGATCTACGCCCCAGGGTCCTGCCCCTAAGCTCCGACCTGCCATGGCTGCAGACCGACCCGGCCCGCTCCAAGGCGATCCGCGAGTCCGGCGCCCACACCCTGCTCACCGTTCCGCTGACGCTGCACGGCACTGTCCTCGGCCTGATCAGTCTCTACCGGACTCAGGGAGCAGAAACCTTCGACGAGGACGACGTCGAGACCTCCAGCGCGCTGGCCGACCACACGGCCCTGTGCATCGAGAACGCCCGCCGTTACACCCGGGAACACTCCATCGCCGCCACGGTCCGACGCGGCCTGCTTCCGCGCAGCCCTGCGTCCCGCACCGGTCTGGAAACCGCGCTCATACCTCCGACCAGCGACGAAGGCGGGTCCTGGTACGACACCATCCCACTGTCCAGCGCGCGTACCGCCCTGGTCATCGGCAAGGTCAGCGGCACCGGCATCGATGCCACTGCGACCCTGGGCCAGCTGCGCACCGTGATCCGCTCGCTGGCTGCATCCGGCCTCGAGCCCGACGAACTTCTGGCCCGCCTGAATGACACGGCGGTGTTCCTGGCGGCCGAACGCTCGTCCCTGCCGATCGGTGACCCGCTGCACCGCGAGGCGCTCACCGCCAGCTGTGTCTACGCCGTCTACGACCCGCTGACGCAGAACTGCACGATCGCCGCAGCCGGCCACCCGGCCCCCGTCCTTGCCCGCCCTGACGGCTCTGCCGAGATCCTGGACATACCGACCGGCCCACCACTGGGTGGTGCCGAGGAGACGCCCTTCGCCGCATCCGACATCAAAATTCCCGAAGGCAGCGTTCTCGCCTTCATCGATCCCCCGACCCTGATCGCCGATGCGCTGGCCGGATCCGACCGGCTGCGGCAAGCGTGGGCAGCAGGGCACCGCACGCTCCAGGATCTCTGCGACGAAATCCAATACGAACGCCTCCTCGACACGAGTGCCCTGTGCCTGCTCGCCCGTACCCGCGCCTTCCCTCCGGACCGCCATGCCGCGTGGGAACTCGACAACGATCTCTCCGCCCCGGCCATCGCCCGGCGTCACGTCCGCGCCCAACTCGCCAACTGGCACATCGACCCTGACACAGCCTCCAACACCGAACTCATCGTCAGCGAGCTGGTGACCAACGCCGTCCGCTACGGAAGCCCGCCGATCGAACTGCGCATGATCAACGACCAAACCCTCACGTGCGAAGTCCGCGACAGCGGCCTCGCTGCGCCACACCTGCGCCACGCCCGCACCGTGGACGAAGGCGGCCGGGGACTGTACATCACGGCGCAGCTCACCCAGATCTGGGGCACTCGCTACACGCCCGACGGCAAGACCATCTGGACCGAGCAACCACGCCCAGCGATGTCACGCTGAAGCCTGCTGGTTGCACTACCTGGTGTACGCGGTGTTCCGAGCACCGCTGAGCGGATGGAGACGTGGCCGCATGGATCCGATATGGGTGGGGGCACTCGCGATGCTTGTCCCTGTGACCACCCGACTGTGTTACCAGTGGAACAGGAGCCGGACCACGGTACGGCTGGCTCAGCTGGACCAGCAGGGACTCAGTGAGAGGGTGCGCTGCTTGCCACATGGCAGTCGCCTGACGGAGAGCTCCCAAGGTCGAAAAGTCGTGATCGAGGTCGGCCCTGGCTCGGGTGACGGTGGACGTGAGTGAACAACGAGCAACGGTTCAAGAACAGGTAGTCTCACGCCGACAACCGGCACAGACGGCGCTGCGTGCGCCTGGAAGTCGACTGGACTTTGCACTGTTCTACTCCGAGCACTTGGCGATGCTCACACGGTTCGTGATGCGCCTGGGGGCCTCTCCCCACGAGGCGGCGGAAGCCGCACACGTTGCGTTCGTCGAAGCCTTCCCCAAGTGGTCACAGATCACGACGCCCCGGGCGTGGCTGCGTACGGTCGCCACGCGGACCTATTTGCGCCAGACCGGGCTCCGCAACCAGCTAACCGACACCGTTCCGGACCAGCCCGGTGGGGAATGTCCTCTAACGGCCGTGGTCCTGAAGGATGAGGAACAGCACGTGTACGCAGCGTTGGGCATGCTGCCTCCGCGCCAGCGCCAGGTGATGGCGTGGCACCTGGATGGCTTCTCCCACTCCGAAATCAGCGACGAGCTAGGGACCACGGTCGAGGCAGTTCGTCAAAACTACGCTCGTGCCCGAGCGTCCTTGAAACGCTCGCTGGGCTTGACGGCGGGAGACCAGCCATGACCGACGACCGCAGCACCGAATTCAGTTACGCCGACGAGGAGGCATTGCTCGACCAGCTCCTGGCACGCGCCGACGACTCCGTACTCGTGTCTCTGGATACGGCACTGGACCATGACGCCGTACTGGCCCACATCTTCCATCTGTACCCTTCGCGCGTCAGGCGTCGACACAGTGGTGCGCGGCCGCGCGTCACTCGGGATCGCCCGCCCCAGGACGCCATCGCCGACCAGCAGCATGGATCCCAACGCCCTTGATCATGCGCGGCGAAACCCGCCGCCAAGTCACTCGCCGCAACGGCGATTTCCGCACCGAGAATTGGACCTATGCCGGGTCCGTAGCAGTCACTTGGCGTTTGGTGAACCGGTGCCACCAGTGGTGGCGTCGGGGATGCACTGCGCGGCCCAGCCGGCGGCCGATCAGCAGGTAACCTAGGAGGGCACCCGTGGTGTTGAGCAGAACATCATCGATGTCGAAGGCGCGCCCGGTAATGAGGGCGCCTGGACGAGTTCGACGAGGATCATCACGAGAGCGGTGGCCGCCGTTACGCGGACCAGCCCTCGCGTTCGGGGCGCCAGTACCGGCAGCAGCACACCGAACGGTATCCCCATCACGATATTGCCGCCGAGCTGCTTGACTGTGTCAGGGGACACGGGATGCGCGAGATAGGCACGGATGGAGTCACCAGGGCGCAGGTTACTGCGTCAACGGCACGGATGCTGCGTAGGGTTCCAGAGTCAGCCGGGCCAGCACCACCGCGAATACGACCGTCCCCGCGAAGGCCAGCATCATGGCCAGCACCCGGCCGAGCGCAGACAGGGGAGGTTTTCCGGGAACCCGCTCCCCAGGATTCTTCGCGGTCTTGTCACGCAGGACTATCCGCGCCATTACGAGCTCCCAGCCAGCGTTGTTTGCTTGGACGTTCCGATACCCGCGTGGTGAAGCGGCGCGCTTCGCGGCGGTTCACACAGGGTCCGTACGTGTCCGAAAAGGTCGGCTCGCCCCAAAGACGGTAGGTGAGCATGCGGCGCAGTAGCGCGTCGTTGGGCACCTCAGCGACCGTGGAGGACATTGACCACCGACGGATCAGTTTTGATTGTGTCATGGCCGGGTTCACTCGCGCGACGCCCGGGTGGTCTTGGTCTTTGCTGTTGGCGACCGCAGCCGGCGGCCCAGTGGGGGAGGCATCACGACCGGCTCGTGCACGCGTCAGGATGGCGCAAGGTCGCTGCCGCCTTCGACGAGCCTCAGCTGGCCCCGTGTGACGCCGGGGTCGCGGTCCCACGGCATCGGGACCGAACTGGTCGGCGAACTCCGACCTTGGGAAGGACCCGGAGCGCGCGGTGACCTGGCGGAGCATCTGGAGGCGATCGCCCCTGACTGGAATTGCTCGTGGAGCCTGGACTGGCAGCGGTACTACCGCGTTCTCTCCACCTGTTCGGCACCGACGGCACACTGCCCGACGACGAACCGAGTGCGACGCGGGCCAGGCCGCCAAGCGGCTGCAGGTGCCCGCATCGGGCTTCCCGGGGGCGTGAGAGAGGTGCAGGTTCTTTTCAGCGGTGGATCTTGGCTAGTTCGGCGTTGAACTGGGCACCGATGAGCAGGGCGAGGTTGGACAGCCAGACCCACACCAGGAAGACGACGATCCCGGCGAGGGAGCCGTACAGCCGGTTGTAGGTGCCGACCTGCGAGGCATAGAGGGCGAAGCCGGCGGAGGCGGCGAGCCACAGGGTTATGGCCAGAGCGTCTCCCAGAAGTCTTTGCCGCACGCCGCGCGTCTGGGCCGGGCCCGAGCGGAACAGCACCAGCACCAGGACGGCGACCAGGCCCAGCAGGAGTGGCCACTTCAGTACGTTCCATGCGGTTCCGGCCATGCTGTCCATGCCCACGAGCCGGCCGAGGGCGGGGGCCGCTTCGGCGGTCAGGATGAGCACCAGGGCGCTGGTGACCAGGAGCGCCAGCAATACCAGAGCGGTGATCACCAGTCGTGGTGCTGTCCTCCATGCGGGGCGGAGGTCTTGGACGCCGTGCATGGTGTGCAGGGCTCGGCGGAAGACTCCCAGGTAGCTGGAGGAGGACCACAGAGCGCCGATCGTGCCGAAGACGGCCAGTACCCAGGCAGCTGTGCGCTGGTCGGCCATGCTCTTGAGCGTGCTGTGCATTACCGGGCGTGACTCGGCCGGGACAACAGCGATCACATTGCTGATGAGGTTCTCTGTGGCCGAGGCGCCGGCGATCCCGATCAGCGAGACCGTGACCAGGAGCGTGGGGAAAAGCGCGAGCACCGCGTAATAAGTGAGCGCGGCGGCGCAGTCCATCACATTGTCGTTCCACACCGATGCTGGAGTCCGCCGCAGCGCGGTGCCGATGTCATGCCGGCCAGGCAGGTTACGCGCACAAGTCGTGGCGGCATGCGGTGTGCAGGTGGCGGTGCTCCGGAGCTGGCCAATGGGGTGCAGCCGGCACCGTCCGGCTTCAGCGCAGGTGTCGGCGAATTGCCCACCGCGCTGCTTTCCACTCGTACCCAAGGTCCACCGCTCTTGTACGTAGGTTCTCCGATGCGCCGCTGACCAACGTTACGGGCACTGGGGCAGAGGAAAACGCCCGTCTAGAACGGGGCCTGCTGCCTTCTCCGCTCCTGCGCTCCAACAGGATGCACGTGACCACCCGCTACGAGCCCGGCCAGCCTAACGAGTCGGTACGCGACTTTGTTCAGGGCGAGCTGGCTTGGCGGATCGGCTGGTGGTTGATCAGCAGGCGGCGTGGTGGGCGAGCACGAGTTCGGTGCTCGTGCGCCGCCGGGAGGCCCTGCGGGCAGTGCAATCGGAGACCAGTGCGGCGATGGCGGCGTGTGTTTCGGCATTGGACTCGCGGCGGCCGAGGTACCGCTGGAGCGGTCGCTATTTCTTCTCCTCACCGATGGTGTGCTCCACACAGATCCGTGCCGAGGACTGCCGTCGGCGCTCCTCGCGCCAGGCGTACTTCTCTCCCGGCGGTGCCCCGTCCTTCGGCTTGCGTGGCGGTGCTTGCACCTGCTGGGGGAAGTCGTTGGCCAGTCCCCGGTAGCCCTTCGTCCACCTTGGCCTTGACCTGTGGGGATGGATTCGCAATTGCTCGGTGATGCCCTCCGTGCGCATGGCGGCCTAGGGCCTGTTTCAGAAGTGGATCAAGGTCTGGGATGATCTTGTTTCGTGGCTCGGGGAGATCTGACAGACGCACAGTGGGCAGTGCTGGAACC
>NZ_JBSHNE010000050.1:0-30308 GCF_053646035.1 Streptomyces sp. NPDC055287 | reverse complement strand
CGCACCAACTCCCACAACCCAGCCGGAACAATCCAATCCCAACGCCCACTCCCCATGAACAGCCCAACAGCCAACTCACCACGTAAGACACGGTCTAAACCGGTTCGGACCAGTGGTGGTTACGGCTGGTAGCCGCCGGATGTCCGCCCTGGTCTGCGCACATACAGAGCGACTGTTGACGGGATGAGGCTCCGGATCCCGTGGGCGGGTTCGGGGGCCTTGTGCCCTGTCGCTGGTAGTGCCCGCGTCGGGCGGTCCTCTTTCCTGCTAGGCCTTCCTCGGCCGCCACGACACCACGAGGCGTCTTCCGCCCCCGCGCGACGTGAGCGTGAGGGATGTGCCCCAGTTCGGGGCGGCTCGCCGCGGCATCCGGCTGAGCCGCAGTGCGGCTGGCAGCCGGTTTGGAGATCGGGCCCTGCCGGGGGTGGTGGGTTAGCGGCGGCGCGCCGGTAGTTGGTCATCGGCGGAGTTGTTTCCACCACCCGGTGAGGGCGGGGTAGGGGAGTGGGTCGGGTGTAGGGTCGCTGGGCTTGTCGGTCCAGGTGACGGTGTACGGGGAGTCCGGGAGCAGATAGCGGGCGGTTTTCATGCCGAAGTTGATGTTCCCGCTGATGATGAGGTCGATGCCGCTCATGTACCGGTGCAGGTCTTCCCCGGCGTCCTGGAGGATTCGCTCGCGCAGGCGCAGGTAGAGGGACATCAGGCGGTCGCGGATGGCGACGGCTTTGGTGACGGCCTCCTCGAGGCTGTCACCGGGGTGTTCGCCCAGGACAGCCTGGAACAGGTTGTGTTTCTTCACGGGGAGGTTGTGTTCGCGGTAGTAGGAGTAGCGGTCGTTGTCGACGGCGCCGACGAGGAGGGCCGCTTCAGTGGCGGTACGGACGTCGCGACGGGCCCACTGCCGCTCGCTGAGTTCGATGCCCTCGACGGCGTCGAGGTAGCCGGCGGCGGCGAACGCACCGGCCGAACCCATCCGCATGACCAGGTAGTCATTCACCGACAGGACCGTGCCGCGTTCCAGAACGGCCGCTTCCCGAGCCATCTGGTAGAGCCACAGCTGTTGCACAGTGAGCCAGCGTTGCCACTGCACGGGCGTCATGAGCTCACGCAGCCGCACACACGCATCGCGCAGCGCTGCCCCCGCCGGGTGGCTTCCTTCGGGTTCCGTCGCTTCGGGCGCAGAGTCCGGGAAGTGCATGATGCTCTCCCAGGCGCCCAGCGTGAGCAGCACGTCAGCGGCGGGCTGGCCTGAACCGCAGATATCGTTGGGGATCCACGCCCAGGCCGCGTAGTCGCTCAGCGCCTGACCGAGATCGCCCGTCGCGTGGGGATACATGTGCGCAGAGAAGACGCCGGCGTTGAGGGCCAGCTTCATCGTGGTGTGCTCGTCGCCCTGGCCGAGGTCGAACCGCTGCGCCCAGGCCAGCGTCCCTTCGGTCATGGCTTTGCGGTCGGGGCACACCCCGGTGGGCAGCGGGCAGTAGAAGGCCAGCAGCTGCGTGAAGCCGCTGTCAGACAGGACGGGAGTGCTCATATGTTCTCCATACTGGGGGACGGACGTTGACAGGGGCGCGGGCGCGGTTGTGGGGTCGGGGTGTGCTGTGAAGGCTTGGGTGAGGCTTTATGGGCCGGGCCCGCGGCCGGGGAGTCGGCGCCCGTGGGCGGGTGGCGGCTTACGCGGACCGCGCGGCCGGAGGGCCGGCGGGGGACACCAGGGCCAGTAGTGCGTCGCGCTGCGCACTGGGCTCGATCTCGGCCAGGGCGTTGCGGGCCTGTGCGGCGTGGTCTTCGGCGCTCTGCTCGGCGGACTCCAGAGCTCCGGTGGCGTGCAGCAATCCGGTCAGCCGCCGGAACGCTTCTGGCGGGTCGTCTCCCGGTGTCATGCAGTGGCGTAGTTCAGCCCGCTGGGTGGGGGTGGCGGCACGGTGGGCGAGCAGGACGGGCAGGGTGGGGCGCCGGTTGCGCACGTCGCTGTCGGCCGGCTTGCCCGCGCCCGGCCCGCCCGTACGGTAGGGCAGGAGATCGTCGCGGATCTGGAACGCGCATCCGAGGTGGTCTCCGAAAGCACCGAGTGCCGCGACCTGATGCTTGGTTCCTCCGCCGAGGACGGCTCCCACCGTGCAGGCCGCTTCGAACAGTGCCGCCGTCTTGGCCCGGGCCATCTCTAGGTAGACGTCCGGTGATGCTTCCAGGTCCCCGGCGAGGGTGAGTTCGCGGGCGGCGCCACGGCAGATCTGCTGACCCGCCTCTGCCTGAATTTCCATCGCCGCAACGATCCGCTCGTGGGGGATACCGTGCGCGGCGCACTCGGCCAGGGCCGTGAACCAGGTGAAGAACAGCGCGTTCCCGGCGACGATCGCCATCTGAGGCCCGAACGCCGCGTGCACGGCGGGGCGGCCGCGGCGGATGGCGTCCTGGTCGATGATGTCATCGTGCAGCAGGCTCCCGGTGTGCGCAGCCTCGAAGCCCACGGCCGCCGGCAGTACCGCTGCAAGGCTTCCGCCCACGGCCAGCGCGGAGCGGGCCAGCAGGTGGGGCCGCAGCAGTTTCCCCGACGGCAGCAGCGCGTACCGGTGCACAGAGTCCAGTCCAGCCGCGTTCTCGGGCCAGCGGCGGGCGAACTCCGTAGCCAGCGCCACTGCCAGGCCATCGGTGCCGCCGCTCGCAGGCGAGGAGGGGACCGGCAGGGTCTCAGGAAAATGTCGGCGAACTAACGGCCCGGGTATGACAGACATGCACAAGACCTCCGAAACCCGCATGCGGTGAAGTGGCGTCTGTGATCGAAAGGCGGACGATGAGGTGCCCGGCCGGACGGGCTCATGACAGCACGCCGCATGCCCCCCGGGCCTAGTGCGTACGGCGAGCGCGCAGGGGCACACCCATGCGGGTGGACGCATGATCATGACCCTAAACCGCACGTCCGGGTGGTTCATCCTGGGCGCTCGCTCTGGCCGACCGCATCGTGGCGGGGCGGAGTGTCTGTCGGCGGCCTGTGTCGTTGAAACGGTGCGACAACCGCACTATCCGTCCCGGCGTTGCCCAGCCGCCTCCGGCTACGCGCCGCCTGCGGCGACTCCCGCGGTTCCGGCCGTGCCCCCTGTCACTGCCGCCCGGCCCAGGGGCAGGGCCCAGATAGTCCGACTGGGCGGCGCTGCCATCGACGGCGAAGGACCACGCGTCACAGGGTTCGGGTGCGTGGAGAACGGACAGGTCTGCCTCGGAAGGACATGGTGAATCGGATGCGAGAAGTCGACAGCCCCCACACCGTGAAGGACGTGCCGCTGGCACCGGGCGCTATCCCGCTGCTCGGCCATGGGCCGCGTCTCCTGCGGGACCCGCTCACCTGGCTGCTTGAGTGCGGGCAGGCGCGGCCCGTGCTCAGGCTGCGCCTGGGGCCGCGCCCCGCTTACCTGGTGTGCCGCCCGGATCTGGTCCACGACATGCTCGTCGGGCAGGTCAACGCGTTCGACAAGGGCGGGCCGCTCTTCGACCGGGGCCGAGAACTGTTCGGCAACGGTGTGGCGAGCGCCCGCCACACGGACCACCGCCGCCAGCGGCGCCTGATGCAGCCGGCCTTCACCCCCTCGCGCATCGATTCATACAGTGAGGTGATCCGCGAGGAGAGCAAGGCCCTGACCGGGCGCTGGCAGACGGGCCAGGAGATCAACGTCCTGCCCGAACTGACCTCTCTCACCATGAGGATCGTGTGCCGGACTCTGCTCCCCACCATCGACGAGCGCGACGCCGACCGGCTCTGCGACGACTTCCAGATCCTGCTGGCCGGCACTTTAACGCGCACCGCCATCCCGTTCACCTGGATCCAACAGCTCCCCACCCCCGCCAACCGCCGCTACAACCGCGCCCGAACCGACGCCTGGAAGCTGGCCGACCAAGTCGTGGCCAAAGCCCGCGCCCAGTCCACCCCGGGCGGGCTGCTGCAAGCCCTGATCGCCGCCGGGGAGGCAGATGCGGAGGGCGCCTTCAGCGACGAGGAGCTACGCGATCAGGTCATCGCCCTCTTCCTCGGCGGCAGCGAAACCACCGCGGCGACGCTGGCCTGGCTCTTGCACCTCCTTACCCTCCACCCGCACGTCACCGAGCGGCTCCATACGGAACTCGACGAAGTCCTCGGCGGCGAGCTCGCCGGCCCCGACACCTTTCCCCGCCTGCCCTACACGCGTGCCGTCCTGCTGGAGACGATGCGCGTGTATCCGGTGGCCACCCTTTTGACCAGGGGCAGCACCACCGAAGTCGACCTCGGCGGACACCGCTTTCCCGCCGGCACCGACTTCTTCTACAGCGCCTACCTGCTCCACCACGACCCGGCGCTCTTCCCCGACCCCTCCCGCTTCGACCCCGACCGCTGGACTTCCCCCGCCGACCCTGCAGCACGCCGCGCGTACATCCCTTTCGGCGCTGGCAAGAGGAAATGCATCGCAGACACCTTCGGGCTCGCGGAAGCCACCATCATCCTCAGCGCGATCGCCTCCCGATGGCACCTGACTCCAGCACCCGGCAGCCGCGTCCGCCCCCAGCTTCGCGGCTCCCTCGCCCCCGCAGGACTACACCTGGTCACCCAATCCCGCCACTTGCCCCGTCCCGGCAACGCAACTCCAGAGCACGATGGGGCCCGGGGGTAACCCTCTCCCGAATCAGCGGGCGGACGATCAACCGCCCCGCGGGCGAGCGGCTGCGACAGCCCAGCACGCAGACGGGAGTATCTGTCGACGGCCTGTGTCGTTGAAGCGGTACGACAACCGCATGATCCGCTCTGGCTCACCGGCTCTGCCGAGACGCTTTCGCCCGCGCGCCGCCGACCGACACGGCCAGCGGAACCGACGGCCCGCTGGAGAGGGTCGCCTACCCGGGACCCCAGTGGACAACGGACAGCTCCTTCCGAGAGGACGTGGCGCATCGGATGCGAAAAGCCGACACCCCCCCGCACCGTGAACGACGTGCCCCTGGCGCCAGGCGCCGTCCCGCTCGCCGGCCATGGTCCCCGTCTCCTGCGTGACCCGCTCACCTGGCTTCTCCAATGCGGGCAGGCTCAGTCTGTGCTCAGGCTGCGCCTGGGGCCGCGGCCCGCCTACCTGGTGTGCCGCCCGGATCTGGTCCAGGACATGCTTGTCGGGCAGGCCAATTCGTTCGACAAGGGTGGATCACTCGTCGACCGGGGCCGCGGGCTGCTCGGCAACGGCCTGGTCACCGCCTCCCACACCGACCACCGCCGCCAGCGCCGCCTGATGCAGTCGGCCTTCACCGTGGCGCACATCGATTCCTACAGTGAGGCGATCCGCGAGGAGAGCAAGGCCCTGACCGGGCGCTGGCAGGCGGGACAGGAGATCGACCTTCTGCCCGAACTGACGGCGCTCACCGCGAGGATCCTTTGCCGGACCCTGCTGCCCACGATCGACGGCCATCAAGCAGATCGTCTCCGCGATGATTTCCAGGTCCTGCTGGCCGGCATCTTCATCCGCGCGGCCATTCCGTTCGCCTGGATCCGTCGGCTTCCCACCCCCGCCAACCACCGCTTCAACCAGGCACGGGCCGGCGCCTGGGCGGTAGCCGATCAGGTGGTGGCGAGCGCCCGCACTCAGTCCACCCCGGGCGGGCTGCTGCACGCCCTGATCGCCGCTGGGGAGGCAGATGCGGAGGGTGCCTTCAGCGACGAGGAGCTACGCGACCAGGTCACCACCCTCTTCGTCGGCGGCACCGAAACCACCGCGGCGACGCTGGCCTGGCTCTTCCACCTCCTCACCCTCCACCCGCACGTCGCCGAGCGGCTCCACGCGGAACTCGACGAGGTTCTCCGCGGCGAGCTCGCCGACCCGCAATCGCTGCGCCACCTGCCCTACACCCGCGCCGTCCTGCTGGAGACGATGCGCCTGTATCCGGTCATCCCTCTCCTGAGCCGGGCCAGCACCACGGATGTCGACCTCGGCGGACACCGTTTTCCCGCCGGCACCGACTTCTTCTTCAGTGCCTACCTGCTCCACCACGACCCGACCGCGCCTTCCCCGACCCCGCCCGTTTCGACCCCGACCGCTGGACATCCCCCGCCGACCCCGCAGCACGCCGCGCGTACATCCCTTTCGGCGCCGGCAAGAGGAAATGCATCGGCGACACCTTCGCTCTCACCGAAGCCACCATCATCCTCAGCGCCATCGCCTCCCGATGGCACCTCACTCCCGCAACAGGCAGCAGCGTGCACCCCCAACTCCACGGAACCCTCACACCCGCGGGGCTACGCCTGGTTACCCAAGCACGCGCCACTCTCCTCGCCGACTCGAGCGCCTAGTGCTCTCCGAGACCGAACCGACACGGCCCCCGGACCACCAAGGCCGTCCTTCGCCGCCCGCTGCGCTGCGTACGGCGAGCTCGCCGTACGCACAGCAGAGCGCATGCTCACGATCCCAAACCGCACGTGGGGGTGGTTAGACCCAGGACTTGCTGTAGTTGCCCGCGCCTGTCCCGGTGAGGACGGAGTACAGGCGTTTGGCGGGAGGCTGGGTGGCACAAGAACTCTCGGAGGCCCGGGTCGGCACGGGCCGGTCCTGGGGGAGGGTCTGAACCGAATCGGGCGGAGGGGTGGGGCGATGGGAGAGCGCTCACAGTTCAAGGCGGCCATCGCGCCGGGCGGGCTGCCGGTGCTGGGTCACGCGCTGCAGCTGCAGCGGCGGCCGCTGGAGTTCTTGGCGTCGTTGCCGGCGCATGGTGATGTGGTGACGCTGCGGTTCGGCCCGGTGCCCGTGTACTTGGTGTGCCATCCGGAACTAGCCAGACGGGTCCTGCAGGACGGGCAGACCTTCGACAAGGGCGGGTTGGCGTTCGACAAGGCCAAGGTGTTCATCGGCAACGGCCTGGCCACGTGCGCCCGGGCGGAGCACCGACGGCAGCGCCGCCTGGTGCAGCCTGCATTCCACCCCGACCGCATCACCGCATACGCCGAGGTCGTCCTCGGGGAGACCGTGCGGGTGATGGAGGCCTGGCAGCCGGGTCAAGTCGTCGAGATCGGGGCGCAGATGCACCGGTTGTCGGCCCGGATCACCGCCCGAACACTCTTCTCCACCGACTTCGGCGGCGCAGACGCGAATGAGCTCGCCTCGTGCATGGACGTCGTCTCGAAGGGTCTGTACCGGCAGATGCTGATGCCGGTTGCGTCTCTGCAGAGGCTCCCGACGCCCGCCAACCGGCGCTTCTATCAGGCGCTGGCCCGCCTCCGTGACCTCATCAATAGGGTTGTCGCCGACTACCGCCGCCGCCCGGGAGACCGCGGAGATCTCCTGTCGGCACTGCTCGCAGCCCGGGACGAGGACAGCGGCGCCACGCTGGACGATCAGGAGATCCACGACCAGGTGCTCACGCTGATGGGAGGCGGCAGCGAGACCAGTGGCAGCGCGCTGGCATGGACCTTCCACTACCTGAGCACCCACCCAGACGTCGAAGCGCGGCTGCACGCAGAACTTGATGCGGTGCTGGCAGGCCGGGAGCCACATGTCGGTGACCTACCGCAGCTGGACGTGGTCCGGCGGGTATTCACGGAGACTCTACGTCTACGGCCGCCGGGCTGGCTCACCACCCGCATCACCACCACGGCGACGGAACTCGCCGGTCGCCCCATCCCGGCCGGCGCGAACGTAGCCGTCAGCCACTACGCCCTGCACCACGACCGAAGGTGGTTCCCCGACCCGGAGTGCTTCGACCCGGACCGCTGGCTGCCAGAGCGGGCCCGTCAGGTGCCGCGCGGAGCGATGATCCCCTTCGGCGCCGGAAGCCGTAAGTGCATCGGAGACACCCTGGGCCTCACCTCGGCAGCCCTGGTCGTGGCTGCCGTCGCCAACCGCTGGCGTCTAAGCCACCAACCAGGACCCCCAATCCGAGCCGTACCAAGGATGACCCTCGGTCTCAGCCCTCTCCATATGCTGCTCACGCCCCGCCCGGGCCCGCCCTCAGCCTTTGACTGAACCAGTCCCTGCCCGTGAAGGCCCTTGAACGTCGCAGTGCAGGACGTGCCGGGATTCGGGGCGGCACCGGTCGCGACCGCCGGGTGAGTGGTCGGCGGGGGCAGTACCTGCTGTTCAGGCTGTTCAGCTGCCTCGTTGGGCAGGGGCAGGCGAGTCCCGCCGGACCGTGTCGTCCCGGGCGGACCGACCCTGGAAGGGGGAGCGACTGCGAGGGAGGCCCCGGGGATGGTGCTGCGACCGCCGGTTGAGCCGATGCTGGAGCAGGCCGCGGAGGCGGTGCCCGGCCCTAGTGTGCTGCGCGTAGGGGTGGCCTACGAGCAGGCTGGACGGGCACCGGGCGATCGTCTTCACCGCGGCCGGGCCGGGTGGCCGGGTGCTGGTGCAGACCCGCCGCGGGTCGCTGGTCCAGGACCGTTGGCCGGACCTGGTGGCGGCCGCCGAGGAGCAGCTGCCGTATGGCCTGGTCCTCGATGGCGAACTGGTCGTCTGGGACGCTGAGGCGGGGCGGTTGTCGTTCGAGGCGTTGCAGCGCCGGGCCGCCGCCCGCACCCGTGGCGCCGCCGGCCTCGCGGTCGGCCTGCCGGCCTACTTCGTCGCGTTCGACGTGTTGCAGCTGGACGGCCAGGAGCTCCTGACGCGCCCGTACGAGGAACGGCGCGCACTCCTGGAGCAGCTGTTCACCGACCACGCCCTGACGGCCCCATGGACCCTGTGCCCCATGACGACGGACCTGGCCAAGGCTCGGGAATGGCTGGAGTCCTGGACTGACGTGTCCGGCGTCGAAGGCTTGGTGATCAAGCCCCTGACCAGCCGTTACCTGCCCGGATACAGAGGGTGGACCAAGGTCCGCCGCAGGGACACCACAGAAGCGATCATCGGCGCGATCACGGGCACCCTGACCCGCCCGGGCCTCCTTGTCCTGGGCCGCTACGACGCGGCGGGCCGGCTGCGCGCGGTGGGCCGGACGGTCCCGCTGCGCCCGGACGTGGCCCGGCAGGTTGGCGAGCACCTGGCCGAGGCCGGCCCCGGGCACCCTTTCGAGGGGGTGCGGTTCACGGCGGCGTGGGGGAGCCGTGATGTCCTGGACACGGTGCTGGTCCGCCCGGATCTGGTGGCGGAGATGAGCGCGGATCGGGCCGTTGACCGGGGCGTTTTCCGTCACCCGCTCCGCTTCAAGCGGCTGCGCCTGGATGTGACCGCTGACGATGTCCCGCGGTTCGGGGCAGGGCCGGCTGCGGCGGCCGGCTGACCGCTGACAGAGCCGCCCGCCCCGCGTCGGCGGACGGGCTCCCCAGGGGTCGTCACCGATGGGTGGCGGCCCCCGCTTCGTGTCCCCCGCAGGAGTGAATCCGGCCCGGGAGGACGGGGCGCAGCAGGGGCGTTGAGGACCGGCACAGGGTCCCGGGGACGCGTTAGCCCGGCGGGATGACCCAACTACCGCATCGGCCGGTGTGGGCGATCTTGTCCTGGCAGACTGCCAGGCGTCCCCAGCATCCATCCCGAGAAGGGAACCAACACTGATGACTGAGTCGAAAAGGGTTCATTACGAGACGAACAACGACGTGGACTTGATCGTGCTCGTGAGTGACGCTGACGTGTACAAGAAGTGGTTGAGCGACTCCAACCTCTCTGTTACCGAAGTCGTCGACTCCTTCGCCGTTTTCACCACCGATGGAAGCGGGGTGTATGGGCACCTTAGGCCCGCCTCCACAGCTCTTTTGGAAACCGAACTCGGTACCGGTGATGGGTATCAACAAATCACCGAGATCCTCCGCAACGGTACGCTGCTCCGCTGACCGGAGTATCGGTCCTTGTCCGGCCGCGTGTGGGGCCCGGCCTGGCCCTCTGCGGGGCCGCCTAGCGGCGCGGCAGGGCTTCCCCGCCCCCCTCCCGGGCGCAAGGCGCCCTGAGAGACGCTCAGAGAGCCGTCTAGGACCTCGGGTTGAGGGAGACCGGCAGGGGCCTGCCCTGGCCGTTAGGGTCGGGTGCAGCCCGTGCCGATATGGCGTGCGCGGGCGAGGCCCGGTGCCCGTTGTTTCTGGGGGCAGTACCACCGGGCTGCCCCAAGCAGACAGCCGGCCTCGGCCGGTGACGTGCGGTCAGTGCGCGCCGGCCTCCGGGCCCGTGCCGAGCCGGCGCCGGCCGGGGGAGCGGGGCGCGGCCGCGGCCCCCTCGGCACCCGCTTGCGGCGCCTCGGCCGGCTCGGCGGCGAGACGAGCCCGGCTGCCGGCCGTGGGCTGCGCGGGGGGAGTGGCAGGGCGCGGGCCGGTGCCCAGGACACGACGTTCGTTCATCCGCCCATTCTCCCGGTTCCGCCGAACCCGCAGGCCCCGCATTCCATTTGGGTGTGCGCGGACTAATATCCGGTTCGGGCGGAGAAACCAATCTCTGCGGAGTGCGAATTTACGCAGACGCGGAATTCGATAACCCCCGAGAATTCTCCTCGAATTCCGGCGACGGACAGAATCTGACTATCCGTAAGATTCGGGTTGGGATCCCCCTGGCCCCGGGGCGGCGTCCCCTGCCTTCACAGTGATGCCCCCTGCCCATTGCCGGGTTACGCCCACCGCATCCCGATCTTGGACAGCTGCTCCACCCGCTCGGGTGTCAGCGTTGCGGCCCGGGAGCGCTGGTTGCCGACCCATGCACCGAGTTTCAGTGGTACGTCCTGCTGCTGGTCCTTGCCGCCGTTCCTGCCAAGGGTGATCGTCTCGACGTGCTTGCGCGGTACCTTCAGATGTCCCTCGCGTTCGTAGTACTGCCGGGCTGCGGTGAGGTGCATGGCCCACTTCTGTGCCTGGCTGGTGCGTGGCTTCGGTTTCTCTTCCTCGCTGGCGGGTTCGATCCCCAGGACGTGTTCGCACATCCATTGCTGCACGGTGGTGAGCTTGTCCCAACCCAACCGCTGCGCGCGCACCCATCGCCCGAGGTCTTCACCCTGGTGTACGCCGACGCCGGGCTCGGTCGGCAGTTCGCCGCCGACCTCTTCCAGGTGGAGGCGGGTGAGGTGGAAGGCGGCTGCCATTCCACCGGCCAGCTTGGGCACCAGGACGGGTCGATCTCCTCCAGCTGCTCACGCCGCTCGTCCGACAGTGCCCCGGCCGACGACTGGACGGGCAGTCCTTCGGCACGCCGCAGCTCGATCTCCCGCGCTTTCCTCGCGGTGGCCCGCGCGTTCTTCAGCCAGATGCCCACCTTCGCGCCTTGGTGGGTGGCGTCGAGGGGGGCCAGGAGGTGCCCGTTCTCCTCGGCCCACCCGCGCGCGGCGGCGAGTCCTTCCTCCCATGCGACGTCGAAGTGGGACCAGATCATGCCGAGCTTGTCCAGCTGGGCGACGCGGTCTTCGTCCATGTCACCGCGGGCGTAGAACCGGCGGGCGTCGGCCGTCCACTGCCCCAGCGGGTACCCGGCGAGCGGGGCCGGCCACGCCTCGGCTTCGGCTTCCTCTCCGGCCGGGACGCGGAACGTGAAAGGCACGCGCAGGTCGCCGTGCTCGCGGACGTAGACCACGGCGGCTTCTACCCCGCGCCGCCAATGGGCGTGCTCGGGATTGAGGACGCGGAGGTGGATGAACGCGGCCAGCTGCGCCGGGTCGCGGGGCGTGGAGAACTTCAGCAGCGCCCGTGCCGGGACTGACAAACCACGGTCGCTGCGGTCGCTCTTGCTCCCCTCCTCGCCGGTCTCGGTGCCATTGCGGCTCTGTACGCCCTCACGTGGCTCTGTGCCTGCTGCTCGGCGAGCTGCTCCACCACGCGGGTGTCGTGTGCTCTGAGGGCTTCCACCAGCTTGGCGAGCCCGCCGTACGCCTTGGACGTCAGCATGCTGTCTGCCGTCTCGCCCGGTCCGAGCAGCACCGGCACCACGAGCGAGGCCACCTTTCCCTCGCCGGGCTGCATGCGCAGCGCCCGTCCGACGGCTTGGACGAGGTCGGGCATGGAGCCGCGTACGTCGGCCCAGTAGACGGAGTCGCAGTTCTTGGTGTCGACGCCTTCTCCGAGAACCCGGACGGAGCCGAGGTATCCCTTCTCCACGACGGTGCCGTCCGTGGCGATCCCGGCGGCGAACTCGCCGAGAACGCGCCTGCGGTGGAGCGGCTTGTGCTCCCCGCACAGCCAGTTGGCCCAAATCGTCTTCGGGTACAGCTCCGGGTCGCTGGCGTGCAGCTGCTTGACGACGTCGGGGAGGCCGGCCGCGAAGGCTTCGGCCTCCTTGACGACATGGTGGAAGACCAGGGTGCGGCGGAAGCCTTCCTCGGCCGACGCTTTCACCAGTGCGGTCTGCAGGGCGGCGAGCCGCGCCCCGCGGACCTCGGCCGAACGGCCTTCGGCGCCCAGGAGTTGCGCGGCCTGGAGCTGGGTGTCGGTGACGTCCACGCATACGACCCGGTAGGGGGCACAAATTCCCCTATCGATGGCATCCGAGAGCGTCAAAGTGAACGCCCTGCTGCCGAAGGGGCCGTCGGGGTCGTCGTCCATGCTCGCCACCAGCTCGCCGGGCGCGCCGGCCTCGTCCTCGTCGCCGAGTTGCCACAGCCGGGGGGTGGCGGTCATGTAGAGACGGCGCAGGGACGGGATCTTCTGGTTGTCGTGGACGACCGCCCACGGCTTCCCGATCCGGCCCGAAACGCGGTGGGCCTCGTCCACGACGATCAGGTCCCAAGCCGCCAAACCCGCAGCGTGCGCCCGCTCCAGCGTGCCCAGACCGAGGCTGGCGTACGTGGCGAACACGGTGAGCTTGTCGAACGGGCCTGCCCAGGCAACCAGCTCGTCCACGTCCGTGGTGTTGGGGAAGGTCACCTGGTCCCCGCGCAGGGATGAGACCCCGATCGTTGGCCCGCCACGGCCGCTTTCGCGCCAGGCGGTCTCGGTCTGGGCGAGCAGGTCCAGCGAGGGCACGAGGACGAGCACACGGCCGGTGCGAAGCTCTTCGGCGCTGCGGGCGGCGACGAGGGTCTTGCCGGATCCGGTCGCCATGACCACTTGGGTGCGTAGCCCTCGTTCGGGCGTGAGCGCCTGAGCTGGCAGTTCGAGCGTCCGGAGGATCGCGTCGACGGCTTCTCGCTGGTGAGGTCGTAGGTCCACGCCGGCTCTTCCTGTCGGTCTCGGAGCTTTGGAGTGTCCGGTTTTAGGTGGCGTTGTAGGCCAGTTCGGCCAGCTGCAGGGCGTTGGCCAGGCTTGTCTCGTCTGTGAGGTCGACGTTGACGCGGTACTCCCGGTGCCCGGTGGTGAGGGTCCGGGCGGACTTGATGCCGAGCTCGTCGAGCTGCTGCTGGCTGTAGTTGAGCCGGAGGTTGATGCTGCTGTACTCCGCGTAGATGTAGGCGAAGCCGCCGAATTGGGATCCCTGCCGGCGCAGGCGCAGGTAGCGGCTGTAGTCCAGGGGAGCGTCGGGCAGTGCGTTCTTGCGCTTGATGCCGTAGACACCGACGTTGTCCCACCGGGTCGTCTCCTTGAGAAACCGGACGAACAGGCCGGGGGCCGGGCTGCGGCTCAGCAGCTGACGCACCGTCTCCTGTCCCTCGTCGGCTACTCCCGGAATCCGGGCCGGCAGTGGGTCGCTGTTGCGGCCGGGTCCGGTGACGACCGAAACGGAGCCACGGTGTTGGTCTGCCAGCTCCTTGAGTACCTGCGAGGCATCCAGCTCCTCAGGAGTTCCCTCGAACTGGAACACGGTCACCTTCATCAGGTCCCCCTCATGTCGAATGCTCCAGACACTACCATCAACTATGCATAGCTAGAGCTATTCCGTGTAGTTGCTCGAGCGCTAGCTGGCGGGCAACTGAGACACAAGGGCTAAAAGCGGCGGACGCAGCCCTGGCTAAGGGCAAGGGACTCGGCTGGGCCGTCGTCGGCATGAAGGACGACTGACCACCGTCTTCTGACAGCAGGCGGCAGTTGGTCGGATGCCCGGGGTTCGGGACAGGGGGTCCGGGCGCCCGACGTCCGGCGCGCCAGGTGTCTGCGGCTGCTCATTCAGCGGCTTGCCAGGAGGGTTCGAGACGGTCGAGCAGTATCCGGAAGGCCGCTGTCGCCTGGTCCCCCTCGTCGTTGGCGAGCGACGCGTGGAGCAGCCCCAGGGTGGCATCGACCAGAAGACCGGCCTCGACGACCGCCCGTTCGTCGGACATTCCGAGGTCGGCGAACGCGGAGGTGAGCAGAGTCCTCCATTCGGTGAGCACGTCGCGCATGACCGGGCCGTACCGGTCGGGGTGGAGCACGCTGGCCGTCATGACCTCGAAGACGACGGGGAGGACTGCACGGCGCTCCGGGGCCATGAAGTGGTTCCACAGCTTTTCCATGATGAGCCGCATGCCCGCGGCATTCCCGGGAGCCCCTGCGCTGTCGAGCGCCCGGCGCAAGAACAGCACGGGCCTCCCCTCGTCCTGGGCCAGTGCTTCGGCGACCAGCCGGTCTTTGCTGCCGAAGTAGTAGAGGAGCATGCGGTCGCTGGTGCCCAGCGCTTTGGCGAGGGGGCGGAGGGACAGGTCCGCCAGCCCGTTATGGATCACGTACTCGCGGACCCGGCGCAGCAGGTCTTCCCGTTTGCCCAGGTCAACCGGTCGTCCCATGTCAAACGCCTGCCTCCGCTGAATGCCCATTTATGCCTGATATCAGGTGGTATTTACTGTAGCAACTGCTACGTGTATATTTGGATGTAGCGAGTGCTACATAAACAGCCGGGGCACCGGCACGAGGGAGACCTCGACCCAAGCCGAAGCGAACGGAGTGATCAGCATGGCCGCGCAGGACGACGGCCGCCGCGGAACCCACCAGGACGGGCAGCCCGGCGGGCTCCGCATCTGCCGACCGGCCTGCCGGGCCAGGTCCGTCCTGCCCGGTTCGTGCACAGCAGGCAGCGGGGGGCCGGTCATGCCCCCACCTCCTGGGTCGCCCGGCAGATGGCACTGTGGTCGCGAGCCCTTACCCCCCACAGCACCTCGTCCGTCTGCACCGGCATGCGGGGCACGTCCTGGCCCGTGGCTCGTGAACCGGCTTCGGTAGGCCTTATCCGGCGCGTCGTCACGGCCCAGCTGTCCTCCTGGGGCCTTCACGAAGTGGCCGACATCAGCCGGCTTCTGGTCAGCGAACTCGTCACCAACGCATTGCGTCATGCTCACGGCCCGATCCGGGTCAATGTGCGCGTGCACGGCGCGGTTCTGCGCTGCGAGGTGGAGGACGCCACCCCGACGGGCCCCGTCCCCCGCACCGCCGGCATCGATGCCGAAAGCGGACGCGGCATTGAACTCGTCGGCGCGCTGGCCCAGGACTGGGGCAGCGATCGCATGACCACCGGCAAAACGACGTGGTTCGAACTGGCCATCCCCGACCCCTGTCACGACCAAGTGCATCCGGCGCCGACGATGTGACGCAGCTGGGCGGCGTCGCGCTGATTGATGGGCGTCGTGTGATGTGCATTGGGTGTGCGTCATAGGTTTTCACTGGTGCTGGCCTGGGCTGATGCCGGTACCAGGGTGTCGTTTTGCCGGTGAAGGCTGGTGTTGAAGTTTCCCCGTGATCTCGGACACTCGGTTTCGAGAAGCCCTCTGAGGCCGCACCCTCTGATGAGGAGATCACCCGGGTCCGTCGTCTTGTCCGGCGCGTCCGGGAGGACCTCGACGCCCTCACCGACGAGGACCGCACGCAGATCAAGGAAGCCACCACCGTCCTGCGCCGCAGCCGACGGCACATCATCGCCCTCGGGATTCCCCGCGTCGGACCGCCCGTGCCCGACTTCCGCCCCGGCAGAACAGCATGACCAACATGAGTGACGGGCGGCGTGCAGACTCGGCCCGCCGCCGGGAACGCGTTCTTAAGGCCCTCGACACAATGCTGCGACGCGACGCCGATATCACCGTTTCGGGTCTCGCCCGTACCGCGCGAGTGGACCGCACGTTCCTCTACCGGCACCGCGACCTGCTCCAACGTGTCCACGCGGCCGCGGCCGCCCCTCCCCAGGAGGGGCGGATCGCAGCCGTCAGCCGGGCCTCCCTGCAGGCCGACCTGGCCAACGCGCTGGAACGGAACAAACGCCTCGCCGCGCGGGTCCAGCAGTTGGAGAAGCGCCTCTCCCAGGCCCTCGGGGAGGCGGCCTGGGCCGAGTCCGGCCTGGGGGCGCCAGCCGAGATCGACCAGCTTCAGCGACGCATCACGATGCTGGAGCAGAACCTCGCCGACATCCAAGGTCAGCTTGATGAACGTGCCGATGAACTGGAGGCTGCCCGAGCAGCCAACCGAGACTTGACCAGGGCCTTGAACCAGCGCGAGTGAGTGCCTGACCCTGGCCTTGTTCAAAGACTGGGTTTCTGGCACAGACCTTGGTGAGCGGTCGGGATGGTGACCGCAGTGCTCGATTCGGCGGCGGGTCTCCCGTACATGGTGGTGGACGAGGACCGCCGCAGCCACTTCGTCCGGAACGCCGTTGGCCGAGGCGGTCGAGGCGAAGAAGGGGGCGCGGCCCTTCGCGTCACACCCCAGCCGCTCCTGCGGATTACGCGCGGGCCCGTGCTTCGACGCTGGTCGGGCTTGCGCGGCGGGAGCCGCGGCTATCGAAGGAAGTAGTTGAGGAGTGCGTCGGCGCGCTTGCCGAAGGGGGCATACAGGAGGCGGACGGCGTTGAAGCGGCCTTGGACGTAGATGCCCTTGGGGTGGCTGAGCGTCCTAAAGCCCTCGATCCCGTGGTACTGGCCCATCCCGCTCGCGCCGACGCCGCCGAAGGGGAGGTCGTCCTGCCCGACGTGCATGATGGTGCCGTTGATGGTGACGTTGCCGGAGGTCGTGCGGTCGAGGACCCTGCGCCGGTCCGCGTCGTTGTTGCCGAAGTAGTAGAGCGCGAGCGGTCGTGGTCGTGCGTTGACGTAGTCGATGGCGTCGTCGATGTCGCGGTAGGGGAAGATCGGGAGGATGGGGCCGAAGATCTCCTCGTGGGCGATCCGCATCTCGTCGGTGACGCCGAGCACGACAGTGGGTGCGAGGGTGTGCGGGCGATGGGCAGCCTCGCCCGGCCGGTGACCGACCTCGATGATTCGTGCCCCGTGGTTACGGGCGTCTTCGATCA
This sequence comes from Streptomyces sp. NPDC055287, assembly GCF_053646035.1. Taxonomy (NCBI): domain Bacteria; kingdom Bacillati; phylum Actinomycetota; class Actinomycetes; order Kitasatosporales; family Streptomycetaceae; genus Streptomyces; species Streptomyces sp. NPDC055287. The sequence continues at coordinate 13,290 of NZ_JBSHNE010000050.1, read as the reverse complement.
GGTCGGTGAGGATCGCGTACTGCTTGTCGTTGATGATCGAGGTGTAGTCCTTGCTGGTCGGACCGTCGGGGTAGGCGGCCTTGGCCTGTCTGTCGTAGCGGTCGATGAAGGTGTCGATCTCGGATTCGTGGACCAGGGCGTAGTCGGGGGCGATGCAGGTCTGCCCGCCGCTGAGGAGTTTGCCGAAGACGATGTCGGACACGGTCCGGTCGGTTACGTGTCCCTTGGCGACGATGGTCGGGGATTTGCCGCCCAGTTCCAGCGTGACGGGGACGAGGTTCTCGCTCGCCGCCTTCATCACGGCTCGTCCGACCTCGGTGCTGCCGGTGAAGACGAGATGGTCGAAGGGCAGGGAGGAGAACGCGGCGCCGTCGCCGCTGACGATCGTGACCTGCTCCTGGGGGAAGAGCTCGCTCAGCATCGACGCGAGCACGGTGTTCGTCGCCGGGGTGAACTTCGACGGCTTGAGCATCACGCGGTTGCCGGCGGCTATCGCAGTGACGACCGGCATCAGCGACAGGTTGACGGGATAGTTCCAGGGTGAGATGACCCCGACCACTCCGAGCGGCTGGTATTCGATGCGGTTGGTGCCCAAACGCATGTGCAAGGCGGTGCGGCGGCCGGTCGGGCGCGTGAACCGACGGAGATGGCGCTGAAGGTAGTCGATGCCCTGGACGACGCCGCCGACCTCCATCATCGCGGTCTCGTGGCGCGAGCGGTTTCCGAAGTCGGCGTTGATCGCCTCCTCGATGGCGCTGCGCCGGGCGATCAGCGCCGCCTTGAACCTGCTCAGGTCGCTCCGCCGCGCCGCCAGTGAGGGCGCTCCGTCGTGGCGGTAGGCAGCGCGCTGAACGGCGAGGATGTGACCGAAGCGCTCCGCGTCCGTGGGCTGTGGGGTGACTTCTGTGATGGTCATGATGTTGTTCCTTTGCTGCTGGTGAGGGCGACTGCTGCCGGTGGGGGGAGACGGAGGAGCAGTGCCGGTCAGCGGCGGGCCATGCGGCCCATGAATCGGACGATCAGGCGGCGCGGCAGGAACTTGCTGGCGAGGGCGAGCGGGCGGCCGTTGGTGATCACCGACGGGGGCGCGGAGCGGCGGTCGAGCGTGTCGAGGGCGGTCCTGACGACGTGGTCGGGGGCGGCTCGCTTCGTGCCGTAGTCGGCCGTCTGGCTGCCGGCGGCGTCGAAGAACTCGGTCTTCGTGGCGCCGGGGCACACGGCGAGGACGCGTAGGCCGGTGTCGTGGTTCTCTTCCCACAGCGATTCGGTGAAGCTGAGGACGAAGGCCTTGGTGGCGCCGTAGACGCTCATGTACGGGGTCGGCTGGAAGCCCAGCAGGCTCGCGACGTTGATCAGGATGCCGGTGTCGGCGGAGGTCAGCGGGTCGATGTAGGCGCGGCTGAGGTCGACCAGCGCGCTGACGTTCAGCGCGATCATGCTCTGCAGGCGGTCCGGGTCCTCGTCGGTGAGGGCGTTGTGGGTGCCGAAGCCGGCGTTGTTGACCAGTCCGGTGGCATAGATGCCGCGGGATTCGAGTTCGGCGCGCAGGGTGCGGCCGGCGTCGGGCAGGCCGAGGTCGCGGGCGACGACGGTCACCGTGACGCCGTGGGCGCGGGTGAGTTCGTCGGCCAGGTCCTTGAGCCGGTCCGCGCGTCGGGCGACGAGGACGAGATCCGCGCCGCGACGGGCCAGCTGGCGGGCGAATTCCGCGCCGAGCCCGGAGCTGGCCCCGGTGACGATGACGGTCTGGCGGCGATAGTCGATTTTGCTCATGACTTGCACTCTACGCACATGCTTGCACTGAGTGCAAGTGATTGCATTTAGCGAAGACATGTACTATCGGTGCATGACCCAGAAACCGGCACCCCTTCGTGAGCAGACCCGCTCGGTGGTCCGCTCGCTCCTCGCCAAAACCGCCCTCGAACTGTTCGCCGCCAAGGGGTACGACGACACGACCCTCGACGAGATCGCCGCGGCAGCCGGTGTCTCCAAACGGACCCTGTTCAACTACTTCCGCAGCAAGGAAGACCTCGCCCTCAACGGCCTCTCCGAGCAGGGGGAATTGATAGCCGCGCGGCTCGCCGAGCGCCCGGCCGACGAAGACCCGTGGACGTCGCTGCGTGCGGCGTTCCAGGTGCTCGAGGAGATCGACCTCACCGCCGAGCGTCGGCTCGAGATGATCACGCTGCTGTTCGGCAACGAATCCCTGCGCGCCGGCCACGCCGAGAAGCAGGCCCGCTGGCAGGACCTGTTCGCGCCGCTGATCGAGCCGCGACTGCCCGACTGTGACCACCGCGCCCTGCAGGCACGGGCGATCGCGGCCGCGGCGATCACCTGCCTCCAGGCGGCGACAGAAGAGTGGATGCGCCTGGGCGGACAGGCCGACATCTCCGACCTCTACGACGCGGCCGTACAGGCCATCCGCCGCCCCGTCTCACCACCAGAGAAGACAACGACATGAGCAAGCGCCTGCCCCCCGCCGACCTGCCGAACATGTCCGCCGCGCTGCGCGCCGAACGCGCCGAGATGCTGGACTTCACCAGCAGCCTCACCGACGACGAATGGACCGCGCCCAGCGCCGCGGCCGGATGGCGCATCGCCGACGTCGTCGCCCACATCGGCGCGACAGCACGGAACTTCTACACACCCCCCTCTCGGGAGGCGCTGCGGGCCACCAGCCTCGAACGACTCAACGAAGGCCCTGTCGACCGGCGCCGCGGCTGGAGCCGGGCACAGGTCATGGCCGAGTACACCCGCGCCACCCGCCGAGCGACCACGCTCCTCGACCTCATCCGACGCACCCCCGCCACCCGGCTGCGCATACCGCTCGTCGAACTCGGACGCTACCCCCTGGGCCTGTTGATCGGCGGCGCCCTCGTCTTCGACCACCACACCCACCTGCGCCACGACATGGCCCCGGCGCTCGGCCGCCCCGTGCCGTCCACCGATGCGGACAGGATGCGCGCGGTCGTGACCTGGATGATCGCCGTACTGAGCAATCAGGTCGCGCAGGCGCCGGTCGCCGGGCTCGACGCCCGCGTCGCACTGACACTCACCGGCGCCGGCGGCGGAACCTGGTGGTTTGATGAGGCGGGCGGCCTGGCTCCCTCCGACGGCGCGGTCGCGGCGCACGTCACCGCTTCCGCGCTGGCCTTCCCCGACTGGGGCACGCAGCGGTCGTCCTGGCGCGACAGCGACGTGACACTCACCGGCGACACCGACCTCGCCGCCCGCTTTCTCGACACCGTCAACGTCATCTGATCGGGGCACCGGAAGCCAGCCTCCCAGGCAGCCCCGGACCGCTTGTTCTCTCCTTCTGGTGGCGGCGAGTTCCGGCCGGGGCGTCACGGCTTCGAGCGCCTCGACGGCTTGTGATCGCCGGCCCACACCTCGCGCTGCCTTCTCAGGTGAGCAAAGTGAGTCTCCTACGGCAAGGCGCTATCGCTCGATTCAGCGATGGCGCCACACCTGTTGTGCCGGATATCCTCAACGACACCGACGCTGAGCTGCACTGAGTCATCGAACTCCGCCTCGCACCACACCTCTTACCCCAGAGAACTGCCGTCCGCGCTGTGGATCTCGTGCAGCCGAACATGATGCTCTTCGGTCGCGGCGTACAGCCGGATGGGCAGCGCGACGAGCCCGAACCGGATAAGGCCAGACCACGTTGCCTTCTGCATGTCCTCAGCGTCATGCGCCGCTGGTCGGGGCGCAATCTCCGACACCCGCCGCCTCGAGGCCCCCGCCTCCGCCCGGGAGTCGGCCTCGCCAACGCAACGCCCCCACCTCCCCACCTGGGTTGCGTACCCCTTGACGGTGATCCACTCACGAACGCATCGTGACGGCTACGCACAACCCACCCCGAAGGGGGCCCCACCGTGTCACTCACCTGGCGCTACCACCTACGCCCTGACGGCTCGTTCTCCCGCTCGGCGAACATCGACGGAGCCCTCGACTCGGTCACCGACGAACAGCTCGCACGCATGGACCTCGGCCGCGACCGCGAAGAGCAACCCAAGCGGCCTTGCTCCCGCTGCTCGGGGGACCTTCTGCTGCACTGGCACGGCCCGCTGATCACCGGCGAGTGGATGGAGCTGTGCCCGGCCTGCGACGCCGACCGGCCCGCCGCACGTGCCTTCATCCGCTGGTACCTCGCCCCGCAGAGGACGGCGGAGAAACTGCCGCAGCTCTTCGAAGACTGGGAAACAGAAACGATGCAGGCCAAAGGATGGGTCCGCATTCCGTAGACCCGGCGCTACCAGTTCTCGCCTCCTGACCTGACCCCCGCAGCGCGTGACACTCTGCGGGTGTGAACGCGCGCACAGCACTGGTTGGGTGGCGCGTGGTGGGGCCCCGGGCCGGGCGCGGCCGTCGGGGCCCCTGGAACGCGCACAAGCCCACGTGCTCGCTCCGCCGGGATCAACGGGCGCCGATAAACTTCGGTCACGTACCCGGTGGAGTGAAGAGGGAGGGTGACAGGCGCGGGATACCGGACCGGACCCGCCGCTGCGCATACGTTCAACGATGTGGCCCGGGTCCCCTCCCCCCAGGGCTCGGGCTATGCGCTGCCGGGCCCGAGTGGTCTGACTTCGGCCCGGCAGCCCCCGATCACCAGATCGAGAACGCGCCCGAGCGCCGCGTTTCTGCTCGGCGCAGGCCCGGTGTCCGTGGCGGCTGGGATGCTGCCCGGATGGACGAGCAGATCATGCGCGGCCGGGTCTACGGAGCCGACCACGACGACCCCGATCCTGGCCCGCAGCCCGGGCACACCTACACCGAGCTGGTCGGCGGCCCGCTGGACGGCCTACTCCTGGACGTCACCGGCTGGACGCCCGGAGAACTGCGCGACGGCGCGGCGCTGCCCACCGAGATCGGCCGCCATGGGCCGGGGCGGCCGATCCTTGTACGGCCCCAGGCCAACCGATGATCAACGGTGGGACTGGCAAGGCGACACCCCCTGACCCCCGTGGCAGCACGCGCGCAGCCACGGCCGAAACGACCGGCCCCACGCCGTGTCACGGCCCACCCCACGCCCAGCTCAGAGAGCGCTGCCCGCTGCTCCTGGGTGAGCTTGTCTCGCCTCTTTGGCGTTCGAGACCCACCAGCTGTCGTAGGTCTGCGCGGGTGGAGTTGATCCGGGCCGCGATGCGCCAGGCGGCCAAGCAGCTCGGCTGAAGGTCACCACCATCGGGTGGACCGGCACCCGCCACGGAACCATGGTCGCCGTCCGAGACAGACGTGAAATCCCCAACGAGTACCGGGCCGTGGTCGACGAGGCGATGAACGACAAGCTGCACGCGGCGCTCCACATGGTGTGGGGCGAACCGGGCGCGGCGCCCGTGCAGCGTGGCTCAGTCCCGCTGATGACGCAGGAGTTTCGCGCGGCCGTCGCCTCGCATGACACCTGAACCGGGCCATAAGTTTTGCGCAGGCGCGTTGTCGGCGCGCGCTGAGGTCACAGTCGTGGTGGGATCGACGGTCATGGACAGGGCAGAGCACGATCGCAGCGGGGGAGTGGGGCGGGGGGCGCAGCGCCGGCGGGCGCGCCTTGCCCTGGCAGGCCGGGCAAAAGACGCATCCGACCTCGCACTCCTTCTCGACATGCTCGCCCTCGGGCCAGAGCTGGACGGGGATGAGAATGCCAGCTGTGCGGGGACGGATCTGGCGGGGTTCAACGACGCTGTCTGAGGACGGTGGGGGCCGCAGTGCCCGTGCCGCGGCATTGCGGCGGTGACGTCAGACGAAGGGACGTGGCCCGGCAACGGCCCGGCAGCCGTCCCTACGGGCGTTGCAGGGACAGAAGGGAGATACCTGCCCATGGTCGTAACCGAGATCTCCCCCACGGGGGTGATGCTGCCTCCGTACACCCAGGCTGATCAGACCAGTGTGCGCGTCTGATCTAAGCCGACCGGCCCCCGGCCAGCCCCACATCACCCTCGCCATGCTGAGCGAAGCACTGGAAGGCCGCTCGTCAGTGGATGCCGGCTGGTGGGCCGAGCTGAACAGGCCGGTGACCCAGGTGGCCGTCAACAGGGCCCAGGCTGTCGTGGGCGTCGTCTCGTACGCGGCCCGCGCAAGGGACGACACGGGACAGCTCCTGTGGCTCCACTGCCGCGAGGACGAGACGATGGCCGACGCGTTGATCCGCCACGCTGTCACCGCGCTTCCTGCCCGGCGGGTCGAGGCGTTCCAGTTCGCTTCGGCCCTGTCACTCGGCCTGGAGGCGCTGCCGGTCGGCCACCGCCCCGCCACGGTCCGGGCGCTGGAACAAGCCGGGTTCACCGGTAAGCGACTCTGGCGGTACATGCGCGCCAATCTGCCCGCCCCCACGCTGCCGCGCCTGCCACACGTTCACATCGGCCACGACCCCAGCGACAGGAGCGGGCGGCGACTGGAGGCCCGCCAGGACGGCAGCACTGTCGCCGAGGCGGTGATCGGGCTCCCTTTCCAGGGGGTCGGCGTCTTGTGGTGGATCGAGGTGGCCGCCGACGCGCGGGGACGCGGTCTCGGCCCGGCAATGCTGGGCTCCGCTCTCGACGCACTGACCGGCCTCGGCGCCAAGGAAGCGATCCTCTACGTCGATGACGACGCGCCCCCCGGCCACGAGCGGGACCGTACCGCCGCCAACCGCCTCTACGAGAGCGCCGGGTTCACTGAAATCGACCGGCTCCACTCCTACACCATGCCGTCCTGACCGCCGATCCGGTCCACAAACGCCACCTCAGCCCCGGCCGCTCTCGGCCCGCATGCCGCGCCCCGGCAGCGGCGCCGGCTGCGTGCAGACCCCTTGACGCTGATCAGCAAGCGGGCGGATCGTGGGCCTCCGCATCACGCTCCACCCCGAAAGGGGGGCTTGAATGTCGTACACCTGGCGCTACGTGGTGCGCCCCGACGGCTCTTTCGGTCGCGTCGGCAACCTCAACGGCAGCCTCGACCACGTCAGCGACGAACAACTCGCCCGGCTGTACCCCGACGGGGACGAAGACGCTCAGCCGGACCGGCCCTGCTCCCGCTGCGGAGGCGAGCTGCTGCTGTACTGGCACGGCCCGTTGATGACCGGTGTCTGGATGGAACTCTGCCCGGCCTGCGACGCCCGCCGTCCCGCGGCTCGCGCCTTCATCCAGTGGCACTGGGACCCGGACCGCGATCCGAAGGCGCTGCCGAAGCTGTTCGAGGACTGGGAAGCCGAGACCATGCACGCCCATGGGTGGGCCCGCGCCCCGCAAACGGAAGCCCCGCCCAGCCCACCCGCCAACCTGCGGCTCATACCGAGAGGGGAAGGCTGACCAGGGGGCCCCGACGCGACCTGTCCGATTGCCGCTCCCTCGCCCCTTGTTGTGGGAGACGATGACCCTGTGACTCATTGGAATGCCTCATCGCGGGCGCTTGAGGCCAGGCGGCGTCGGCGCGTCGCGCAGCTCAGTGACGCAGCCGCCCAGTGGGGCAAACAGGTGCCGGAAGACCCCGGCATCTCGGAACTGGCGGACCTTCTTCAAGAGGTCGCTGACGGTTTCGCTCATCCGGATGAACCCCGGCGCACGGTGCGAACAGAGCTGACCGCTGTGGTCGAGGACCTGAGGGCAGCCGCCCGGCTCGGCGGCCTGCTTCCCGTCGTGACCCTGTGGCATCTGCACCGGGCCGTGGAGCAGGAACGTGCCGCGCGTGAACGCCTGGCCCTCGTCGTGTAAGCGACAGCACGAGATCAGACGCTGCGCCGTGGCGGCCGACGATCCCCATGCCCCTCTTGTCAGCGATGGCGGGGCCCGGCGACGCCCCTACGATGTGACGATGCGAAATACCAAGGCGTTCAAGGATGCGGTCGCGCAGACGCTCGCCGAACTGGCAAGGCGCGGCGTGACCCTTGGGCCCGCGACGGTGGCGGACACCATCGAGCAGAGCATGAGCACCGTGGCGGAACGGCTCGGGATTCAGGTGCGCTCTGCCTGGCGGTACTTCGACGCCGCATCCCTGGCCGAACGTCTCGCGCAATCTGAACGCGACGTTCAGGACAGCGGCGACCCGGAACAGATCGGGCAGGCCCCTCTTCCGCCGTTGGACAATCCGGAGCTGGCGCTGATCCTCGCCGGCGTGCCGGACGCCCTGGCCCGCAGCGGCGGCGACCTGTACGCCGTCATCCTCAACGTCGCGGTGAACGCCTGGATGGCCGGCCACATTCACGGCGAAGACGGCTGCGACGGGTGTGAAGGCAGCCGCGACGCAGGAGGCCACGACTGGCAGGCCCGCATGCGGCTGATCTCCGAACTGCAGCCGAACATCACCAAGTGGTTCGACCGGGACGTCTGGACCGCCGCACTCAACGACAGCGGGTTCACCGTCACCCACCGCTGACGAACCCCCCTCGGGGTACTGGCCCCTCACATTCTGGCACCCGTCCTCAGACACGCTGACCCCACCTCGGCCTGTCAGTGGCCCATGCGACCCTGTTCGAGCCCGGCGGCGCGCCTCATCACCTCGAAGCCGATGCCGCCGCCGGGCACATTCCCCAGGTCAGCGATGGAGGAGCAAGGCGTGAAGACAGTGCGGATCACGTGGGAGCAGGATGGCGAGTCCCGGGAGTCCGCCGTCACCTACAGCCCCCAGGCGGCCGAGGACTACAAGCGGTACAAGGAAGCCGAAGAGGGGGTGACCAGCGTCAACATCGTCCCCGCAACGCCGTAGGGCCTGACGACGAAGGGCCGTGGGGTCGCACGGCGGCCGCCCGCCGCCCGGCTCCCGCCGACAGCCCGGGTGGACCCTGGCCCGCTCTACACGGCGATCCTGCACCCCTGCCGATCTGACGGGCCGCCGGGCTGGAAGTGGCAGCCCCGTCATCCACGGCGCGGCGGTGTCCGTTCCATAATCAGCTGTGGACGTATCCGATGAGGGGCAGCCGCTCGATCCCGTCTGGCTTGAGATCTCCAACAACGTGTGTGGTGACCTGGCAGGGGCTCCGAGTGCTGCACTGGTGGCCGAACGTTTCACCGAGGCCGGCTGGAGTGCCAGATCGGCGTCGTGGGAGTCGTATGAGGTCGAGACCAGCTGGTGCCGCATCGAGGTCGACCCGACCGACGGGGACACGCTCCTGCACGGAGTTGTCGATCCTCAACGGTTCGAGGATCTGGCAGCGCTCCTGACCCGGTTCGGCCTGCCGTCCCGTCTTGAGCTCTATGACGACGACGGGGAACTGCTCCAGCAGCTCGAAGCTCGACCCCCTACAAGCAGCGCCACGGCCCGGACCGGTCATCTGCCCGTCACCCACCGCTGACGGGGGACCGCTCGCCGTCGCGTAACCTCCGACCCTGGCGGCTTCCACGTCGTGTGCAGTCCCCCGACGGATCGTAGGGCTGGCCGACTCTCGTAGCTGTAGGCCACCACAGGTTGAGCGGACTAGACACGGTTCGTCGCGGCCTACTTACGCCATTTCGCCTGGAACACGTAGAAGGGTCCGTCCTCGCCGAAGGAGGCGACGTCCGGCTTCGGCGTTCCGTTGCGGCGGGCCTCAAGGGTCAGGGCGTATCTAAGGCTCTCGACGGCGGTCTGGAGGCTCAGGTCATTGTGGGACGCTGCCGGTCCGCCCCAGATCGACGCCGGGAGCACGGTTGCAATGAGTGCGCGGTGGTCGAGCGAGCCGCCACCCGCCGGGCCAATTTGCCTGCCTGCTTGCCCGCACCGCACTGAAGGAGAGCACCCGGTGCCGCCCTACGCGAAGGACCCGCGCTGCACCGCCATGGCCGAGGCCCTCGTGCCCCTGCTGCGCCGGACCTGCCCACTGGGGCCGGCGGGTACGGCGGCTACTACCAGGTGAATCTGGGCGATGAGGAGGCCGAGACGCTGGGCGGGGTTGATCCGGGCTGCGATGCGCAAGGCGGCCAAGCAACTCGGCTGGAAGGTCATCACCTTCGGGTGGACCGGCACCCGTCACGGCACCATGGTCGGCGTCCAGGACAAGCGTGAGGTCCCTGCCGAGTAACGGGCTGTGGTCGATGAGGCGATGAACGTCAAGGTGCGCGCGGCCCTGCACAAGGTCTGGGGCGAACCGGGCCCGGCGCCTGTTCAGCGCGGGTCGGTCCCGCTGATGACGCAGGAGTTCAGGGCGGCCGTCGCCGAGAGCGGCACCTGAATCTGCCCCTGGGCGGCGCCGAAACGGGCCGCGAGGCTGTCAGCACGAAGCCCCGGGCCGCGACGCCCGGGGCTTCTCTGTGCATCTCGCTTGACCTGCCGGGTTCAACGACCGGCCGCGACAGATGTCACTCCCCTTCCACTTCCGCCCCCGACTCCTTAAGCGCTGCCCGCTGCTCGGGTGCAGCTTGTGGGCTCCTGGCCGTCGATGACCGCTCCAGGCCTTTCCTAGACCCCCCGTGCGGCGAGGGCGGCCAGGTGCTGCCCGGTGGGCAACATCCGGCACCCGCCCCGCTCCCGAGACCCGACTTCGTTGCCCAGCCCGGGCTGCGCACCCGCAGGTCAGCAGGGCGTGCCGGCCGGGCGCCTTGAGCCACTCCGAGCCGCGCTGATCCCCGCGCCGTCGGCGCTCTCCACCCAGGCAACGGATCCACCGACCTGAGCACGGCCGAGCCGTAGAGGCCATGCTCCCGTGGACAGATGCCCAGGACGCTGACTCCACCTCGGCCTGCTCGCGCCAACAGGACGCCGTGGAGGGGCCGCAACCGTTCGGTGAGCAGAGCGTTAGACCGGCATGAAGATCATTGCGCGGCGTATCGCCGCATCCGCTGTCCTTGCCGGTGCTGTACTCGGGACGCTGACGCTGCCTGCCCAGGCCGCCGACACCGAACCCGTCAACAACATCTCCTCCTCAAGCGACCGCAAGGACGAGGTGTTCCCCACCGACAGCCTCGGCTACGACGACCCGGAGGAGTTCATCCAGGCCTACTACGAGTACAAGAAGGGCTGCACCAACGACTGCGAGGCCGGTTTCATTCGCCAGCTGGTCCACAACCTGGTCTAGCGCGAACCGTCTCCGCTGGCACCGACACGGCACCTCGATGGCGGCCATGCCTGAGGTGTGACCGGATCGGTCACGACGAAGTCGGCGGCGAAGCCGTACACGTGCAAGCCGGTGCACTTCGGGCCGACGGAACCTCGGGTCGAACTTCCGAGGGGTCTCGTAGGGAAGTTGTCGGCGCGGTTCGACGCCACCGTGGACACCTTGACCTCGCAGCTCAGCCCTGTTGACCACGCTCCCGCCGCACGAGGCGCCTCAAGGGACGGCGCGGCGGGAGCGTGGCGCTAACCGACTTCTTCGACGACTGGGGCGGGGCGGGCGGAACGTCGGTCGAGCACTGCACGGGGGGCCTGGGCGGACAGGGTGAAGTGCAGCACCTGGTGCTCCCCGTGAGCCCGGCCGGAGAGGGGGCGCGAGAGGCACACGCGCCGTCGGCCGGTATGGAGGAGTGAGGGCCCTGAGGCGTGGGAATTCCAGGGCCCTCACGACGCGGGTCCGTGGGGGACGGATGTGCACACACGCGTCGGCGGAACAACGACCGCCAGGGCGTCATGGTCACTGTCTTCCCGGCTGCCCTGCCTTTGAGCGTGTCTTGTGGGCACCAGTGGCTACCTGGGTTCTGGGGTGGAGGGCTTGGGATGGGGGCCCCGGGCCAGGCGCGGTCCATTGGGGCCGCCGGAGCGAGTAATCCGAAAGCAGGGTGGCTAGGACGGCCTGTTCTGGCCCCGGGGGAACGGGTTCACCTGCGGCACGGCTGGGAAAGCTCATGCCCCTTCAAGGACGCCGCTTTGCCGTGTCAGAGAGTCCAAAAGGTTGAAGCGGGAGGTGAACAGGAAGTTCTGGAGCCCTGTCTCACGGGGTAGGGCCAGACCCGTCGCCGAGCCGATCGCGGTAGGCAGCGGACCAGCGTCCGCGTAGGCCGTAGCGCCGGCGAGTGGAAGAAAGGCCCCGACGAGGGCCGCGACGATGACGGTGCGCTTCATGTTGTTCATACCCTGCCAACGATCTTCGGTCATCGTCGTTACTGCGGGGAGTCCGCCCCGGCCTCCCCGCAGGAACTCGACCACAACGGACCCCGGCCGGGTGACGTGTGGTGGGCAGCGCCGTATGGGTGAGGGCAGGGTTCTTGGGGGTGGGGCATGCTGACGAGCAGGTGCCCGTGGTGGCGCCGGCAGACGTGGTGCGGGGCCAGGGCCCACCCGTCCATCCTTGTTCCCGCACCACGCTGTGCTGGCCAGGCACGGAGTGCGGCGCGTTCTCCTGTGCGGCCCAGTGTCCGATGTCCTGACCCACCCCGGGCAGGATCCGCCACCCCATGGCAGATCTGGGCCAACCGCCTGACGCTCTCAGCCGCTTGCGATGGCGGTGTCGAAGGTGATCCGGTCGTTGTCACCGAGCGGCATGGACGGGTCTGGCTGCATGATGAGCTCGTCATTGAGGAAAGCCCAGTGGGATCTCCGCAGCCGTCCGCTGTCGTCGAGCAGAATGCGCTTCAATCGAGGAATCTGTGACGTCAGTTCGGTCAAAGCCTCCTCAAAGGTGGTGGCCTGGATACTGACCGTCCGTTGGTTGTCGGCAGCGTGGAGGAGAGGCCGTTGAACTCAAATGTCATGGCGCAGATCTGTCCATAATCCAACTTATTGAACCACGCTTGCCCCGCGAGTCACTCTGGCTGGCGGTTGAGTGCCTGTTTGCGATTTCGAGGGGTGATGTGTGCCTCTGAGCACGCTGGGAGTGAGCTGTTTACGCCGTTGGTTGCGTGTGCGGTCCACCAGGACCTGCCGCCTCCTGATACAGGGCCCCGGCGAGTGCCTGGATCGTCCGGTTTGATCATGTGATGTCGTAGAGGGCGAGGACGCGGGGGCGCTCGGTGTGGGCTCGTCGTGCGGCGGTGTTGACGTAGCCGGCGAGCTTGAGGGCGCTGTGATCACCGGGCGCGACCATCGCGAGCAGGACGGTGCGGGGGCGTCGGCGGGTGGGGCGCGGCATGGTGAGCCTCCGGGGAGCGGCATGCGGGAGCGGCGGTCGGGTCGGCGCACCATGCTCGGGCAGAAGTGGAGGCGGGGCGATGGTATGGGGGCCATGATGCGGGCGGTCGTCATGGGGGTGGCACCCACCCCACAGGCGGGCCGCCTCGTCACGGTCCGCGCGGCACGCGTCGAGGCCGTCCGGGATGTCCGGACGGCCTCGATCGGTTCTCTCCTGGAGCGCGGTCATTCGGCGGCCGGGGTGGCCTTAGAACTCCTAACGAAATGATCTTCGAGGTGGTTGGGTCGCTCCGGGAACGTTGATCCGGGGGTGTGGGATGGCTCGGCCGAAGCCGTGGGATG
>NZ_JBSHNE010000049.1:0-31334 GCF_053646035.1 Streptomyces sp. NPDC055287 | reverse complement strand
ACCTGGTCGCCACCCAGGCACACCCCGAACTCCGCTCCCGCCCGACCCGCCCCCACCCGCTCTTCGCGGGCCTGGTCAAGGCCGCCGTCCAACGGATCACCACCACCCCCTCCGCGGTCACCCCCGCTCAGCAGTGAAGGAGCCCCACATGAGTACCCCTCAGGGCCGTCGCCCCGTCGTCGCCATCGTCGACGCCTTCTCCACGGCGAGCCATCTCGCACCGCTCTTCCACGCCCAGGGCTACGACTGCCTGCACGTGCAAAGCGCCGAGCAGCCCCCCGCGATCTTCGGCGCGTCCTTCCGCCCGGAGGACTTTCTCGCCACCGTCGTCCACCAGGGCGACATGGCCGAGACGCTGGCCGCCTTGGCCCCGTACGCACCGGCCGCCCTCCTGGCCGGCGCTGAGATCGGCGTCGAACTCGCCGACGTCCTCAGCGAGGCCCTGGGCCTGCGCACCAACGGGACCGCACTGAGCACCGCCCGGCGCGACAAGTTCCAGATGGTGGAGACCGTCAAGGCCGCCGGTGTGCCGGCCGCCGACCAGATCCTCGCCACCGACCTCGACACCCTGCTGGAGTGGTACGGGACCACCGAGCGGACCGTGGTCCTCAAGCCGGTCCGCAGCGCGCTCAACGACGGCGTGCACTTCTGCGGCACCGCCGCGGAAGTCCGGGGCGCCTTCGAGTCGCTCGTCGGCGCCGACAGCGCGCTCGGGCTGCGCAACGACGCCGTGGTCGCGCAGGAATATCTGGTGGGAGCCGAGTACTACGTCAACACGGTCAGTCTCGACGGCAAGCACTACGTGTGCGACCTGTGGAAGACCCAGCACCTGGGGGTCAACGGGGTCCGCGACCTGCTCGGCGGGTCGGCGCTCATGGTCCGCCGGGGCCCCGAGCAGGACCTCCTCGCCGCCTACGCCTTCTCCGTGCTCGACGCCCTGGGGATCAGCAACGGCCCCGCACACACCGAACTCAAGCTGACCCCGCAGGGGCCGCGGCTGGTCGAGACCGGCGCCCGCGTCTGCGGGGCCATGCTCCCCCTGCTCACCCGGGCGGCGATCGGCGAGAGCCAGCTGGAGTGGACGGTGCTCGCCCATACCGACCCCGAGGCCTTCGAGGCCCGTCGGCACACGGACTACGAGGTCGCCCGGCACGCGGTCTGCGTCAACATGGTCGCGCCCGAGGCCGGCAAGCTCGTCGACTACCCGAAACTGCCCGACCTGCGTGCCCTGGAGAGCTTCCACGACGTACTCGTCAAGGTGCGGCCGGGCGAGGAGATATCCAGGACGGTCAACGACCTCACCTACCCGCTGCTCGTCCATCTCCTCCACGAGGTGGAAGGCATCGTCACGCACGACTACATGACCACCCGCCACCTGGACGGCGAGGGCTTCTACGATGTCGTCTAGCCGCCGCCTCGCCCTGGCAGCCGGCCCCCTGCTGGTCCTCGGCTACTGCGTCATCAACTCCACCAAGTCGGTCTTCGAGGGCGCGCTGGTCCAGGACCTCTCACCGGAGTTCATCGCCTTCAACTCCTTCGTCATCGCCCAGGCCTTCTACTTCTTCACCCTCCGCGACAAGCAGGCTCTCAAGGCGGTGGTCCGCCGCTGCCTCCCCGACGTGATCATGCTGAACGTCTCCACCGCGGTCTGCTGGATCGCGGTGCTGTACGCGTTCACCGTCTTCGAGCCTGCCGTGGCCAACTCGATGATCATCGGTCTGGGCCCCACCATCACCATCATCCTCGGCTTCAAGCTCCGCCCCGGCACGAAGGCGCTACCCCTGGAACTGGTCGCCACCGGCGCGATGCTGGCCGCCATGGGCTATCTGCTGGCCATGGCGTCCAGCGGATCCACGGCCATCGGGGACCTGCCGACGGGCGAGCTGGTCTTCGGGGTCGTGATGTGCGTGCTGACCTCGACCTCCCTGTCGGGGGTCACCTACTACACCAAGCGGCTGGGCGACGCCGGCATGTCGGTACGGCAGATGATGGCCTCCCGTTTCGTGGCTCTGATCGTGGCGACCTTCGCCCTCCTCGTCATCCGCGGCAGCTTCGAGGCGTACTCCCCGGGCAACGTGGGAGCGATCCTGGCGATCAGCGTCCTCGGCGTCATCATCTCGCTGTACCTGCTCCAGCAGGGAATCGTACGGACCGAGCCGATCACCGTCTCGATGCTGTTCGGTACCAACCTGGTCATCACGTACGTGGTCCAGTTCTTCGACCCGAGGCTGCACCAGTCGCAGCACACCCTCATCGGCATTCTCGTGCTGACCGCCGCCATGTGCCTGGGAACCTGGGCCCGCTGGCACGCCGGGAAGCGCACCGCCCCGGAACGGGCGCAGGCCGCCGAAGAGGCCAAGGCATGACCGTTCTGGCCCACCTGAGCGACCTGCACCTGGACGGGGGCCCGCAGAGCGCGGCCCGCGTCCGGCGGGCAGTGGACCACCTCGTGGGGCTCCCCGGCGCCCTGGATGCCGTCCTGATCACCGGGGACATCGCCGACCGCGGCACGGAGCGGGAGTACCTTCAGGCCCTGGAGGTACTGGCCCCGCTCCACGACCGTCACCAGGTCCTGCTGTGCCCCGGAAACCACGACTCGCGCCCGGAGTTCCGCGAGATCCTGCTGGGCGGCTCCCCCGGAGCAGCCCCCGTCAACGAGGTGCGGGACATCGGCGGCGTACGGATCCTCATGTGCGACTCCTCGGTCCCCGGACGGTCCGAGGGGCTGCTGGAGCCGCGGACGCTGCGGTGGCTGGACGAGACTCTCGCGGCCGCCCCCGACAGGCCGGCCTTCGTCGCGTTCCACCATCCGCCCGTGGCGCTCGGCGTGCCGTACATCGACCGGATCGGGCTGCGCGAGCCGCAGGACCTCGCCAAGGTCCTCGCCCGCCACGACCAGGTCGCCGCCGTGTTCTGCGGCCACGCCCACACGGCGGCCGCCACGGTCTTCGCCGGCCTGCCGTTGCTCTGCGCGCCGGGAATCGCCTCGACCGCGCTCCTGCCGTGGGAGCAGGAACCGGAGGATTCCTGGAAGACCCACGCGGCCCCGCTCGCCCTCACCTTCCACCTGTACGACGAAGGCCGGCTCACCAGCCACGTCAGGGCTCTGTGAGGACGTGAAGCATGCGGCCGGGGCCCGCAGGTGCCCGGCCGCACACACGCGCCCGGCCTCACGCGCTGCCGACACCCCGCGTCACGAGATTGCAAGCCGCACGCCCGGCGAAAGGCCGCCCCGCCCCGTTTACCGTTCGGGTGAGGATCAGCAGGACTCTTCGAACTTCACCGCGGTGAGGGTGACCGGCTGGCCGTCGAGCTTGACCCCCGCCTTTGGGTCCTGCCCGCAGACCTTCCAGTTGGATTCCATGAGGACCATACGGCTCTCTCCGGAGCTGTCGGTCACGGTGAGACTGGTCGAGCTGTCCAGGGCCTGCCGCGCTGCCTTGACCGACTTACCCGCGAAGTCGGGCATCGTCCCCCCGGCCTCCTTCGGCTCGCCCTGGTCCCTGCTGGGGCAGTCCTCGGCCAGCTTCACGGTCCCGAAGTCGACCTTTGTGTCGGTCGGGTGCTCCCCGGCCCTCGGAGTCTGGGTGCAGACCTTCCACTGGCGGTCGAGGACCTGGTTGCGTGCGCGTCCGAGGGAATCATGGGAGGTCAGAAGGTAGAACCCGGCGGCTTGCGCTTGGTCCTGGGCGGACTGGAGGCCCTTCCCCACCATGTTGGGCAGTGCGGCCGACTGTGCGTCGTCGTCGCTGCTCCCCGGCTTGGCCGGTGCGGGAGCGTTGTCCTCGCGCGTGCTGTCCGGCTGCGACGGCGTGGTGTCCTGGCAGGCAGTCAGCGTGAGGAGCGCTGCGGCGGCGAGCGCGAGGCCGGCGGTGCGGGCGTACATGATTCCCCCTGGGATTCCTTGCTGATGAGGGGAGCATCGTGCCCGCAGTGTGAGGCATGGGGTGCCGTTATGACTGTTCTGTGACCTAAGGAAGCCCCTCGGGCGGGCTGTGCTGCATCCCGTGCCCGGCGGACTGTGCCGGGCCCCGGAGAGGTGCGGGTGTGGTGTACGGCGGATCGAGCCGCCGATCGAGACCTTGCGCCGCAATGACGACTTCCACCGGCGGCCGCCCCGCTGAGCAGCGCCGCTGCCCATGCATCCTGCCAGGAACTGCGGCAGGCCGGCGTCCATTCACACCCACGTGAGGCTCAGCAGTGCCGTGTCCCGGCCGGAGGCCTCCCCTTACCCGCCCCCCGGTTTCACCGTCGCTCTCCCCGGCAACCCATAGGAAACGATCAGCCGGGCACGACCCGGAACCACTGAGGAAAGGCGCGCCATGGGACACGATGACGACGGCACCCCCGACAGCGGCCCTGACATGAGGGCGATGACGTACGCGGCGTTCGGCGGTCCGGAAGTCCTCACAGAGACACGGCAGCCGCGCCCCAAGGTCGGGCCGGGCGAGATCCTCGTGCGCGTGCGGTGCGCGGCGGTCAATCCGGTCGATTGGAAGATCATGGCCGGGGGTTTGAAGGCCCTGATGGAAGCGTTCTTCCCCGTGGTCCCCGGCTGGGACGTCGCCGGGGTCGTCGAGCAAGTGGGTATCGACGCGTCCGAGTTCGCAGTGGGCGACGAGGTCATCGCCTACGCGCGCAAGGACTACGTGCACGGTGGCACCTTCGCCGAGTTCGTCACCGTCCCCGTGCGGGCCCTCGCCCGCCGTCCCACGTCACTGACGTGGGACCAGGCCGCAGGTCTGCCGCTGGCGGGCCTCACGGCGTACCAGGTACTGACGCGCCTGGGCACCGGCCCGGGTGACACCGTACTCATCCATGGCGCCGCCGGCGGGGTGGGATCCCTGGGGGTGCAGATCGCACGTGCCCTCGGCGCCCGGGTCATCGGTACCGCCTCCCTCGCCAATCACGACCGGCTGCGCGAGCTCGGCGCCGAGCCGGCGGCGTACGGCGAGGGAGTCGTCGACCGCGTCCGAACGCTCGCGCCGGACGGAGTCGATGTCGTCGCGGACTTCGTCGGCGGGGTCCTGGACACGACGCTGGCCGTACTGCGCGAAGGCGGCCGGCACGCGTCGATCGCGGACAACTCCGTCATCGACGCCGGCGGGCAGTGGATGTGGGTACGGCCGGACGGCGCCGACCTGGCCGAGCTGGGTTCTCTCGCCGACGCGGGGAAACTGACGGTGCCGGTGGCGCGGACCTTCCCGCTGGAAGAGCTGGCGGACGCTTTCGCGCTGAGCCAGTCCGGACACGTCCACGGGAAAGTCGTCGTAGTCGTCTGACCCCGTAGCCGTCTGCCCCCGCGCCACTCGCAGTTCTCGCCGGCCCCGGCACGGCACCCGCCTCCCGCACGGGGCATGTGGCCGGATCGCTCTGCGGCCGCGGGGCCTGCGGGGCTGCCGGTGGATTGGTCGCCGCGGTGATCCTGGCATGGCCTATGCCTGCACGACTGTACCGGCGAGCCCGCCAAGGCAGTTGCTCGGCTCGCGTTCGTCCTGGCGACCGTCATCCGGGTTCGGCCGGATGGGACCGGCGGTCGTTCCCGACCCGGAAGAATCTTGCTACCGACCAGTAGAAAGAAGGTGCCCGACCGCCCATCCTGGGTCGTGGACATGTCACTTCAGGGTTCGCCGCCATCCAAGGGCGAGCCTCCCGTGAACCGTGATCCCAAGGAGCGAACCCCCCATGCGCGTACGCAGATGGAGAACCAGAGCAGCCGCCTCCCTGTCCGCAGTGGCCCTCACAGCAGCCACCGTGATCGCGTCAGCCACAGCCTCGGCCGCTTCGGCTCCCGCTCGGCACCCCGCGGTCCTCGCCCACACAGCCACCGCCCCGCCCCAGCACTCCGACACCGCGGCGCAGTTGTCGGGGGTGGACTACGCGACCTGGCAGCGTGATGTGACCGCTGTCGTCGCCACAGCCCTCCCCTACATCGAGCAGCGCACCTCGCGCCCCTCCGAGGAGAAGCACGCCCTCGTCCTCGACATCGACAACACTTCCCTGGAGACGGGGTTCCACGACTTCTGGAAGTACCCGACGCCGGCGGTCAAACCGATCCTCGACCTCAGCCTTTTCGCGGACTCGCGTGACGTGGACGTGTTCTTCGTAACCGCCCGGCCCGGAATCATCCAGTCGCTCACCGAGTACAACCTGCGAAAGGTCGGCTATCCGGTCTCGGGGGTGCACACACGCAGCCTTCCCGACCTCTTCGAAGAGGTCAGCGCGTACAAGACCGACATGCGGTCGGACATCGAAGACGACGGCTACACCATCATCGCCAACATCGGCAACCGAAGCAGCGACCTGGTAGGCGGACACGCGGAGAGGACGTTCAAACTGCCGGATTACGGAGGCCAGTTGTCGTGACCTCACCGGACAGGGGCAGCACAACCCCGTGACCGGCCGGGCCCGCCTCCGTACAGGCGGGCGGGCCCGTGCCGACCGGGGCGGCCACGGATTCGTTCGGACGCTCAGGCAGCACCCGGGCCGGCGGCTGAGCGGCCGGACAGTACCTGGCCGCCCTCGCCAGGGAGGCGAGAACAGAGGCGACGCTGCACGGCGTCGAGACCCGTCCCCGCGCCGCGCACCTGGACTGGAAGACACGCGAGCAGTCGCCGACGACGACCGTCTACCAGCCGCCGCAGCAGCGCCGAGCGCCGAGATTCCTTCCCCACCGGCGTGCTCTCCCCGCAGGCCCGATGCCCCGATCTAAGCTGCACACATCGGGAAAGGTGCCCAGTCGGAAAGCGCAGGATGCCATGCTTGCCGTCACCGTCATCGCGGGCATTCTGTTCACCTGGGCCGTCCTCTCGCACCGGCTGGCGAGATGGAGCATCACCGCCCCGATCGCCATGATGGCGGCCGGTATCGCCATGACCGGCGGTTCGGATCCCCCGCTTCGCTTCGAATTCGACACGGCCGGCTTCGAGCATGCGGTGGAAGTCGTTCTGGCGCTGCTTCTCTTCGTCGACGCCATCGAGATCCCCGGGGGCGTCATCCGCAGGGAGAAGGGGATCGTCGCGCGTCTGCTCGGCGGTGCGCTGCCACTGACCCTGGTGTTCGCCTTTCTGACCGCGTACGTCTTCTTCCCCGAGCAGCCCGGGTGGACGCTGGCCGTCCTGGCGACCGTTGTCGTCCCCCTGGACCTGGCCCCCACAGCGGCCGTCGTACGGGACAAGAGGATCCCGGCGCGGCTGCGCGATGTTCTCAATGTCGAAGGGGGCCTCAACGACGGAATCGTCTCGCCCGCGTTCCTCCTGTGCACGGCCGCCGCTGTCGAATCCCGCACCAGGAGCGCGGACTACGCGGAGGCGCTGCTGGGCGCGGTCGAAGCGGCGGCCTGGGCCGTCGGCGCCGGCTCCGTCATCGGTTACGTGGCCGGGTGGCTGCTGCGGCGGTCCTGGGCAAGTGGGTGGACGCAGCACGCGGCGACGAGGCTCGGTGTGCTGACCGTTCCCGTGGCTGCCTACACGCTTTCGTCAGCACTCGGAGGCAACGGCTTTGTCGCGTCCTTCGTCGCCGGCGTCTGCATCGCACCGGCCATGCGCCACCTGCCGGCGGACGCGGTGCAGATGACGGACGACCTGGTCGCCCTGATGTCCCTCGCACTGTGGTTCGTGTTCGGGCAGATCGTGAACGAGGTGTTCTGGGACGGTTTCCACCTCTCCGTGATCCTGTACGCGCTCGTCGCCGTCATCCTGGCGCGCACGATTCCCGTGATGGTCGTGCTCACAGGTACGGGGATGGCACTGTCCGACAAGCTGTTCCTGGGCTGGCTGGGCCCGAGAGGCGTGACTTCGATCGTCTTCGGGCTCCTCGCGGCCATCGAGTTGCCCACTCACGGCGCCGATTTCATCGCCCTCGTGATGGTGATGACCGTCATGCTCAGCATCCTGCTGCATGGACTGAGCGCCGAACCGATCGGCCGCGCCTACGCCCGCAACCCGCGGCTCCGGACGGATGCCCCCGCCCGGTCCGGGACCTGACCGACCACACACCCCCGGCCGACCCGCCCGTAACCGCTGCTCTCGCACCAGCACGGGAGCTGGGCCTCAACCACGCTGCCGACGCCGGACTGTGGCGTCGGACTGTGGCGTCGGACTGTGGCGTCGGATGCAGTGGATGTTCCTGCAGCTGCGACGGCTGGGAGCTGGGTCGCTGTGCCGGGCAACCAAGCAGGCCCGGGGCGTCGCCTCCGGCACCTTGCCTGCCGCCGACGAGCCACCCGCCAACGCGCACGCTCTGAAGGCCTCGTCGCCCCGGTTGGCCGGCCCCCGTACGACGATACGGGTCCGACCTTCTCAGAACTGTCCTCCGGCATCAGGGGTAGCGTCGAATGGCCGGATCACCGTCCTTGCCTGGGCTCGTCGGCTGCTGCCACGTCCAGTCAGCACTGGGGACGCTTGCCGTGGTTGGCCCCCTTCTTACGACGGGCCCTCTTCTTACGACGACGCTTCGATGACACGCCCTACTCCCTTGCATCGCAGTACCTTGACTCGGCCAACGTCCCACGCCACACCCCTGTCAGCGAGACATCGACGACCGCACGGGTGACAGGCGGAACGAGCGGTGGCGAGCAGCGGCCTGGACGGGCGGCCGCGCCGGCCGGAACTGTGGAAGTACAGCTCAACAGCTCCCACTCGGGGCACGTGCACCGCGCCGCACTGCGCCGGCTCCGTTTCAAACCTCTGCCGGCCGGTCTCCCCGCCCGCGCGGGCCTTCCATCGGGTTCCGTCCCCAAGCGGTGATCATCCCCGGTGACAGATCTGCGCAGTCGGGGGTGGCCAGATGCCGTAGGGCCTCGTCGATCTGCCCGTCGTCGACCAGCCCGGTCGCCGCCATGGCCAGGCGGGCGCGTTCCCAGGTGTCTGCCCAGAAGCGGCTGATGGCACTGCCCGGGACGAGAGGAGGGATGTGAATTTCTGCCGCTACGGATCGCAGGCCCGCGCTCCGCAGGATCTGCGGGTACCGGGGAACCCACGACACGTCGGTACCGATCGTCGCGCCGAGCCCTTCCCACATGGCTCGCATAGTGCGCGTGTACAGGGTGGGCGGAGCCACGGCGCTGGTCAGGTCGATGGCGTCACTGAGCACCAGGACGCCTCCGGGGGCCACCAGCTCGCTCAGCCGGGAGACCATCCGTTGCGGATTCGGCAGATGCATCAGCACGAAACGGGCGTGCACCAGATCAAACTGCCCGGGGGCGAAGTCCGGCACCGTGATGTCCGCCTCCGCGACCTCCAACCCCGGCACGGGTTCAGCGGCCAGGAAGCGGACATCACGGTCGACGGCGAGCACGCGCGCGACACCGGCCTGGCGCAGGAGCGTTCGGGCGACCGAGCCGGTCCCGGCCCCCACGTCCAAGCAGCGCCAGCCCGGCCCGACCCCCAGCTCTCGCAGTCGCGCGACGGTCACTTCGTCGTACGCCAGTGCCCCGAGATCGATCCGGTCGCTCTCTCCGCTTTCCTGCGGGCGAAACATCCGCTCGCCGTAGCGGTCGCTTCCCTGGCCTGACATCACAGGTACCGCCTTTCGCGTTCTGACGCGTCAGTTGTGCTTTCGAGTACGGCGGCGGAGAGCGCGCGCTGCCTTCAGCGGGCCGGCCGTGCACGGTCCGCCGGCACGCGCGTACGGAACGGTCCCCGTCGCCAGTATGCGGCGGCTCGCCTTGTCCAGCAGGTGGTGGCCACCGGTGTAACCCACCTCGAGGGTTTAGCCCCGGCCTCTCGACAATCCCGCACCCTCACCACCAACCGGGTCGTGGACACCCTCCGGTCCCCAGGGCGTCCCCGAGGACGCCTCGCAGGAAGCCGTCCGCGATGTCGCGGAAGCCGTCTCCGGAATCCCGGACCGCAGCAGCCGAGCGGGGAAGGATCGGTGGCCACGGTCATGCGGGACGCGAAGGACGCGGTGCGCATGGATTTCGCCGAGGCCAACCAGTGGGTGTTCTACGGCACGGCCATCGCGCTCGGCCTCGCGTTCCTGTGCTTCTTGACGCATCCCGGTGGACGCGTGACCACGGAAGTCCGGGCGGGGAGACCATGCCGGAGGCGGGCCCGGCCCCGGTCTCGCCTCGGTGACGAGCCTCTGCGATCTCAGCGGTGGGTGGAGTCTCGGCGTACGCAGGGATCCACGCGCTGCGGAGGCGGGCCGGGGCAGCTCGCTGGGCAGGACGGTGAGCGGCTGCCCTGCACGATGCGCGCCGAAGAAGGGATCGCTCCGGGATCGCAGTCGGAGGCACAGAAGCGCGACAGCCGGCGGACTCCGACACAGCCCTGGGTAGGGTGGGCGGGACAATACATCGTGAACTTCAACCAGGAGCAGACGTGACCGAGCCGGCGTCCATCGCCCTGCAGCAGGAGATCGCCCGGGAACTCCAGGTCGCCGAGACCTTCGAGGCCGAGCGTGAGATCGAACGCCGGGTGGCCTTCCTCGCCGAGGGGCTGA
Organism: Streptomyces sp. NPDC055287; assembly: GCF_053646035.1. Lineage (NCBI taxonomy): Bacteria > Bacillati > Actinomycetota > Actinomycetes > Kitasatosporales > Streptomycetaceae > Streptomyces > Streptomyces sp. NPDC055287. The sequence continues at coordinate 20,888 of NZ_JBSHNE010000049.1, read as the reverse complement.
CCTCCACCGGTCTGCGCTCCCTCGTGCTCGGCATCAGCGGCGGCGTCGACTCCACGACCGCCGGGCGGCTGTGCCAGCTCGCCGTCGAGCGGGCCCGGGCCGCCGGGCACGAGGCGCGGTTTTACGCGATGCGGCTGCCCTACGGGGTCCAGGCCGACGAGCACGACGCCCAGCTCGCGCTCTCCTTCATCCGGGCCGACCACGTGCTGACCGTGGACATCAAGCCCGCGAGCGACGCCGCGCTCGAGGCCGCACTGGTCGCCGGCGTGAGCTTCCGCGACGCCCGCCACCAGGACTTCGTGCAGGGCAACATCAAGGCCCGGCAGCGCATGATCGCCCAGTACACGGTGGCCGGCGCGCACGACGGCCTGGTCGTCGGCACCGACCACGCCGCCGAGGCGGTCTCGGGCTTCTTCACCAAGTTCGGCGACGGCGCCGCCGACCTGGTGCCACTGACCGGCCTCACCAAGCGCCGTGTACGCGCCGTCGCCGACGCGCTGGGCGCCCCCGCCGAGCTGGTGTGGAAGATCCCGACAGCCGACCTGGAGACCCTCGACCCGGGCAAGGCCGACGAGGACGCACTCGGGGTCACCTACGACGACATCGACGACTTCCTGGAGGGCAAGCCGGTGGACGAGCGGGCCTTCGAAACGATCGTCCACCGCTACCGCCTCACCGACCACAAGCGCCAGCTGCCCATCGCCCCCTGATCAGGCCGCTCCCTGCGATTGCCTCACTCGGCACACAGCATGAGCGCGTTACGTGCCCAGCGTGGGCCACGTAACGCGCTCACCCACACACATGCGTGGACTGTCCGGTTCGTACTCGGCTCCGACCATCAGCGCCTGTTCGCGTTTGGCACATCGCGCACTCGTCCGGAGGCAACCGCGAGAGCACCAGCCTGCTCGCGCTGGTGCCACAGCGTGCTGACCGTCACTTCTCGCACAGGGCGGTGTCGACAAGAGCGTCCGCGTGACCAAGGGCCCGCGGGTTGGGCGCCATGTCGGCGGTGACGACGACCGTGGCGGCGGGGCCGTCATCGGTGGCACCGGGGACCGAGTGGTAGCCGGGGGTGTCGGTGTAGTTGCGGGTGCGCCCATCCGGTCCGACGGTGGCGGCCAGAGCGGCGGGGAACTTGTCGTCGGCCACCAGGCGCTCCAGTCCCTTACGTACGACATCACGCGGACCGGGGGGGCTGCGCCGCAGACCAGGGCAACGTGCCGGCCGCGGCCAGGACGGCAGCCATCACCGCTACCGCTACGACTGCCCGCCGGGACCTGGACAGTGTCGTTGAGTGAACACGCTGGAGCTAGTGAGAACGGTCAGGCACGGTGAACTCCTTTGAGAAATCTGCTGGTTGCGTCGGAACTCCGTACGCGTCCAGCTTCCGCGCCCGAGATCCACTGAGCCGACCGGCCAGCACGCCCATGCGAAGTGGGGACAGCCCTCCGGCCCCTTCGAGGACCCGCCGCTCACTCGTGAGCGGGACTGGTTCGGCTGCATCGCGCCCCGTAGGCAAGCCTGGTAGAGGCGCTGACAGGCGGCTCTTCAGGAGAGCGAAGCCTGAGCAGCTCCTACGGATTTGATGGCCTCGGACTCCCCAGAGCCGCGCCGATCTCAGACGGCCACGTGGGCCTGAAACGGGCAACGAAATCGGCGAAGTCCTCGCACAGGTACCGCGGATCCGACGGCTTCAGTCGTACCTGCTGGTGATCACTGTGCACCCACCAGACCTCGAAGTCGGTCACGGTCCCCTCGACGGGCCAATCCTCGCTTCGCCGACGAGGCAGAAGCGCGACGTCGACAAATCCTCCGACGCTGAGGCCAATGTCCACGAAGATACCGATCGCCCCGGGCCTGGGCACCCGTACGACAGTGCCCGTGAGGACCTGACCGAAGCGCAGCTCACCTTGAACTCGCTCCCACTCTGCTTCCGTTACCACACACGCATCCTCGCACCTCGGCACCGGCCCCAGTGCACGTTGGCTCGACTCCGGGCAAAACCAGGACGGTTCGGGATGGCGTCACGAACAAGGATCAGCACACATGCCGGGGGCTCCTCACTTCCACCAGACCTCACTTTCAGGGCGGTTGTCAGTGGCGTGCACTTGGATGCCGACATGACCGTTCATGACATCGCTCGTCGGCTGCCGACGATTCCCGTCCTCCGTGACCACTGCCGCGCCCTGGCGATGCTGGAGGCGATCATCTGCCCGGCCCCTTCCTGGCGTACCTACTCCTTCGACACCCGATCGTCCGAGGCGGAGGAGCTGGCCTCGATGAGCAACGGCTCGGGCGACGAGTACTCCATCGTCTTCTCGCCCGCGGGGGCGTACATGCGGGGCTTTGACCACGAGTCGTTGATGAGCCCGTACGGCCACGACGACGGGCTGGTGTGGCCTGGTGTGCTCGACGAGGTGCCGGAGGTGTTCGGGCGGTATGTGAAGGAGCCCGCGTTCTCGGACGAGGAAGGGACGCCGTTCGTGACCGTGTGTCTCTGGCGGACGGTGGACGACGACGCATGGCGCGCGGGGGCCGTCCCGTACCCCGAGGACGTGGACGACGAGGGAGACCCGGACGGTTCGGCGTACCTGTTCGAGCATCTGACGGACCGGTCCGCCGAGGAGTACTGGCAGTTCGCCGTAGGCATCCACAAGGTCGAGACCGACGTGGCGGCGATACGCCACATCCTGGCCCTGCGGCCGCTGACGCACGAGGTCGTCACCGCCCTGAACCCCGATGTCACGCTGGCCGCCCTCTCGGAGGACGTGACGACGATCGGCTACCCGAAGCCATAGGGTCGGGCGGGATCCTGGACGGGGGGCGTGGCGTCGGCGGTCCCCGCTCAGCCCTCGGCCCCCCTCAGTGTCACGGCAGGTGCGACTCCCGGCCACCAGACCGCACATGTCGGGGCGTCCGCGCCGGGACACCGCTATCCGTGCAGGCGGACCGGTGCAGCCCGCAAGCCCCCAGCGCAGGCCCCGCTCCGACCATCGCCACCCGCAACAGCCGGCTCACCATCAGCCGGCCGCTCGGCACAGCCAGATCCTCCGGGCTGGTGAACTCCCCCGCCGGACGGTACTCGGGCCGCCCCCTGGTACCGGCTGCGGCCGGGCGGGATCATCTACGCATGACGCTGACTCTCGCCGAAGCCGAAAAGATCCTCACCGACAATTTCGCCCCCTGGGTGCTCGACCTCGGGCTGGCCCTCGTCGAGACCGGCGAGCGCCATGCCGTACTGCGGCTGCCCTGGTCGGACCGGCTGGCCCGGGAGGGCGGGGCCATGTCCGGGCAGGCGCTCATGGCCGCCGCGGACACCGCGACCGTCATCGCCGTGTCCGCGGCCCGCGGCGCGTTCGTTCCCATGACCACCGTCCAGCAGTCGACGTCCTTCCAGCGTGCGGTCACCGGCGTGGACGTCCTGCTCGACGCCCGCGTCACCAAGCTGGGCAGGCGCATGGCATTCGCTGACATCAGCATGACGGCCGACGGATCACAGGAGCCGGCAGCTCGCGCCTCTGCCGTCTATGCGCTGCTGGGGTGAACCTGCTGCGCTCGAGGTATTCCTCTCCACACCAAAACCGGACGAGCCGACCTCACCACCGACAAGCGACAGGCGCTCGCCGAACTCGGGCTCCAATGGGCTACGTAACGCCGCAAGCGCGGAACGGGCGGTCCTGCCGGGCTCCGGCAGGACCGCCCGTTCCGCGTGATGCCGTGTCCCGGTTCCTCAAGGCTTCCGCTACTCGTCGACCGCCGCCCCGAACTGCGCGTTGGCCACGGGCGCCCCGAGGCGTGTCCCGTCGTACGTCCACGTGCCCTTGGCGACCAGTCCGGACGACGACGTGGGGATGACCCATACGAAGCCGTCGTTGGTGTTCTCGCCCGGTGCCGCCGCCAGCAGGCCGGAGAGGCCGTCCTTGTTCGCGTCGATCAGCCGCACCTGGCCGGCCCAGCGGTCCGAGGCCTCCGCCCCGCCGGGGATGTCGGGGTGGTTCTGGTCGAAGCTGCGCGCCCCGGTCGCCGTCAGCCCGCCCGGTGCGCCCCGCAGCGCCCAGACCGCACCCGCGTCGGCGACGGAGCCGATGTCCTCCCCGGGCGCGCCGATGGCGAGGTCCGGGAAGCCGTCGCCGTTGGTGTCACCGGAGGACATCTCGGCGCCCCACCGGTCGCCGGCCTCGGCTCCGCCGGGGACTCCCGGGGAGTCCTGCGTCCACGTCTGCGCCGGGGACGGGTCGAGCCCCGAGAGGTCGCCCTTGCCAAGATGGACGGAGACGGAACCGCCGACCGGCGAGCCTACGCCCGTGTCGCCGATGGCCAGGTCGTCCTGGCCGTCCCGGTTGAAGTCGCTGGAGACGACCGCGGGGCCGCCCTCGAACACGCCGCCCTCCCCCAGCGCCTCGATGCCGGGCGCGCCGTGCAGCACCTGAGTGGCGCCGATGCCCGGCTGGTCGCCGGTGGTCACCCCGGAGATCGCGAGGTCCGCCCAGGAATCCTCGTTGTAGTTGCCGTGGCTCAGGCTCCGGAACGCGAAGCCGCTCTCCAGCGGGGTCACGTCCAGAGCCTGGACTCCCTTGTCGGCCCGTTTCAACTGCTGGGCCGCCGCCCCCGGCGGGGCGGTGAAGAACAGCAATGTGTCGTTCTCCAGGACGGCAACGCTGTCGCGCAGGTCGGCGTCCGGGTCCGCCGGGTCCGGGGCGAAGAACCGGGCCGCTTCGAGCGCCCGCCCGAAGTTCGCGCCGGCCCGCAACTGGCCGACGTTCTCCAGCCAGGTGCTGTCGGCCCCGTGCAGCCCGGTCGGCGAGCCCCAGAAGACGGTGGCGCCGCCCGCGTTGGAAAGACCGGCCAGGTCCTCTCCGGGGATGCCGACGATCGCGTCGTCATAGCCGTCGTTGTCCAGGTCGCCGGAGGCCACGGCCTGCCCGAAGCCGTCGCCGGCCTCGGCGCCGCCCGGGACGCCCGAGGTGTTCTGGTGCAGGACGCTCTTCTTGGTGGTGCTCAGACCGCTTGACGAGCTGTACTGCACGGTGACGTGGCCGGCGCCGGTGGCGCCGCTCACCGTGGCGCCCGGGGCGCCGATCAGCACGTCGTCGAAGCCATTGCCGTCGAAGTCACAATTGCGCTGCTGCCAGCCGATGGACGGAAAGGGCACTGCGGCCTGCGCGGCAGGGGCCGCGAACACGGCACCGCCACCGAGCGTGAGGAGTGCCGCGGCCCCGAGGGCCGCGCTTCTGATGTGACGCACGGGAGAACCTCCTTGGTCGCCTACGTTGCCTACGGCGTCCAGCTCAGCCGCAGTGGATTGTGCGCGGTAGGGGGCGGTCGGCGGAGGTGCGCGGCCAGTTCCCCAGCCAGACACCGAAGCACAGAGCGTGCTGGAGCTGTGGTGCGCCGGAGAACACCGCCGCGCCCACCGCGCAACGGCGTGCGATCAGGTGCGGCCTCCCCCGTTGGGCAGTGCGGCGAGGGCAATACCCGTACCGCACTCGCCTACAAGACACCCGAAGTCCGCCAAGGGTTGTACGCCTCACCTGACAGCCGCCCGACGCAGGAAGGCCTCAGCCCGGGTGCCACGTGGCGGTCCCTCGTCGCACGTCGGCGGCTGTCCTGACGGCCGCGGGCCCGGACTCCGTGGACCGGTCAGCCGTTCAGCGCCGCCATCAGCTCGGGGGCATAGCGGTCGCCAGAAGCCACACCGTGCGGGGCGACGGCGTCGATGGCGGCCACGTCCGCGTCGGTGATCGTCACGGCTGTGGCGGCGATGTTCTCCTCCAGGTAGCGGCGGCGCTTGGTACCCGGGATGGGCACCGCGCCCTGGTGCAGGGTCCAGGCCAGGGCGAGCTGCGAGGGGGTGACGCCCTTGTCGGCGGCGAGGCGGCGCACCTGGTCGACGACGGCGAGGTTGCGGTGGAAGTTCTCGCCCTGGAAACGGGGGTCGGTGCGGCGGAAGTCGTCGTCGGCGAAGTCGTCGGGGCTGGTGATGGCGCCGGAGAGGAATCCCCGGCCGAGCGGCGAGTAGGCGACGAGCCCGATGCCGAGCTCGCGCAGCGTGTCGAGGACACCGTCGTGCTCGATGCCGCGCTCGAAGAGGCTGTACTCCGTCTGCACGGCCGCCAGCGGATGGACGGCGTGCGCCCGGGCGACGGTGGAGGGCGCGGCCTCGCACAGGCCGATGTGGCCCACCTTGCCGGCCGCGACCAGCTCGGCCATGGCGCCCACGCTCTCCTCGACGGGCACGTTCGGATCGATGCGGTGCAGGTAGTAGAGGTCGATGTGGTCGGTGCCCAAATGGCGCAGAGAGCGGTCGACGGAGCGCCGGATGTACTCGGGCGTCGCGTTGTGGCCGCGGAAAGCACCTTCGTCGGTGAACTCGACGCCGGTCTTCGTGGCGATCACCGCGGATTCGCGGCGGCCGGCCAGCGCCTTGCCGAGAAGCTGCTCGTTGCGGAAGGGGCCATAGCCCTCTGCGGTGTCGAGAAGGGTGACGCCGAGCTCCAGAGCCCGGTCAATGGTGGCGAGGGCCTCGGTCTCGTCGGTGGCTCCGTAGTGGGCGCTCATGCCCATCAGGCCGAGGCCCTCGGCGCCGACCTTCAGCCCGTGGGTGCCCAGTGTGCGGATCTCCATGGTGATCTCCTCCATAAGTAACTAACCGGATAGTTAGACTATGCCGCCACCACCTCTCCGATGTCAATAACCAGATAGTTACTTGCTAGGGTGCGAGACATGGCACGGGATTCCAGCGCGACCAAGGCCCGCCTGCTCGACGCGGCCTTCTCCGAGTTCGCGACGTACGGCATCGCCGGTGCGCGGGTCGACCGCATCGCCGAGGCCGCGCAGGCGAACAAGCGGCTCATCTACGTCTACTACGGCAACAAGGAACAGCTTTTCGACGCCGTGCTCCAGCGGGCACTGGAGACCGGCTCGGAGTCCGTGCCGTTCGACGCGGAAGGCCTGCCCGGCTACGCGGGCGCCGTCTTCGATCACCTCGTCGAACGGCCCTCGCTGATGCGCCTGGTGCTGTGGAAGCAACTGGAACGCCCCACGCCCACGGACACAGAGGCGGCGTCCTACCGGGACAAGATCGCGGCAGTGCGGCAGGCACAGGAGACCGGCCGGATCGATAACGCGATGGACGCCACCGACGTACTGACGCTGGTGATGAGCCTCTCGCAGGCATGGTTCAGCGCAGTCGGCGGCCCGGCAGCGGGCAAGACCGGCACCGACTGGCCACCCGAGCAGCTCGCCCGCCACCGGGCAGCGGTCGTCGAGTCCGTACGCCGCATCACCGCACCACCCGGGTAGCTGCTTGCCGCCTCCGTCAGGCCCGTCCGGCTGCTGCCAGTGCCTGCGGGGAGGATCACCGGCATGACACCGTGGCTTCTCACCGACATCGAACGCGCCGTTCGCAGTAGCTGGAGCGCCGAGACGTTCACGCCCGAGTACCGATCGCGCTGGAACAGGGACAACCCGGCTCGGGACCAGTGCGGGGTGACCGCCATGGTGCTCAATGATCTGCTGGGAGGCGAGCTGATCCGGGGAGAAGTCCATGTCGACGGAAAGTTCGCGGACTACCACTGGTGGAACCGACCGGGCATGGACATCGAGATCGATCTCACCCGGGAGCAGTCCGGGCGGAGGAGACCGTGACGGGAGGCGACATCATTCTCCGCCCGCCCGTGACCGAGTGGCGCAGGCTCCGCGAGGAGTACGAGCTGCTCCGCGACCGTGTCCTGGAGACGCTGAACGGCAGCCGACAACGGTCTGCGCAGCCACCGTCAAGATTGCAGGCGTCGAGGGAGATCCGGTTGTCGAAGCCTGACCGCGAGCCGACGACGACACCGAGAGCAACCATGCGACCGCTGCGTCGACGCTGCGAAGAAGAGTCAGTTTACGGTCGGCGCTCCACCCCGACGCGACAGCGCTTCGCAACGCCTACGACGGCTTGCTCGATGCAGCGGCCGACCCCCGACCTCGGAGACGCGGACGGTCCCTTCAGTCGGTTCGTGTCGCTCTCGTATCGCGCTCCGCTGCCTCAGCGACGCGTTTGATGTTCGCCAGCCGCCGGTCCCAGTCGGTCGCCAGCGCGGACATCCACCGCGCCGTCGCGTCGAGCGCCGCCGACCGCACCGCGTACCGCACCTCGCGCCCGACCCGGCCGCCGGAGACCAGCCCGGCGGCGTCCAGTACGGCGAGGTGCTTGACCACCGCCTGCCGCGAGACGGGAAGTCGTTCGGCGAGTGTCGTAGCGGTGGCCTCGCCCTGTGCGGCGAGCAGATCGAGCAGCCGGCGTCGCGTCGGGTCGGCCAGCGCGCCGAGGACGCTGTCGACGACCTCGGCGGCACCGTCACGTTCTTCCGTCATGTGGAGGGCTGTTCGGCGCGCGTCTTGAGCGCGTCGAGCTCCAGGGGCCAGCCTTCGCTGTGGTCCTTGAGGTTCTGACTGCGCAGTTCCTCGGACCCGACCAGGGCCGCGAACCCGCTCTCGACGACGCGCAGCCGCGTCTGGCCGCCCTCCTGGGCCAACGTGAACTCCACGAGGGTGCTGTTGTTCTCGCGCAGCTCTTCTCCGGGGAAGGCGCTGGTCCAGCGGTACGCCAGGTAGGTCGGCGGCTCGACCTTCTCCACGCGCACCGGGAAGTCGCCGTGCTCGGCGTGCTTCGCCACCATCGACTCTCCTTCCCTCGCCACGGTGCCGGGCAGGCTCGCCTTGTCGGCCACCCAGAAGCCGGGCTGGGCCACCAGTGACCAGACCCGCTCCAGGGGCGCATCGATCAGGGTTTCACGTTCGATCCGGTCATCGCTCATGAGGTGACTCCGTTCATCGCCGCAAGTGAATTGCAACTCCAGAGTTGCACGTCGACTCCCCTGGTGCAACTCTGAGGTTGCACATAGGTCGGGTGTCGCTTCAATCGGTTGCACCAGGCACTCATCGCCGGCCCGCGATGACGGAAGCATCCTGGGTGCGAACCGTGACCCTGCTCGGACGTCGATGAGTGGCGCTCAAGCTGCCACGAGTCGGGCAGGGACAGAGGATCTTTGGGTGAGCGCGAGCCATGACGCGCGCCTGTCGCCCTTCTCTTCAGCCAGTGGAACGGCACAGTGGAGGCATGAACGCAGACGGCAGAGACACCCTGGCCAGGGGTCGCGTGGCGACCAGGCTTCCAGCACAGGACCTGGCCCGCGCACGGCGTTTCTACGCCGAGCAGCTCGGCCTGGAGCCCGTGGACGAACGGCCCGGTGGGCTGCTGTATCAGTGCGGAGGCACGGAGTTCGCCCTGTTCAAGTCGACGGGTGCCTCGCCCGGCACGTTCACTCAGATGGGGTGGCAGGTCGACGACATCGAGACCGTCGTGGCGGAACTCAGGCAGCGCGGCGTCGTGTTCGAAGAGGTCGACGCGCCCGGCTTCCGAACGAGGGACGGGATCGCCGAGATCGACGGCAACTACCGGAGCAAGGGCGCCCGGGGGGAACGGGCCGCCTGGTTCCATGACAGCGAGGGAAACCTGCTGGGCATCGGTGAGCCGGTCCTCTGAACACAGCCCTTTTGTGTGCTGGCTGGGCAACATCGCGGTTCAGTGGACTTTCTCCCGTACAGCGGTCGACGGCTCCCGCATGCGGGCGTAAGGCGCTCTGTGCGAAGCCGGTGATCGCCCGCAGGGGAACCGAGCACGGTTCCGGCCTGGGAACCCAACGCTGGCTTGTGGAGCGGGCGTTCACTCACCCGCACTGGTTCCGCCGCCTGCGGATCGCTGGGAGAGACGCGGGGGACGACAGCTACGAAGCGTTCCTCACGCTGCGATGCACACGGCTTTGCCGGCGTCGCCTGAGCTCACGCCGATAGGAGTACCGCCGTACGGCGCCACCGCTTCGCGAGGAGGTTGTCCGTCCACCGCGGACGTTAAGGGAAAGGGAGAGTACTCACCCCTTTCCACTCTCAACATATAGCGCACAGGGGGGCTTGCGGCAAGACCCGGGTCGTGCCGCAAAATCGCCGATCGAGGCCAGAGCCTGTGGAAATTGGGAGTCGCGAAGTGCGTGTGTTGTTGTCGACGTATGGGTCGCGCGGGAGCGTCGAACCGATTGCGGGACTCGCGGTGCGGTTGCGGGAACTCGGCGCGGAGGCGCGGGTGTGCGCGCCGCCTGACGATGAGTTCGCGGAGCGGCTGGCCGAGGCCGGTGTGCCGGTGGTGCCGACCGGCCGGCCGGTGCGCCAGTTGGTGACCTCGGTGACGCCGGGGTCGGCGGTGGGCCTGCCGCAGCGTGCGGCCGAGTTGATGGCCGCGCAGTTCGACACGGTCGCCGCGGCGGCCGAGGGATGTGATGCATTGGTGGCGACCGGCCCATTGCCGGCCACGGCCGGCGCGCGGTCGGTGGCCGAGAAACTGGGCATCCGCTACGTGCACGTGAGCCACCAGCCGGTCATCCTGCCGACGCCGCACCGACGCCCGCCCGCGCGGAGGGGCCGGCCGTTGCCGCCGGACGAGACCGACAACCGGGCGCTGTGGGCCCTGGACGCCCAGATCGCGAACACGATGTTCGGCGAGGTGCTCAACACCCAGCGGGCGTCGATCGGCCTGCCACCGGTGGACAACGTCCGCGACTACGCCTTCACCGACCAGCCGTGGCTGGCCACGGACCCGATCCTGGCCCCGTGGCGGCCGACGGACCTCGACGTGGTGCAGACCGGCGCGTGGGTCCTGAGCGACGAACGCCCGCTCCCCGCCGAGTTGGTGGGGTTCCTGGACGCCGGCACACCACCGGTGTACGTGGGCTTCGGCAGCACGCCCATCAGCGCCCCGAAGGACTTCGCCCGGGTGGCCATCGAGGCGATCCGCGCGCAGGGTCGTCGCGCAGTCGTCTCCGGCGGCTGGGCCGAGCTGGCCCCTGTCGACGAGCAGGACGACTGCTTCGCCGTCGGCGAGGTCAACCACCAGACACTGTTCCGCCGGGTGGCCGCCGTCGTACACCACGGCAGCGCGGGCACTACGACGACCGCCACCCGAACCGGCGCGCCACAGGTGGTGGTACCCCAGGGCGCGGACCAGCCGTACTGGGCCGGCCAGGTGGCCGACCTGGGCATCGGCGCGGCACACGACGGTCCGACCCCGACCTTCGAGTCCCTGTCAGCCGCGCTCAGGACAGCCCTGAGCCCCGGGACCCGCGCCCGAGCCACCGCCGTGGCCGGCACGATCCGCACCGACGGGACGACGGTGGCGGCGAAGCTGCTGCTCGACGCGATCAGCGGAGCGAGGCCGCCAGTGTCCGCGTGAACCACACGGGATCGTCGAGCCAGGGTCGGTGCCCGGCGCCGGGTGCACCGCCACCTCGGCATGCCCGAAGAGACCGGCATTCTCGGCGGAGTTACGCGGCAGCGGTCCGACGTCGTAGCACCGGCGAGCAAGAGCGCCGGCCTCCAGGATCACTCTGCCGGGAGTTCTTGGTCGGACGCCCCATGTGGGGCGACGGGCTCTTCGTGCCGCTTCCGGTTCGGGTGAGTGCGGCGGCAGTCTGCGGTGTGTGTCAGGTGACGTCCAAGTCGAGGTGGCGGTGGCGGTGGCGGTGGGCCTGACGCTCCCTGGGCCGCCGTGTCTGCGTACTTGCCGAAAGGTGTCAGGGAGGGCTCGACCCGCACCCACATCGGCGTCTCCACCACATACCGGGCGGCCGCGCGGGGGCTGGCAAATCCTCGGGCCGGTCAGCAGGGTCGAGCCTGGCCGTGCGGCGCCTTCAGGACGGGGCGACCGCGCGGCCGGCGCGCCGTTGGCCGCCTCGGCAACACCGGAGGTGTGTGTGGAAGCGCAGCCGTCGCTTATTGACTGTGGGCGGCAGCTTCCAGTGTGAAGTCGTCGTAGTGGAAGCCGGGTGCCACCACGCACGTCACCAGTACCGGCTCGTCGCCCGCAGGTCGCGCCGCCTGCCAGAACCCGGCCGGGACCAGCAGTTGGGGCCGCTCACCGTTTTCGACCGAGGGGCCCAGGACGAGATGCTCGGGATCGCTCGCCGGAGCGTCGCCCGTACCGCCCAGGGACAGCCGCAGTGGGCCACCGCGGTGCCACAGCCACAACTCGTCCGAGCGCACCCGGTGCCAGCGGGACTCCTCACCGGGATGGAGCAGGAAGTAGATGCCAGTCGCGTACGCACGCGGACCGGGGTAGCCGTCCGGTGTGGTGGACCCGGCCGTCTTCCAGGTCTCCGCGAACCAGCCGCCCTCAATGTGGGGCTCAAGGCCGAGAAGTCCGACCAGGGGTGAAGCAGGAGTGTCGGTCATGCTCCGCATTGTGCTGCAGCGCGAGCGATCCCTCCGTTAAGTGACGAGGACCGGCGGGGAAAACCCGACAGAGGGTGTCGGGCTTCCGAGCAACCATCGTGTCGCCGCCGTCCGCCCGGGCCTCGGTACGACTCAGGGCGCCGATACGGAAGGGCACACATGTCTGCAGCACCGGAGGGCAAGGTCGCACTCGTCGCAGGGGGGACGCGGGGGGCCGGCAGGGGCATCGCGGTCGAGCTCGGCGCGGCCGGGGACACCGTCTATGTCACCGGCCGCAGCACACGGGGGCCCACCATCTGGTGGACCTCATCGCAGCCGCACAAGGGAGGCTGGACATCCTGGTCAACGACATCTGGGGCGGCGAGCACCTCTTCGCGAGGGACACCCCCGTGTGGGAGCACGACCTCGACAAGGGGCTGCGGCTGCTTCGGCTCGCGGTGGAGACCCACGCGATCACCAGCCACTGCGCTCTCCCCCTCCTGCTGCGAAACCGTGGCGGGCTTGTGGTCGAGATGACCGACGGCGCCCGCCCAGTACAACCAGGACACCTACCGGGGGTCTCGTTCTTCTACGACCTCGCCAAGTCCGCGGTGCTCAGGATGGCTTTCGCGCTCAGCCGCGAACTGGGGCGCGGGGTGCCACGGCAGTGGCGCTTACGCCAGGATGGATGCGTTCGGAGATCATGCTCGACCACTTCGGCGTTATGGCGGCTGCCTGCACGCGACGCTCTCCCCCGTCCCGTACAGCGAGGTGACCTGCTCGGGTCGGCGATGATGCCCCTGACGGGCAACCAGGCCCTGACGGTCAAGGGCGCAGGGCTTACAGGCGGGAGGCGGCCGGGGCCGTGCCGGGGCGGAGCTCCGCGACCGGATCGCCGCCCGGTCGCGGATCGCGGGGCCGAACTGTGGGGGCCGAAGTGCAGGCGGCTGCGTAAGGTCACTTCCGTACGCGTAACGAAAGGAGCGCTGCCGTGACCGGTCAGCCCATCCCGGTGATCATCGATTGCGACACGGGTGTCGACGACGCCCTGGCCCTGCTGTTCGCCGTACGGCACCCGGGGCTCGACGTGCGGGCCGTGACCTGCGTGGCCGGGAACACCGACGTGGACGGTGTGGTCCGCAACACACTGACCGTGCTGGAGCAGGCTGGCGCCGGTGACATCCCGGTCGCCCGGGGGGCCGAGCGCCCGCTGATCGAGCCGGTACGGTCGGCCCGGCATGTGCACGGGCAGGACGGGATGGGCGACCTCGGCCTGCCGGCGCCGACCCGCAGGCCGGTCGACGTGGACGCGGTGACGCTCCTGCGGCGCGAAATCCTCGCCTCGCCGCAGCCGGTCACGCTCGTCCCCATGGCGCCTCTGACGAACATCGCGCTGCTCCTGCGCACCCACCCGGAGGTGGTACGGAACATTGACCGGATCGTGTTCATGGGCGGCGCGGTGGCAACTGGGAACGCTACACCGGTCGCGGAGTTCAACGTGTGGCACGACCCGGAGGCGGCCGCGATCCTGCTCACCGCCGGGGTGCCGACGACGATGTACGGCCTGGACGTGTTCAAGAGGGTGCTCGTACCCGCAGCCGATGTCCAGCGACTGCGCGCGAGTGCGGAGCCCCGCCTGCGGCTGGCCGGCGAACTCCTCGCCCACCGCGACCCGGCCACCTCCGGCGACCCCACCCCCACAGGCGGGCTCGGCGACGCGGGCGCGGTCTGTGCCGTCGTCGACCCGGCGGGGATCACCACCGAGCTGCTGCCGGTGGAGGTGAGCCTGGCTCCGGGCCCGGCACGGGGACAGACGGTCATCGACCGGCGCCCGCGCCCCGGCGAGTCCGAGATCCACGAGCGCGTCCGCGAACAACCGCTCGTGGACGTGGCGTTGGGTGTGGACACGGAGCGGTACGTGAGCCTGTGGCTGACGACGGTCGAGCAGCCGTAGGAGCTTGAAGGACAGCCGACGAGGACATCCGACGAGGACATCCCGACTCCCTCCCCCCGGAGCAGGCCACGACAGACAGCGTGGTCACGCACCCGTCTCAGGATGTGAGGGCGCCGGCCCCAGGGGAAGAGGTACAACTGAGCAACTGTCACACCGAGACTGCCTGACGCGTGAGAGACAGCCGGGCGTTGTCGAGCGCGGCGTCCATGCGTGCCACTTGGCCTCCCGTAAACATGAACATGGCTACGTCGTCGGTGTAGTCCATTTAGTTCATGAACCTGTCGTCGTCCGGTGCGTTGCCACAGTCACATGGGGGAACGTGGGAGATCCGAGATTGGCCCGTGAGCGAGCTTCCCCCACCCTGTTCCGAAACAGGGTGCATTCGACGCCAGAGCCCGACCCGTCGACATCGGGTCAGCGGACCGGCTCCGCGTCACCGGCCACGTGGCACAGCCACGGCCCACGGTTGCGCAGTGATCTTGGCATCGGCTGTCGCGCGAAGGGGCTGACGGATAATGACGATCAGCCGTGTACGAGGCTGTGCACCGCCGCGTACGTGGGTAGCCGATGATGTCTGTGTCGACTGGGGGAAGAATGCGTACAGGTGTGTATCTCGCACACCCGCGGGCGGGGAGCTTCAACCACGCGGTTTTCGACGCCGTTGTGGACGAGCTGCGCAGGCGAGGATCCGAGGTCTTGGCGCATGACCTCTGCGCTGAAGGGTTCGCACCGCTGCTGTCCGCCGATGAGACAGAGACGGTCGCGTCGGCGGCAGGCGCCCCCGACGCGCAGGTGGCGCTGCACCGAACGGAGGTGGCCACCCTGGATGCCATGGTGTTCGTCCACCCGAACTGGTGGGGCATGCCGCCCGCTGTCCTCACGGGCTGGGTGCAGCGCGTACTCGCGCCTGGCGTCGCCTACAAGCTGGGTACGGCCGGGGGCGAACCCGCCGGGCTCCTGAAGGCGGGCAGGGCACTGGTGCTGAACACTTCCGACACTCCCGCCGACCGGGAAGAGAGCGAATTCGGTGACCCGCTGCAAAGAATCTGGTCGGCGTGTGTCCTGCCGTACGTCGGAGTCTCCGACGTGCGCCGGGTCGTCTTCCGAACCGTCACCGACTCAGCCGATAAGGAACGCGCGGCCTGGCTGGACCACGCACGCCGGCAGGCAGCCGCACTCCTGACCTGAAGCGCGGCGTACGCAGCTCTGTGCACGTCTCGACTCGTGCGAACGCCGACAACGGGCCCGACTGCGGATTCCCGCCTGCGCGGGCAGCCCGGGACCCGGCTCAAGGCTCTTGGCCTACGGCCGACCGACTCGGCAGTCAACCGAGGCGGTCGGCCACCGGCCTTCGACCGCGAGACATACAAACAGCGCCACACCGTCGAGCGGTGCCTCGACCGCCTGTAGCAATGACGCCGGCCTCACCAACCGCCATTGCGAGAACCGCGACCATCTGCCTCGCCGGACTCCGCATCGCAGGCATCTTCATCCGGTCCGCCCGACGATCCGGAAGAGATGGTCTAACTCCCGGCCGTGGCCGCCGTGAGTACGGTGACCGCGACCATGGCTGCCTGCATGTCGCGGATGGCAGCGCGGACGCTCTCGGCCGCCCATTGCCCCGCGGATACCTCCCCCATCCGCGCGGCGACCTCCTTGCGCGGGTTGTCGGGAAAGGCCAAGCGGTGCAGCTTGGCGGAGTGGATCAGCGCGATCAGCCCCGCCGTCCGTGTGTCCGGCTCCGCGCCGTCCAGTACGACGGCGCGGAGCCGTTCCCGCAACTCAGCCTCGACGGCGCCGTCGGTCTCGGGAAAGCGGCGTATCGGAAACACACCGAGGGCCCTGTGCTTCTCCTCCGCGACCACTCCGCGCTTGCACAGGCTCTCCAGAGCGGCACCGACGGCCTTCGCTTGGTCCTTCGTCAGCCACTCCGTCACACGTCGCTTCTTGCGACCGCGCAGCCAGGTCTCCATCAGTGCCGTCCGGCTGTCGAGCAACTCGTCCCCGGTCGGCGTCGTGTCCGTCAGTTCGAGGTGCTTGCCAGCAACGGACACCCGCCCGGCCAGGACCAGTTCGAGCAGGATCCCTCCCGACACCGCCCACCCCGCGGCCTGCCGCTGTTTCGCCGACCCGGACTCGTCGTCCAGAGACAGCAGCATGATCTCCTCGGCCAATGTGATCGCCATACCCACTACCCCCGCGCCCACCCTGTGATTACTTTCTTATGATCAGATGCCCGGAACCGCCAGGAGGTTCCGTTCGGACCATCGGATCGTTGGTCCGCGTGTGTCGTTGACTGGCGTGCAGTGGGCGCGGATCGAGCCGTAACTCCCGGACCGGACTCCGACTGATACGCGAGCTCTCCGCCGGGATCGTCCTGTCCGGACTCGCTCCAGGAGCGGACCAGTTGTTCGTACGTCATCAGTCGTTCCTCAGCCGTGTCAGGGAGTCGCGGGCCGTGGCCGCGACGAACGCCGGACACAGGGCGGTGTCGAGGGGCGGGGCCCAGGGCTCGGGCCACTTCTCGTACGCCGCGCGGCCGCGGGCGCTCGCCAGATGCATGCCCACCCACAGAGCCTCGGTGGTGTCGCTCGGAAGGTCGGGGTGCGCGCCATGGGGGCAGGGCCCGTCGTCGAGGAGGCCGATCGCGCGCTCGAAGGCGTCCGCCAGTTCGTCGACGAGCTCCTGCGCGTCGGCGTCGTCCGCCTCGGCCTCGACGTACCACGCGACGGCGGTGGCCACGAAGACCCGGCCGGCCAGCTCGTCGTCCGCCGCCTCCTGCAGCGCGGAGGCCGCGAAGGAGAGGTCCCAGGCCACGTCGAAAGTCCTGGCGAGCGGATAGCCCTCCATGATCGCGGTGAGCCCCTCCAGTTCGTACCGGTCCTCGAACGGCAGGAACGGCGGTACGTCGTCGGCCGAGCCGGGCCGCAGCGACTCCATCACCACGCGCGCGTGCCCGGCGACGTTGCGCGGGCACAGCCATGCGTGGCGCGGCCTGAGGTCCGTCCAGGGCCTCCCGTCGTCGGCGAGCTCCCGCAGGACGTCCGCCATGCTCCCGAGCTCCCCCTCCAAGTCGCCCTGGAAAGGGTGGCCCTGGTGCGTGCAGGGCGCGTCCCGCAGCGCCCGGTCGACAGCCTGCGCCGCGTCGAACGCCGCCCCGACGTCACCGTCCTCCGGTTTCCTCGTAGCCAGGTACGGAAGCGCGAGGACCAGACCCAGCGTCCAGGTGTATGCGGGAGGCCCGGGCGGATCGGCGGCCAGTTCACGGGCGCACTCGACGACGAGCCGCTCGTACGTCTGCGGTTCGTGGTCGACGTACTCCCTCATCTCGTCCCAGGCGTCGACCAGCTCGTCCGCCCGCTCAGCGGAAGATCGATCCGTCATCGTCATCCTCCTCGTCCATCTCCTCGTACCGCTCGTCCATCGCGACGATCGGGTCCCGCGCCCAGTCGGCGAGCAGGCTCTCACAGGCCCATACGTCGACGGGGTACGCGCCTTCCGGCGCCCCGAACTCCGCCGGGGCGTAGAGGTGATCGAGGTGCGCCTTGAACACCTTGCGCCGGTGCCCGGACTCCCGCAGATCCGCGTCCGGATGGCCGCCGCCGTGCGGGCAGTCGTGATCGAGCGGCCCGGGGTCGACGCCCCGCAGCAGAGCGCGCACCTCGCGCCCCACGCCGTACGGCAGGTCGAAGACCGAGGCAGCCCACAGGGCGAGGTGAAGCAGAACGAGCCGCTCGTGCGGGTCGGTGGCCTCCGCGTGTCGGCGTGCCGCCCACAGGCCGGCGTTCTGGCCCGCGACGCCGGAGTCGTCGAGGTCGTCGGCGTCGACGAACGTCTGCGTCAGCGCACCGATGTCGAGGTGCCCGTCGGGCCGTACGAACGCGGCGGCCAGGCCGCTGGTGTCGCGTACGCCGAACAATTCCTCGTGCGCGGACCGCAGTTCACCCAGCGCCTCCTGGGCGAGACCCCGCAGATATTCCGGGCACACCCATACGTCGGCCGGCTCCTCCAACCATCCGGCGAGCTCGGCCCGCCCGCCGGGGCTGCGTACATGGAAGCCGATCTCGGCCACCGACTCGTAGTACAGGTCGTCCTCGTCGGGGTGCTCACCGTCCGCGTGCGCACAGCCGCCCGCATCGCCGAGCAGCCCGAGCGCCCGCTCCAGACCCTCGATCATCGCGTCGAAGACCGGACGTAGGGTGATCCGGTGGACGGCGTACGGAACCGTCACATGCTGCGTGAGGACGTACCCCGCGAGCGCGCCCCGGGTGGGATGGTCGGACAGGTAGCCCGTGTTGGACTCGATCTCGGGAGCGGGCTCGATGACGGGGTAGTCGTTGAGGATCTCCTTCAGATCCCGCACCGACTGCGCATGCTCCTCCGGCACCGCCTCGGGTATCCCGGATGCCGAGAACGGCGCGATCACATCGGCCGTGACGCGTGCGATGCCCGCGACATTGGCCGGGCACAACTCGCCCTCTAGCCGGGGGTGTTCGGGATGCTCCCCGATCAGGTGGTCGGCGGCGGCCCCCACCGATCCCCAGGAGTCCTCGGAGAGGTGTACCAGCTCCTCCTCGTACGGATGCGCCTCGTGTCCACAGTCCGTCGCGTCCAGCGCCGACGCGGCGGCCACGAGCGCGGCGACAGCGGCCCGCGCCGTCTCGGGCCGCGGCCGCCAGGCGAGATAGCGGACCATCTCCGCAAGCCCCGCCACCCACACATGCGCCGACTCACCGCCGGGATCGGCGGTAAGTCGGCGCACACAGTCGAGCGCGAGCGGCTCCGCCTCGGCCGGATCGGTGCCGGCACCGGCCCGGGACCACTGTGCATACAACTCGGCCGTCCGGGCATCAGGTATGACGATCATGCCCGGTACGACGTATGGCGAGGCTCCTGAGGTTCCTGAGGCCCGTGACCAGGTCGTCTGTTTCGTCGTCCGGCGCGGATCAGGGTGTGGTCCTCGGGGCACCCTGCTGGGTGAGCCCGTCCGCCGAGGGCACGGGGACCCTGCCGAGCGCGGCCGCGAAATGACGCTCCGCGCGATCCCTGCCCAGCCATTCGGCAAGCGTCTGCCAGACAGCGGAGTAGGCAGCACACAAGGTGTGCACCGCCCTCGGGTTCAGCCAGGCCACGCCGTTGGCCGTCGCCCTGCTGAAGACGTCCTGCCCCGTCCGGAGCTTCCCGTAGTGGGTGCCGCTGCCTCCCAAGTCCTTCTGCAGCTCGTTCTGGAGGTCTCGCAGCTCTTCTTGAATCCGCTTGCTGTCTTTCTCCGTTGTCCCGTCCGGCAGCATCGAGGGAGGGAATCCGAGCGTGGCCGGGAGCAGAGGCCGGCTGCTGAGCCGGACGGCGGCGATGAGTTCCACACGGTCCTCCCAGTGGCCCAGCCGGTCGGGAGCGGTCACCCTCTGCATACACTCCCAGACGTCGCATTCGTTTTGGAGCCACTCCGCTGCGACCCGGATGTCGAAGCTGGGCTCCACGCCCCGCAGGGTCCATACCCGTTGCATCACATTGGCCGCTTCTTCGAGGAGCCGGTGGTCGTACGCCCTCATCTGCGCCGCGGACCAGTTGCTCGGGAGCGGCTCGGCCTTCTTCTCCAGCCCCGGATATGCCGTCCGTTCAAAGTGCTTGAACAGGGGATTCTCGCGCAGGAGCGCCAGGTCCGGGTCCTCGTGGACCATCCAGGTCCGCTCCACCGTCGCGAAGCCTCCCTTGGGCAGCAGCACCGCGTGCTCGAGCTCTTCCACAGCAAACTCCGCGAGCATTTTCGCCTGGTGTTCGTTGCGTTTCCACGTCTTCATGGCCACGGCGTGCACGCAAGCGCTGTTGTAGCGGGTCAGCCAGTCGCCGCGGCGACACCATGGAAGGACGCGACGCAGGAGTACCAGCCGGCTCCGGGCCTGGTTGATCTGCGCTGCAAGTTTCTCGGGCGGGACGCACGTCCTCACCAAGGGCCCGGTGCGCCAGGCGTAGCCCTCGCGCGGGTCGACCGGCCCTCGCGACTGGATGCAGTCGACAGCCCATGCCAGACGGAGCGGGGCCCACACTTCCTGGTTGATGCGGAAGGCGCCTCTGGTCACAGCCTGCCGCGGGCCTATGTAGCTCTGAACGTAGGAGAAGGGAGAGAGGAATCGCAGGACATTCAGCATGCGGGCAGGCCAGTAGAGGCCGGCGATCCGCGCCCAGCGATCATCTGCGGCAAGCCGGTTCGTCTCTTGCGTCGCGGCTCGCTGGAAAACCAGGCGAACAAGTTCCTTGTCGGAGGCGGACGATCCGGTCACATGGCCAGAGAGACGCTTCCGCCTTTCCGAGGGAGGCAGCAGTGCGTTCGTGAGCCACTCCTCTTCGGCGCCGCATACGAGTCCGCTCGCCGCCCTCCAGCAGCGTTGCGCAAGGAGATCCGCCAGTCGACTACGCGTCTTGTCGTCCTGCGTCCCACCTCTGTCGAACCACTGTTGTGTCGTCTCTTCGGCGGTTCCAAGGATGATGGCGTTCCGGTACCGCAGGCCGAGCACGCAGCGGTAGCGGCGAGGATGGCGCAGATAGCGCAGGCGGCACCAGCTGGGTTGCCACGGCCGCAGCCACAGGCGCTTGTGAGGCTGATCCTTTGGAGTGGACACCCTGACAATGGATCTTGATGGTCCAGGGAGGGATGTCCAGGTGGGACGCAAGTCTCCGTATCCGGAGG
>NZ_JBSHNE010000048.1:0-35399 GCF_053646035.1 Streptomyces sp. NPDC055287 | reverse complement strand
GACCTTGCCGAGTTGATTCCGTGAGATACCAGTGCAGATAGGATGCGAGAGAGCCGTACGGGCCAAGGATCGCTTCACAACTTTCCCAACCCGTACGGCTCACTGCATGTCACGGCCTGATCAGCACTTGGTTTCGTACACCACGTCGTAAGCGCACGTTCTGACGCCGATGTTCCTCAACCCCCGATTTCTACTCGACCCCGGCTATCCGCAGTTCATGAGCTTGGTCAGCCAACCGACTTGGACGCTCCGCACCCCCATACACCGCTCTTCCAGGAACACATGGTCGCCTTCCCGCTGATAAACGTGCCGGGGAATGACTTCGTGCGCGTAGCGAAGGTGTACGACGCGCCGTTGTTGACCGTGGCGAACGAAATGTTGTAGTTGCCGGTCGTGGTAGTCACGTTGACGTAGAGGGCACTGGAACCACTGTAAAATCCTGTGTCCTCGATGAATCCATTGGCCTTTACAGCCTGGCTTCCGACGACCACCGAGCCGCTGTAGTTGCCATCGGAGCTGGAGAGGGTGACTGCTTGCTGGGCGGATGCTGACGCTGGTGAAACCATCGCAAAGGCTGCCGCAGTCGCAGCCATGGCCGCTCCGAGACTCTTGAGCAGGCGCAAGGTCTTCCTCCTTCGTAGTCCTGCTGAGCGTTCGCCGAGCAGGACAAAACGGATGTCTTCACACGTCGCGGATCGACGGTTGAAGTTCAGGATCAGCCCACCGTGTTGAGAGTGATTCATCGACGCAGCGGGCTATGCCGTGGCGGCCGTTTTGGCCAGCCAGGCACTACACAGACTGCTGACCATCGACAGGTGAAGCAACGAAAGCCGGCTGTCCCGGACAGTCCCCGACTGTCCGGGCTGGTCCGGGCCTTGTCCGGATTGCGTCCCGGACAGAGCCGCCGCAGTAAATCCGGCATTTACTGCGGCGGGTGACTGGCGGCCTGCCGAGCGACGGAAGTCCGATAAGCCGACCTCGAAGTGCCGCCATCCGCTGCCCTGTTGACCTCACCCGAGATGCGAAGCCAGAACATCACGCTGAGCTACTTGTCACTTCGTGGCAGCCTTCGAAAGTGCAGGGCCGTCAAGGCCCTGGTGTCCTAGCTCAGACACCAGCCGCAAGGTAACCGGCGGGTAGCTTTCGCGTCGTCAGACAGCCCGTTTCCCGGTCCCGGAACCCTCGTTGGGCCGATCGAGTGACTCTCCAGCGTGATCCGCCTGCGGGTGGCACGCATCCCGTGGGTTGGCATGGGGAGGGGCGGTCGTGCGTCAGGAGTGGTCGGGCGGCCGCCGGGTCCGGCTCGTACCGGTCAGCCGGCGGGCGTGGCACCGAGGGCAACAAATAATTGCTTGGGTCCTCTGTGGCGGCGGTGGTGTGTGGAGGGTGCGCTTGTTATCCCGTGCTGCATATATTTGATTTCCTGTAGGGAATCGACCGTTTCTGACAGTTTCCAGTTCATGGCTATGGCTGTTACAAGACTGCGAAATGCCAGGTCGGTTTTTCTGCTCGAAAGGCTGGCAACATTTCCCTGGGTGCTCCTCATCGGGGGCACCTGTGATCAAAGTGGATCACAGGGGGAATTGTGGCAGGAGCAAGTTATTCCGCCGGGGCGGAGGCCGGGCCGTGCGTCGATGAATGGACCGTTCCCGGCTACACCGGGGAACGAGTGCTGGGCGCCGGGGGAAGCGGCCGAGTGGTGGTCGCGCAGCACTCCGCGACGGGTCGGTACGTCGCGATCAAGTACCTCAAGGAGGAACTGCGCACGGATGCCGGATTCCGCAGGGCCTTCCGGACCGAGGCCAAGCTGCTGAGCGGCCTGCGGTCGCCTCATGTGACGGCCCTGTACGAGTACGTCGAGGCGGAGCAGGGGTCGGCCATCGTCTTGGAACTGGTCGCGGGTGCGGCGCTGCGCGAGTTGCTGAAGCAGGAGGGTCGCACTCGGCCGGAGGCCGCGCTGACCGTGCTGAAGGGCTCTCTCCTGGGTCTCGCCGCCGCGCACGGTGTCGGCGTGGTGCACCGCGACTACAAGCCCGAAAACGTTCTGGTGGACCGGGACGGCCGATCCAAGCTGGTGGATTTCGGCATCGCGGCGCGCACCGGTGACCGACGTGGTCTCAGCGGCACGATGCCGTACATGGCGCCCGAGCAGTGGGAAATGCGGGGCGCCACCGCGGCCGGCGACGTCTATGCCGCCACCGTCACCTTCTACGAATGCCTGACCGGGAAGCCCCCCTTCGAGGGGAGCGAGCCCTGGGAACTCCTCTACAAGCACTGCAACGAGCCGGTGCCGGTGGACCGCGTTCCGGAAGAGGTACGCGATCTGGTGCTGCACGGCATGGCCAAGGACCCGGACCGGCGTCCACAGAACGCCGAAGCCTTCCTGGAGGAACTGGAGCAGGTCGCCGGCAGCGCGTACGGACCTGACTGGGAGGAAGGCGGTCAGGACTACCTGGCCGCGCTGGCGGCAGCCCTCCTGCCCCTGGCGGTCTCGCGTATCCACCCCGGCCTGGTGGGCGGATCGGCAAACCTGGCCACTACGGTGCTGCCGGGACGCCGCCGTTGTCTGCGGCGCATGCGCGGAGAAGTGGTCACCGGAGTCGCCGCCCTGGCGGTGGCGGGCCTGCTTGCCGTGACGCCGGGAGGCTGGGCGGGAGAGGACGAACTCCGTACCGGAAACCAGGCGCAGGCCGTCACCACGCTCGATCCGCCCGACGACACGGGACGGCGGGCGGGCACGGTTGCCGACACCGACGCCGACACGGACCCGGGCGCCGGCTCCCGGTCCGGGGGCGGCGGCCGTGAGAGCGCGCCGGACCAGGAGGACGGCACAGGAGGCGGGGACACCGACGCCCCTGACACAGCCTCGGACGGCGAGGGTGGTGCCGGTCGTGACCCCGGCTCCGCTCAGGGGGACCGCAGGGTTCCTGAGCCCGACCCGGAGCCCGACCCGGAGCCCGACCCGGAGCCCGACCCGGAGCCCGACCCGGAGCCGGAGCCCGACCCGGAGCCCGACCCGGAGCCGGAGCCCGACCCGGAGCCGGAGCCCGACCCGGAGCCGGAGCCCGACCCGGAGCCGTCGGGCGAGACAGGCGTGCCAGGCGAGCCCGGCTGACCCGACCGAAGGGGTGAGGCATGACGGACCGAGCCGAGGGTCCGGGGTTCCCGTGGGAGTCCTCGGACCCGGAGCTGCCGCCGACGGTTCAGGATCCGGACCTGCAAACGACCCTCAGGGACGTCGAGGGCGATGACGACGACTACACGGCCACCGCCCTCGACGACCACTGGGTCAGCGGACCACAGGAGCACGCCGACGACGACGGCCTGCTCCGTTTCGGCCCGGGTGTCCCGCCCATGGGCGTGGGAGAGGCAGCGGCCCGCGTCTGGCACGGCGCCCCGCCGGACGGCGGTCAGCAGAAACGGCAGGGCCGTCTGCGCTGGTTGCGGAGGTATCGGCTGGCAGGGGTGGTGCTCGTGCTGGCGGCGCTCTATGTCTTCTGGCCACGGCACACGGCCGACCTGCGCGTCACCGGGGTGACAGCGCACACCGCACCGGTCCTCGGATGCGACCGGACCGCCGAGCTGGTCGCGGTGGTGAGCACCAACGGGGAATCCGGCACGATCGTCTACCAGTGGAACCGGAGCGACGGCACGTCCTCCGCGCCCCTGGAAGAACGGCTCGGCGAGGGACAGCGCGAGACTCGCCTCCGGCTGCTGTGGACGTTCCACGGCGTGGGAACCAACAAAGCCACAGCCAAGCTGATCATCACCTCGCCCGCTCGGCATATCGTGTCGGCGTCCTTCACCTACCGCTGTCATGAACGCGGTGGGTGACAAGGGCGGCGGCAGTGCATCCGAACGGGAGCAGGAGGCGTCTACGCCGATATGGACGACCATGGTGTGGACCTGGAGAACAGCCCGCGCGGCAGGCGCCCGACGGATGTCTGGTCACGGCGATCCGCCTTCCGGTGCGGATCGTCGTACTGGTGCGGATACTGTGGGACGCGCTGGTCGTCGGTGGGCGGTTCTGAACGACACGGTGCTGAGGCCGCTCGGGCGGGCGTTGCTGTGGGTCGGGCGGGCCGTGCTCGTCCACCAGACGGTCGAAGATCCGCTGGGCGGTATGCCGCTGCTTGGCTGGCGCGTCCAGATCCGTCTGCAGAATTCCGTCGATCAGCGGCTTGAAGCCGCGGTGCCATCCGTACGGCCGTCGCCGACCACCTGCCCGAGTACACCACCGTCGACCATGACGTCCCGGCTCCGGAGCTGCCGGTCCTCCTCGACATGCCGGGCAAGCTCGCGGATTTCCTCCGCGCGGCCGACCTGGAGCCCGCCGAGCGCGCCGCGCTCGACCAGGGCGTGACCGTACGGCGTGGCCAGGGCTACACCCTGCGCGTCAGCGCCGCCCGCGGTCCACCGCACGCTCCTCGCCCGCTGCCAGCCCCTCGACGCAACCCCCAACGCCCCGGCGAGCCCGGCGCAGGGTAAGGCCCGCCGCGAGTACGCGAACCGCGTCAAACACCCTCGGTGAGTAACCGGACCAAAGGCCCGCACCAACGGCCTGAGCATCACTCGCAGCTACTTTGCGGCTGGTGTCTGAGCTGGGACACCGGGGCCGTCAAGAGCTGGCGGCGGCGAGCCAGGTCTGAATGTGGGACTGAATCACACTGATGAACTCAGGGTGCTTGTAAAGGTAAAAACCGACGCCGAACAGGATCAGCAGGCCGAAGACATTGCTCCTGCCCGAAGAGCGTGCCTGCGACCCTCGGATATGTGCGTCACGCGCTCGGGCCGCGTTCTGAGCAGCTATCTGATTGGCTTGCTGGGCTTGCTGAGCAGCCCGCTGTGCCGCGCCCGGGTCGATTGGCATGAGTTCCTCCCACGATGCGCACATGCTGGGCGTCAGCGATAAATGAGACCAACCGCGCCTGCGGGCAGGGCCAAGCCCTGCACTACTCCACAGGCCGCCGCGACGTCCGGGGCCTCTGGGTCCAGGCCTGCGTAGAGGACCGTGGCTGTACCGGTTGGAGCTGATCACGCTCGGCAACGTCTCCAGCGGCCATCGACGGCCAGGAGCGCACGAGCTGGGACTCTGGTACGCCGCCAGAAGCAACGCGGAGTGGAAGGGGCGTGACATCGGCTGCGGCCGGTCGTTGAACCCGGCAGGTCAAGCGAAGTGCACAGAAAAGCCCCGGGAGTCATGGCCCGGGGCTTCGTGCTGTCAGCCCACCCGCCCATCCCGGCCCCGCCCAGGGCAGGTTCAGGTGCCGCTCTCGGCGACGGCCGCCCAAAACTCCTGCGTCATCAGCGGGACCGAGCCGCGCTGCACGGGCGCCGGGCCCGGTTCGCCCCACACCTTGTGCAGGGCCGCGCGCACCTTGTCGTTCATCGCCTCATCGACCACAGCCCGGTACTCCCCACCAATCAAATACCGGTCAGAGAGGCAGGCTCTAGCCCCCTGCTCAACCTTCCCCTCGCGGCACGAGGCGCAGCTGTGCCGGTGGGCTGGGCGGGGCTTCGGGCTGCGGGGCGCGGGCCCAGCCGTAGGCGTCCATGGTCTCGGCCTCCCAGTCCTCGAACAGCTTCGGCAGCGCCTTCGGATCGCGGTCCGGGTCCCGGTACCACTGGATGAACGCGCGGGCCGCAGGACGGCGGGCGTCACAGGCCGGGCACAGTTCCATCCACTCGCCGGTGGTGAGCGGGCCGTGCCAGTGCAGCAGAAGTTCGCCTCCGCAGAGGGAGCAGGGCCGGGCCGGCTGTTCGTCTTCGTCCCGGTCGGGGTACAGCCGGGCGAGTTCTTCGTCGCTGACGTCGTCGAGGTTGCCGACGTGGCAGAAGGAGCCGTCGGGGCGCACCACGTAGCGCCAGGTGTACGCCATGCAAGCCCCCCTTTCGGGGTGGAGCGTGACGCGAACAGCCACGATCCGCCCGCCTGCTGATCAGCGTCAAGGGGTCGGCACATGTCCGCCGTCCTGGCGGCCCTGGTCCGTCCGGGTGAGCAAGTGTCTCGGCTGCGGTGTCCGGGCGTGCGGCCCCTCTAGCGTGCGGCCATGGAATCCACCCCGATGCCCGAGCCGCTGCGGCGGGCGATTCACCAGCTGGTCTCCGAGGCGGTCCAGAACTGCCAGGAGGTGCTGCGGTACACCGAGCCCGACCAGGCGCACACCTGGAAGCGGATGACGCTGTACCGGGCCACGGACGCGGCGGACACGATGAACATGGCGGCCATGCTGATCGCCGCGTACTGCGAGCGCATCGGCATGCCCGAGGAGACCCTCCAGTCGTACCTGCAGACCACGCAGCAGCAGAGCCGGGCGAGCGGACCGCGCGAGTCGGAACGGCAGGAGCTCGCCGGTCTGCTCGGCGAGCCCGCTCCCGATGTCAGCGACCGTGAGGCGCGGTTGTGGTTCGCGTGGGGTCGGCGGCATGCCGACGATGCGCTGACGCCCGAGGACGACCCGCAGGCGCTTTTCACCGAGGCGTGCCTGCATGGACTGCGGGCCCGGCTGCGCGACGACATCGACTCCCTGGACAGTTACCTCCCGCCGCAGATTGCGGCGATGGCGCGAAAGGTGGCCGACGCCCTCGAAGTGCCCCAGCCGGCCACGACCTGACATCACGTTCACGGCGTGGTGGCACGTCGCCACTCCAGCAGCCGTGCTGCGGGGATTTGTGTTGGCACAGCTGGCCACGGCGAGGGTCCGACCGCCACTGCGGCCGGACCCTGGAGGCAGGCTCGGTTCGAACCGTTCCACTCACGCAGCCATGTGCCCCCAAGACTCGCCCCTTAACACTCTCAAGGATGGGTGTTCCGGCTCTCAGGAGCGCCGCAGCGCCGGGTTATTGCCAGGCGCTGCGGCGCTCCCGCAGCGCACAGATCTTGGGGAGTCGTCGCGGAGGGTGACCGTACTGTTCGATTGCGAGAGACGGGTTCGCGTGGGACCGCGTACGCCCTGTCGTCCGACGATCGGAATTGACGCTCCCTCAGGTATCTGCTGGCCGCTGCTGCGGTCGCTTGTGGACGGTGATGGTGCTGGTCATGCTGACCGATGCACCGTTCTGGGACTCGTTGGTGTTCGCCGGGATCGACGATCTGGATGTCGAGGCAGTGACGGCCGTGTTCGGCACGGTCGAGGTGGTGGCGAGAGGCCGCGCGGCCGGCTCTGCATGTCCGGACTGCGGCTGCTTCTCGGGCCGCGTCCATGACCGGTACCAGCGCAGGCTGAAGGACCTTCCGCTCGCTGAACAGGGCTTCGTGATCCTGCTGACGGTCCGGCGCTTCATCTGCGGAGCGCCGGAATGCCCGCGCCGCACGTTCGCCGAGCCGTTCTCCCGGCTGGCCGCACCGCACGCACGGTTCACCACGCGGCTCAACCACGCCTTGGAGCGAGTGGGGCTCGCGCTGGCAGGCCGGGCCGGAGCTCGGCTGGCCGCCCAGCTGGGATTCGGCGCGGGACGCATGACCTTGTTACGCAGGGTCATGGCGCTGCCTGATCCGCAGTTCAGTACTCCGCGTGTGCCGGGCGTGGACGACTTCGCGATCCGTCGCGGCCAGACCTACTCCACCGTATTGACCAGCGTCGAAGACCATCGCGTGGTCGACGTGCTCCCCACCCGCGAGGCCGGGCCGCTGGCCGCGTGGCTGATCCGTCACCCCGGCGTGGAGATCATCTGCCGGGACCGGGCCGGAGCCTACGCCCGAGGGCGCTCGGCGCGGTGCCCCCGACGCTCTCCAGGTCGCTGACCGATTCCACCTCTGGCAGGGTATCGGCCGGGCCGTGGAGACCTGCGTTGCCGCCCACCGCGACTGCCTGCGCAATCCTTCGACGAGCGGCCTGCTGCCGGAGGCCCGAGGGGCTTCCGGCAGGCCACCGGACGCATCGGAGCCCGTCGGCCGACGGGCCGAGCGGAAGAAGGCAGCGCACGAGCTGGTCCACGAGCTGCTGGCCCAGAGTCATTCACGCCGGGCGATCGCCCGGCACCTGGGCTGGGGCCTGAACACGGTGCTCCGGTACGCGAACGCCGCACGCTGGCAGGATACCTTCCGCGAGAACCGCCCCCGGCCCAGCAGACTGGACCCCTACAAGCCTTACCTGGAGCGACGATTCGCCGAGGGGTGCACCAGCGTCACCCAACTCCACAGTGAACTCGTTGCCGACAACGCGCCCGTCACATACCAGATGATCCGCGCCCACATCGCCACCCTCCGCGGGGCTCCGGCCGGCGCGCCACCGCGGCCGCCGACGGTGCGGCAGGTGACCGGCTGGCTCACCCGGCACCCCCCGACCCTGAGCGAGGAAGACCGGGCCGTCCTAAAGGATGTCCTGGCGCGCTGCCCCGAACTGGACACGGCCGCCGGGCATGTCCGCGACTTCGGCGAGATACTCACCGACCGCCTCCGCTCCACACTCCCCACCTGGATCGACGCAGTCGATGCCAGCCAGCTACCGGGCCTCACCGGCTTCGCACTGCACCTGCTCCGAGACCTCGACGCCGTGACAGCAGGGCTCACTCTCGACTGGAGCTCCGGCAGCATCGAGGGCGCCGTCAACCGCATCAAGAAGATCAAGCGGCAGCTCTACGGCCGCGCCGGATTCGAACTACTCCGCAAGATGATCCTCCTCCAGTAGCACTTCGCAACTCCTCAAGATCTTTTGCCTATGGAGCCGTGTCGCGCAGGTCGGGGCGGTTCCTTGGCAGTCCGAAGCCGGCCATCTCCTTTGCCTCGTAGGACAGGAAGCCCAGGCTCCGGTAGAACGCGTGGTTGCGTTTGCCCTCTGGTGACGACTCGTGGTCCGTGGACAGGAGGAAGAATCGGCAGTGGGAGTAGCGCCGCATCAGGTGCTCGACCAGTGCCCGGCCTACCCCCTGCCTGTGGTTCGACGGATTGACCACGACGTCCTGGACGTAACAGATGTGCTCGTCGTCGGAGACGGTCCGGGCCAGTCCGAGGAGCGTTCCCGATCCGTCTCGTGCCGTGATGACGAGGTGAGAGTTCACGAGACCACGACAGAGCTTGTCGACGTCGCTGGTGTAGCCCTCCCAGCCGACCGAGTCGTAGAGGTTCAGCATCTCAACAGGATCGAAAACGCCCTCTTCTGCTATGAACATGTCGATCCCCTATGCGCTGGTGCCACTTCTCACCGTCAACTCGACACCACACACGTCGGGCACGTCAAGATCGACTACCGCCGGACCCGACCCGGCCGCCTCTCGCCGACTCCCCGGCTCGTGGACGGGTCCTGGGGAAACGGGCAGGGCACGCGGCCGTCTCATGAGCCACTCACAATCGAACGCTGCGATGACGCTCCGCGACGACTCCCCAAGATCTGTGCCAGAACCCGGAAGTCGTGAACAAAGCCAGAGCCCCGAGCGCCGCAGCCGAAAGGCCGACGCGCCCGTTCAGCTGGCTCAGCGTGCTGTGGGATGCCAGTCGTCGTACGGTCTGGCGTAAGGCCGCTTCTTTGACAGGACTGGCGGCTGCGGCCCTGCGTTTTCATTCGCACGTTGCGCAGGGCCGCACACATCGCAGCATGAGCGGGTGCCGCATCCCCCGCGCTCCGAACCCCCGGGCAGGCCCGCGTGTGCCGCTTCCGGGTATGCGGCAGGCCCTCGGAGCGCGCTCCGAGGGCCTGGATGATCTCGCCTACGGGATCAGGCGGGGGTGATGTTCTCCGCCTGCGGGCCCTTCTGGCCCTGCGTGATGTCGAAGGTGACGGCCTGGCCTTCCTGGAGCTCGCGGAAGCCAGATGCGTTGATGTTGGAGTAGTGCGCGAAGACGTCCGGCCCGCCGCCGTCCTGCTGGATGAAGCCGAAGCCCTTTTCGGCGTTGAACCACTTGACGGTTCCGCTGGCCATGCTGCTGCCTTCCGTTGATATCCGGACCCGCACCGCGCGGTCCCGGAGGTGCCGTGGTTTGTGCTGCACAGCAAAATGCCCGCACCGGAGCGCGGGCAGGTACTGCGAACCACGACATCTGCCAGAACGCTACACCGCGGAACCGCTCGTCACCAGAGAGCAACGGTCCCGGGCCCGCACGGCCCTTGAGCTGCGGCGTGGATCCCCACGGCTCTGCTCAAAGTCGTCAGGGCGCATGGGGCTCGGGGCCCGTGCGCGGTCAGTCTGCGTTGGAGCGGGCCGGCTGTTGTCGGCGTACTCGTTGCAGTAGTGCTCAGCCAGGTACGGATGAACGTGCTCAGTTTGGTGGCCGTCACGGTGCCGGTCGAGGGCTCCTTGCCGTTTGGGCCGGCGAGAACGCATGATCGACTGATGCGCGGTGCCTTCGACGACGTCCCATTGACCACGCTCCTCACCCGCCTGTCGCCTGCTGACGTGGAAGCCCTGAAACTGCGATCAGACCACGTCGGTGTCGCGTTCGATTGGAGAGCCAGTTCTTCAGCCGGTAGCTGGGGCCGTTGATGGAGACGAGGACAAAGGGGCCTGACGACAGATATCCGGCCGAGAGGCTGAGACCGGCCGCGGACGGGTTGTTCCTGGGGACGGCTGTGGGGCCCGGATCTCACTCGCGGGCCCCACGGGGCCAGGGAGCCCTGACCATCGGCTCCGCCAGCCTAGCGGCCGCCTCCCGCGTTGCGATGCGCCCACCCCCGTACTCAAGCCGACATCTGGCCGGTGGCTCGGCCCTGGGTCAGGGCGGAGAAGGAAGCCGTCGCACGGAAACCGTCAGCGGTGCGTGGCCGGCCTCCATCAGCTTGCCCGGGGCTGCTCGTGAGCGGATCGCGCCGCTTCCAGCACCTGCCGCCACGATGTCACATGGGGGCGGCGGCGCAGCAGTGCTCTGCGCTCGCGCTCGGTCATGCCGCCCCACACCCCGAACTCAATGCGGTTGTCGAGGGCTTCGATGAGGCACTCGGTACGAACGGGGCACCCGGCGCATACCGTCTTGGCCCGGTTCTGCCGCGTGGCGTCTGCGAACAGTTCTTCCCGGTCGGAGCTCCGGCAGGCCGCGCCCTCACCCCACTGCGCACTCGAACTCGTCATCTCGTCCCCTCCCCCATCGAGGCCCCGCCTCACCCACGAGCCTATGCCGCAGCCGGGTCGCGCCCCTCCCCCGGTACCGCAGGGCAGAGGATGGTTGTGCCGGGTGTCTGGCGGGCTGTCGCCGGGGTTGGTTCCGGTCGCCCGGGTGGCGGACGACCGCAGCACCATTGCACGCAGGACAGTGAGTTCGGCCCTGGAGCCCATGTACCCGCAGGAGTGCAGATCGCGCAGGAAGGCAACCACAACCACTGAGGGTGGGTAGCATCCGGCGGCAACAACCAGGTACGAGGAAAGTGAGTTGCTGTGGCCGAGAAGCCGGACAACGCCCCCATTCAGAGCAGGTACGCGGAGCAGTATGCCGCCGATCTCAAGGCGAACCGTGAGGAGCAGGCGGAGCTGCGGGAGCGTCTGAAGCAACTGCAGAGCGATGAGAATTGGCTGGTGGCGCAGCAGCAGAGCGCACCCGTGGCCGAGGAGTCTGGTGCACCGGCCGAGGCTGCCGCACCCCGGGTTGTGCCGCGGCCGCGGCAGGAATCGAAGGTGGCTGCCGCTCCTTCCGGTGTCAAGAAGAGGGCTGCGCGCACTAAGGCGTCGGCCAAGGGGGCGGCCGCGCCGAAGAAGAAGGCGGTCACTATCAAGGCGCCGGTGAAGAAGGCGGCCAAGGCAGTCGCCGAGGGCACGAAGAACGCTGTGCCGCCGCTGCACGAGGTTGTTCTGGGCCTTCTGCGTGCTCAGCCTGGGCATCCGCACCTGGCCCGCGAGGTCCACGCCGAACTGGCCCAGAAGCACGGCCGGTCGACCTCCATCCAGGTGGTGCGCAACAGCCTGGAAAGCCTCGTCAAGAAGGGGAGTATCGAGAAGGAGAACAAGCAGAACTCGGTGATGTACACCGCGCCCGCGGCCGCCGATGCCGCGTCGGCGCCCGAGCCGGCCGCCGAGAAGGCGAGCGAGAAGGTCCCGGCGCACCCCTAGTCGCTCATGCGGGGCCGTGCGCTGGTGGCGTCCCGCGAGACGAAGACGCCTGGGCGCCGGCACGGGACTGACCCGCAAGTGGACCAAGCCACGAGGCCAAGGACACGAGGCGGCAATTTGTCGGTGTCGCTCGTCACGCACCGGGCGCTGGTGTGATCCTTGGGCTCGTGGCTGAAGACAACACGCAGCATCAAGGCGACGCATCGGGGCAGGTGACGCCTGTTCGAGTCGAGGTCGAACGCGACCGTACCGACGGGTCAACCCTGGCAGCTGTTCGGCGAAGGTCCGCCGCCCGCACGAGATGACCGGGCACAGGAACCTGCGGACGCGCAAGCAGAGAGCGACCCATCTGCCTCCGCTGGGCACATCAGCGGGAAAGCGCAGGTAGGAGCTGTGAATCCGCCGTGACCAGCTCCCGCATCCGGGACAGATGGCCCCAGCCACTGTGCTAGGGGCTTCTATGTGTACCGCCTCGTCGTTCACGTCGACCGACAGCACCGCCACGTCGTCGATCGACGGGAACAGCAACTTCTCCAGCCGGAGCACCACTTCTTCCACGGGCCGAACTGTCAGCCACACCGCACCCGGTACGGGTCAATTCCGGGCAACTTCCCCGGGGCCCACTCTCCCGACAGCCATCACTCAGCGTTCACCTCCACGGAAAGTGAGCCAGAACCAGTTTTGGTTCTGGCGCTAATTCCGTGATGCGGTCACTCTGTGTCAGGTCATGAGGACGCACCTTTCGAAGGTGATCGAATCTAGCGCGATCGATACCTGGCGCTCGATCGTCCTGTGCGAGTGGTATCAGCTGCCACCACTGGCCGGTTCCTGGGGGTCGGACAGCGGAGGACGGCGCACTGGCGCCTCGGTCATGGGCTCGCCAGCTGCAAGCATGTCCCTTGCAGTATTAATAAAATCGAGACGCGCGGCCTCCATAAGGTCTCTGACTCTTCCCCAGGCCATCTCATCAGCGGTCTCGCGTTGGATGAACTGATTGCTGTGCCTCCAAAAGACCTCATCCATGCGCGCCGCTGCGGTCACCATTGGCGGTTTACCAACCAGCCAGATGGTGCCCAACGCGATGTTCCAAGCTGTCCAGTCGACTGCTCCGCCTCCCTTCCAGGCACGCCGAATCGCAACTTGGACCCGCGTGGACTCGGTAACTACGGCAGCGCACGCATCAATTTGCCGATCCCGCGTCTTATGTTGTTTCTGAGAGCGGTTAGTGAGCATCGCACCAACAACAACGCCAGTGAGCGTAGCCAGTACGCTTCCTGCGCTTGAGGCCACGATTCCCCAGTCAACCAAGGCCTGCCCCTTTCCTGAACCGCGGCGTCCTGCGGGATCGCACGTCGCCGCTAGGACTCTGCCCCGCGGTTCGCAACCCGTCATACCACGACCCAAAAACAGACCAGCGACGGTGACTCAGTGTCAGGCCATAAGGACACGCTTGCGGAGGAGTTCGAATCCGGCGCGGCCGAACATTTGGCGCTTGAGCATTTTGATGCGGTTGACATGGCCTTCGACGACGCCTGAGCTCCAGGGCAGGGTGAGGCCGGCGGTGACGGCCTCGCGGTCGCGGTCGATGCCGTCGGCGAGGGTGTGAATGGTGGGCAGGTCGTCATGCCGGACGGCGTCGAGCCACTCCGTCAGCCGTTCGCCCTCCCGCTCGGTGAGCATTCGGGCGAAGGACCGGACGTGCCTGGTGAGGGCGTCCAGTTCCGGGCAGTGGGCCAGTACGGCCTTCAGCCGGAGTTGTTCGCTCTCTGTGAGGCTTTGGGGGTGCCGCAGAATCCACCCGGAGACAGTCCGAGGAGTCGGCGGCCGGGCAGTGACGAGTCCAGGTGAGAGGCGTTTCTCCCGCAGGTATGCGCGAACTCGCTGGTAGCTGCCCTTGTAGCCGAACGGCATGATCTCTTCCCACAGCGCCCAGGCATTGGTGCATCCCTGGTTCCAGCGGTCGTCCAGGTAGGGCTTGAACTCGTCGAGGACAGTGGGGCGGTTTTGCCACTGCCCCTGGAAGAGGTCTTCGGGGGCTGTGGCGTCGGCCAGGCGTTTGACGGTGCGATGAGTCATGTGGAGCTGGCGGCCGATCGAGCGCCGACTGTGGCCAGCCGCCAGCAGCGTGTGGACGGTGGCATGCCTGTCCCGGATACGGTCGGCGAACCGGTGCCCTGTTGGCCATGGCGATCCGGTCATCTCCTCGGGCGGTGGAGTCGGAGGAACGGACTCGGCCGGCTCACGAGCCAGGACCCCTCCGCGCCCTTTCACGCAGCCCGCGGGCCAAACCGGTGCACGTCGAGCGCGATGACGACGAACAGATCGTCGGGGCCGGCGGCGAGGGCCAGAACCAGGACGAGACGCAGGGCGCGGTGGCGTCCGCGCTGCTGCACTTCTCCAGCCCGCGCGACCCTGCGACGATCGCCGCCTTCCTGCGCACCCGGGTCTACCGGCCGGAGTCCCTCGTCTGACTCGAAGGGTTCCAGGCCCTGCGCCGCTGGCGGACCGAGAACAGCATCACCGGGCTGTACGCCGTGCCGTACGACGTTGAGGCCGAAGTCGGGGTCACGAACGCTTTTCCGCTGGGCAGGTGGGTGCACCAGCAGAGGCGCGCGTACCGCGCCGGCGAACTGGAACAGCACCGCAAGGAGCAGCTGGACGACGAAGGCATGGTGTGGGAACCGGGCGATGAAGCGTGGGAGACCAAGCTCTCGGCCCTTCGCAGCTACAACCGCGCCCACAACCATCTTGCTCCCCGGCAGGACGCCCTCTGTGGCCAGGGGCGACAGCGAGCTGGTGCCGGTCGGGCAGCACATGGCCAACCTGCGCAGGAAAGGCGGCCTGGGCAAAGACCCTGAACGGGCCGAACAGCGCGCCGCGCAACTCGCCACCGTCGACCCGGACTGGCACTGCCCCTGGCCACTGGACTGGCAGCGCCACTACGCCGTACTGCGCGACCTGGTCGACGCCGACGGCACCCTCCCCCAGATCCAGCCCGGCGTCCTCTTCGAGGGCGATGATCTGGGGAGGTGGCTGGAGCGGCAGCGGCAGGCGAGCACCTGGGCACAGCTCTCCACCGAGCAGCAGGAACGGCTGACCGGACTCGGCATCAAGCCTGCTGAACGGCCCTCTCCCGCGCCAGCCCGGAAAGGCCCGGGTGGACCGGGGAGGGTGTCTGCGGCCTTCCAGCGAGGCGTATCCGCCCTGACGCAATACGTCCAGCGCGAAGGGACCCATGCCGTGCCGCGAGCGCACACCGAGCAGGTCGTCATCGACGACCAGGAACACGTCGTGAAGCTGGGCATCTGGCTTTCCAACACCAAGACCCGCCGGGACAAACTCACCGCCCCCCAGCGAGCCGCACTTACTGAACTGGGCGTCGACTGGGCGTAAGCGCGGGGAACGTCAGCTGCGGGCCCCAGCCGATCCCGGTTCCGGCGGCCCCGGCGCAGATGCCACCTGCGGCGACCAGCTGGGCGCGCGGGTAGATGAGCGGGACCAGGGTGAGGTCCCGCTGCTGCGGGGCGGGCATCGACGCCTGGTGGAGGTAGCCGGCGGGCAGCATCTCGCGCGGCACGGCCATGAACTGGTTGCCCGGCGCGGGAACCCACACCATCGGCTCCCGCTCGCCGGAGAGCTCCACCGTGCCGGTGGAGGCGGCGAGGATCTGGAGCGCGCGGGCCTGCGCCATCGCTTCGGCCACCGGGTCGACGGCGGCGGGCGGGGTGGCGACGGCCACCTCGTAGGGGCGCTGCCTACCGGACTCGTACATGGCGGTGGTTCCTCTCTTCAAGCGGGCCGCCCGCCGCACCGGAGTGCACCGGACATGACAGGGCCTTCGCCGACGTGTACCGCGACACCCTGTATCGCTGGGCGAGCGCCCGGCCCGAGACCGACGATTTAACCGACGGTCACGGCGGATCCGCTGAGAGATCCACTCACACGACCTGTACACCCACGGACTCCTGACACAACCGTGACCAAAGGATCGCAGCGTGACCGACCAAACAGCCCACAGGTTCGATTACGCCATCAGCGGCATGTCACAGATCGTCACACCGGGTGGCTCCCAATCTCATTGCCGGAACAGTGGCTCCCGCTCTCGCTGCCCCACCGGCTCTGCTTCACCCTGTCAAAGACAAAGTGCGCGATGTGGGCGAACAGGTGCTGTGAGCAGGTGCGGTACAGGTCGTCGGTGAAGGTGTCGGGGTGCAGGCCGTTCGCGATGAAGGCCAGGACTCGGTTCTCGGCGCTGGCCTTCGCCTGCGCCGGCGACCACTGGGTGGCGGTGCAGTCGGCGGGCGTCAGGCGGGTCAGGGTGCGCGGGGGGAGGGCGTGCGGTCGGAGGGCAGCGGAAGGCACGGAACGTCCCGTCGTCGAGGCTCGGTTGGGGGGCGTGCGAACGCCCTTGGGTGCGGGCCCGAGGGAGCAGGGGGATGGTCACTGCTCCGCTCGGGGCCGCTAGGGGTGAGGATGGCTGGGCGGACGCCAACCCCCGCAACCCGGCCGGCCGAGCCAGGCGGTGGGCCGGGGGGCCGCCGCCCTGCACCCCCGGCGGGCGCAGCGGGAGCAGGAGGATGGTGGCGGACCGGCCGGACGTGGGGCGGGCGGGTTCAGTCCGTCTGGGGGGCGTAGGTGTGCGGAGCGAGGACGGCAAGAGCGTCGGCGAGCGGACCGGACAGGGCGGGCGGTAGGAACACCTGCTTGAGGGCGGTGAGGGCGTCACGGGGGGCCATGTCCGGCAGCTGGAGCATGAGGTCGCGGTCGTGGTCGTGGTCGTGGTCGTCGGGGGCACCGGATGCCGTCTCGCGGGCGGCGTCCAGGACTGCGTGGAACAGGGCGTCGGCCGTCTCGGCGGCCGTCCGGGTCGCGGCGGGCGCGGGCGGCGGGGTGCTGGTGGTGAGGGCGGCGAGGTGCGGGGCGACGCGGGCGGCGGCCTGGTCGGCGCGGTCGTGGAGCTCGGCATCGGACAGGCGCCGCACCAGGAGACGGGTGTCCTGGTCGGTGACCTCGAAGCGCGGGTAGTCGTGGCGCAGCACGGTCCTCATGCGGCTGTGGTCGCGCTCGCGCCGGTAGGGGTCGGGACCGAGCGCGGTGAGTTCGACGACGGGGCCGAGTTCGGGGTGCTCCATCTCGCGGGCGGTGAACCCCTGACGGGCGGTGTCGGAGCGGGTGTTGTGGCGCAGGCGGGTGAGGTCGTGCGGTGTGAGGTAGGCGGCGATGGTGTCCGCGCGGGCCCGGGGCGCGGTGGTGGAGTGGTGGAGCGGGGTGCGGAGTTCGGTGTTGACCTCGGCGTTGGTGTAGGGGGTGGCGAGGGGGGCGACCGTGTAAGTGCTGTAGGGGGTGAGGTGGGCTGCGGCCCAGGCGCGGGCGTCGTCGTCGGTGGCGAAGGGGCCGTAGGAGTAGAGGGCGACTTGGTCGCCGGTGTGGTCGGGGTCGGTGGCGACGATCATGAAGGTGTTGGTGCGGGCGCCGCCGACAAACTGGGCGTCGACGGTGCCTATCGGCTCCTGGTCGAGGTTGAGGAGGGTGGTCAGGTGCAGGAACATGCCGGGGCTGCCTTCCGGGAGGGGATGTTCAGGGGGCCGCACGGGGCCGCGGTGGTGGGCGTGTGGTGCGGCGGGTGGTGACAGGGTCGGGGCGCGGCCGGCTAGAGCGGCAACCCCGGCCGCGGGGCGCAGGCGTTGCCCTCGCACGGCGCGGCTCGGTTCGGCGGGGCGGGGCACGGGTCGGGGCGCGTGCGGTGGGTTCGGGTACGGCAAACGCGAAGGCCCACCCCGGGGCGGGGTGGGCCTTGTACGCGCGGTGCTCGGTGGTCAGTTGGCGGGTGCGTCGTCCTGGTCGGGGCTCCTGCCGTGGCAGTCGCCCCGGTAGACGTCTCCCTCTATGTAGGTAATCACCGATCCGTCGGGGGCGCGCATCGTGTAGTAGATCGAGGACTCCGCCCAGATGGTTGTCCAGCCCGGCGTGCAGGGCGGCGTTGACGGTCTCGTCTCCCCCGGAGCCGCCGAAGAATCCGGGGGCTGTCCTGGAGTCGGATGCCAGGATGCGCAGGACGTCGTCCGCGTTCTTGGCGGTTCGAAGTTCCTTGAGCTGCTCGGCGATCACTGCCCAGAAGGTGTCGAGCATGATGCGTCTCCTCGTTCACGTGGTCACGGGGCCGGTGCACCCCTCTCTTCGCTCCGGCCTGGGAGGAAGAGAGGGGTGAAGGCGTAGCGGTCCGGGCGGGGCCGGTGGCGTACGTCTGCGGTTGGCCTGACGTTCTCGAGCGGGCGGCCAAGGCGCGCAACCCGCCGGCCTGCCGGGCGGAGGGAGCGCGGCCAGGGGGCGGCGGCGCGGCCCAAAGGGGGCGCGGGCGGGAGCTGGCGCGCGTGCCAGCGCACGAGGAGTGGGCGCCCCCGGGGGCGCGTGGTGGCTGCACCCCGGGGGGCCTAGGTCGTCGGGGCGGGGGCCGGGCACGCGGACGGCCCGCCCCGCGGGTGCGGGACGGGCAGGGGTCGAGCGGGGGTGGCCGGGCGCGCCTTGCGGGAGATGCGAGTGGGTTTGCCCAGCTCCTTGGCGACGTCGGCGCCGGCGTAACGGGTGGCCAAGGGGGACGACGACGTAGTGGTGAAGCCGTTGGGAGTCAGGTGGGGTTCGGCTCAGCGTGTGCGGCGGCCCCCGCGCCCCGCCTCCGCCAGTGGGCGAGCTGGTCTTTCGTTCTCAGGGTGCTGTGATGGTGGGGCCCATGCTTTTGCATCCGGACAACCAATAGCTCGGCCAGGGCTTCGGCAGCTCCGGCCGCGTCTCCAGCCTCGCCCCGCCGAATAGCCATCCAGTAAGCAAGCTCGTTCTGCGTACGCAACATGTCGGTGTGGTCGGGCCCCTGGATCCGCAGGTGGTCGGTGAGCAGTTCGGCCAGGCCCTCGGCAGCTCCGGCCGCGTCTCCAGCCTCGCCCCGCCAGCGGGCCAGCCAATAGCGGGCTCCCAAGGTGTCTGGATGGTCGGGTCCTTGGATCCGCAGGTGGTCGGTGAGCAGTTCGGCCAGGGCCTCGGCAGCTCCAGCCGCGTCAGCCTCGCCCCGCCAGACGGCCATCCCAAGGCGGGCCCGCAAGGTGCTTGGGTGGTCGGGCCCTTGGATCCGCAGCTGGTCGGTGAGCAGTTCAGCGAAAGCCTCGGCAGCTCCGGCCGCGTCTCCAGCCTCGCCCCGCCACCCTGCCAAACAGGACCGATCGTTCAGGGTCTCGGGGTGGTCAGGGCCGAGAGCCCGAACCCGGTCTGTCAGAAGCTCGGCCAAAGCCTCCGCAGCTCCGGCGGCATCCCCCGCGCTCCCGCGCCATTCCGCGATGCCGTGGCGAGTTTCCAGAGTGCTGGGATGGTCGGGTCCTTGGATCCGCACCTGGTCGGTGAGCAGTCCGGCTAGGGCCTCGGCAGCTCCGGCCGCGTCTCCAGCCTGTCCCCGCCATCGGGCAAGACCGGTGCGAGCGTTCAGAGTGCTTGGGTGGTCGGGTCCTTGGATCCGCAGGTGGTCGGTGAGCAGTTCGGCGAAAGCCTCCGCAGCTCCGGCCGCGTCTCCAGCCTCGCCCCGCCATCGAGCAAGACCGATGCGAGCGTTCAGAGTGTTAGGATGGTCGGGTCCTTGGATCCGCAGCCGGTCGGTCAGAAGCTCAGCTAGAGCCTCTACCGCACCGGTTCATCGCCAGCCTGTCCTCGGTTCGCGGCAAGGTTGTCCCGAGCATCCAGGGTCTCAGGGTGGTCCGGACCGAGAGATGCCCGAGCCCTGTCCACCAGATCCTGGAAGTGCCTCACGGCAGCGGTGAACTGGCCCGCCTTGCTCAAGCTAACGCCAACGTGCATAAGCAGGTGATGGTGCTTACTCCCGCTGAATAGGGCGTCTCCAGCGCAGTGGATGACGGCTTGTGCGTTGGCTCTCAGGGTCTGAGCCAGCGGGAGGTGAGGGTCGGGCCAGTCCTCGAGTAAGGCGTCACTGGCGGCACGGACGGTCTGGCTACGGTCCTGAGGACTGAGAGTGTCGCGGGTGGCGCGTTGGATGAGCTGGTGAATGCGCACTGACTGCTGTGGAGAGTCGGGATCGTGGTCGATGAGGCTCAGACGGTGCAGAGCACGGAGTGCGCCCCACACGTCCAGCTCCGTCACTTCATCCGCGGTGCTCTGCTCGGCTACAGCCTGGGCGCGGTGCTGAGCGAGATAGGCTCGGGCAGGCCCACTGATCAGGATGCTCTGGGGAATGCCGTTCGGATCCAGCATGGCAGCGAGCTGAAGCGCGGGGCGGGCGAGACCGGCGGGGTTGAGGTTGTCAGCGCGTTCGATCGACAGCGACCACGTAGCGCCCAGGGTGGCGCCCTGGTCGTCCGGCAGCGTGCCGGGCTCGGGCAGCATGCTAGCGAGGTTGGTTGCGCGGTCGGCGAGCCGACGGCGGTAGCTGGGGCACTGCCGGTGGGTACATCGCGAGCAGCCGATCGAAATGCCGGCATCGACGATGTAGGCAGCAGCCTGCGAGAGGGCTAGCGGCAGATGGCCAAGGTCCTGGGCCAGCGCACGGATCTCGTCCGGGTCATCGTGCCGTCCGTGCTCGGCAAGGAAGTCAGTCAGGTAGGCGACTGCCTGATCTGGAGTGAATACCCCGAGGTCGATCCGATGGCCAGGCAGAGCGACATCGCGCCGGCGCGTGGTGACCACCGTGCGGCCGTGTGGGTTCTTCGTCGGCCACAGCCCGGTCACGTCAACGGGGTTGGCGACATCGTCCAGGACGACCAGCCATCGGCACGCGGGCTCGGATCCTGGCGGCTTAGGTTCAAGCCATCTCAGGAACGCCTGTGCGGATCGCTCGGGGTCACCAGGTTCGAGGGCGAGAAGTTCTTCGGCAGCCTGGGCGTATGCGGAGACGATGGCGGGGCGGCTGCTGGCGCTGACCCAGACCAGCACATCCAATTCGCCCCCAATCCACGCCTGCCGGGCGTAGTGGGCGGCGAGCTGGGTCTTGCCGACGCCGCCGGTGCCGCGTAGCACCTGGCACAGCACCGCGGTGCCGCTGCTAGTCACCGCGGCCCGCAGCTGGTCGGTCTCGTCTCGTCCCTGGAAGGCCGCTGCTTCGCGGGGAATGACACCGACCTGGTGCGGCCAGGGGACCGGCTCCCGCCCATGCACGTGCACGGTCGTGATGTCGCCGCTGTGGTATCCGCTGATCCATACTCCTGCTGGCCCGGAAGTCGCTTGACCTGTGTCCCGAACCTCGGTACCCCGCCGTCCCGCCATACCGCTCCCCCTGCTGATGCCCTGGGTTACTTCTCGCTGTACCCGCTGATGGCGTCGCCGTCTCCGGTCGCTTCGGCATCGCCGGTCCGCTCTACGTGACGGGGTTCGCAGATCCGCTCCCGTGATAGCCCGTGACCGCGTTGCCCTTGCCTGCTGTCTTGGCGGTGCTGGTTTCGCGAACGACGATGGCTGAGTGGCTGGCGCCAGGGAGCGCTGCCCAGATCCCGATGCCTACCGCT
The DNA here is from genome assembly GCF_053646035.1 of Streptomyces sp. NPDC055287. NCBI lineage: Bacteria > Bacillati > Actinomycetota > Actinomycetes > Kitasatosporales > Streptomycetaceae > Streptomyces > Streptomyces sp. NPDC055287. The sequence goes on along the minus strand of NZ_JBSHNE010000048.1, from coordinate 13,932 downwards.
GCCACACCTGCGAGAGCGGAGGCCACTGTCGCGATCCGGCTCGTTGTCTCCCATTGCGAGACGGCGGACGCCCACCCCAGGACGGCGATTACCACGCACGTCACGACCAACACCACGCGCTTAATCGTCATCTCTTCATCTTCGCTCAAGGCTCGGTCGGGGCGGGGCGCTTTTCGGCCCTCACTATTTCCTGCCTGTTGGCCTCGTCTGCGGAAGTCCGCACAGTGCCAATCATTGTTCTGCGGTGCTCCGGGCGTCTGCATCAGTCGATGTGTGGGGATCAACAGCAACCGCCGCAAGGTCTAGGCGGGTGTCCATGTCGAGATCTCCGTACGGGCGGACGTGGGACCAGAACAGCGGGGTCAGGCCGCGCCGGTCGGCGGGCGTGAGGAGATCGGCCCACTCGGGTTCGGCAAGGACGTCCGTGGAGCGCCGGGCGCTGCTCCTGGATGTGCTGGCGGACGTGCGGCCGCCGATTCAGGCCGTACCGGCGACCGACGATCCCGAGACTGCGCTCCTTTGGTACGAGAGCCTGCACGACCCGCAGATCGAGGGCATCGTCGCGAAGCACGCGAGCAGCTCGTACCAGCAGAGCCGCATCTGGTCTGTTCACTGCACGAACGTGGTGGTCGTACCGGGTATCCCCCAGTGACTGCCTTGCGGCAGAGGAGGTCCAGAATCAGGGCATGGACGTCCCCAAGCTGCTGGAAGCCGCTTCCTTGCTGGTTCCTGAGGAGATCGCGACTGAGAACGACATCACGGTGAACGATGTCTGGGAGTACCTCACTCACGATGAGTGGGAAGTGGCTCTCGACCTGCTGGAGGAACTCGGTGACGTCCAGCCCCTTCCACTCAGCTTCTGGGAGACCCTGGCCACCGCCGCCGAGCAGATGCGGCTTGAGGCCAGCGCGGCTTGGTGTCATTGGCGCAGCTATGAGACCCGACACGGCATCGTCCGAGCCGACCTCACCCTCCGCCCGGCTGCCGATGCCCGACGACAGACGCACATTGCCGGAGCTGGCGTCCTGCGCCCGATGTGGAACATCGGAAACCGAACCCCGACCGGCGAGACGGAGCTCAACATCGCGCGGCTCTGGGTGGAGTTCACACCCTTCCTGGAGCCCGGTGGGCGAGCCTCGGTACGACTCGCTCCTCTCGATGCCTCCCAGTGGCGACACCTTCAGCCCGGCCAGGTAATCACCATGCATGAGGACCGATCCGTAGCCGGTACGGCGGTCATCCTGGAGGTTCAGCGCTCCGTGATCACTCCCACCACATAAGGCTGGCCGGCCTCGCCTCGTGTCGTTGGTGCAGAAGTAGACGAAAGTGAGGCACGCGGAGACGGTGGACGCCCTGTGGCCCCACAACGGCGGGGCGGACACGGGGCCCGGGGGGGCGGTGAGCAGGGCAGGGAGACGGCGCGAACGCCGGGGCGGTCGGATCAGGCTTGGGCTTCGGCGTTCCCCGCGGCTGGCGATCATCACGGCCCGGCCCGGTGACCTCCAGGACGGGTAGCAAGCAGTCCCCTGTGCCGTGCCCCTTGAATTGGTCGTAGGCCCGCTGGGCGGCGTCCTGGGGGCTGGGGGCGTGGATCTCCAGCTCCCACGTCACTACGAGCCGGTGCCACAGCGCACCGGCTGCCAGGCATCGTCGGGGTCTGCCACCAGCCGGTGACCACCTGGCCCGGGAGGATCAGGCTCTGGGGCCGCGTCGGCCCGGTGCCTGCCCTTCTGCGGGAAGCCTCGTGATTGTTTGTGGCCAGCAGGCCTACGCCGCGCCGCAGCTGCGGGTGTCCGTGGCCAGTGGATCAGCTCGTCCAGGTCTTGATCTGAGCGGCGACCTCCCGCACGGAAAGCCCGTCCCTAGCCGCGCGGGCCAAGGGGAGAACGGTGTCCTGGCCGGGGCTGACCGGGAGGCCGCACGCCGACAGGTAGGCGGCAGTCACCGTGGCCGCGAACAGCAGGTTCCTGGCCTCCAGGCTGGGGTTCCTCGCCAGCTCGCACAGCAGCGCAGCGGCCTTGTGATGGGGCTCGGGGTAGACCTCACGGTCGAGGACCTCCGCCCGATGACGTGCTTCTGCTGCAACCGGCACGCCGTAGTCGACGACCTGGGGGTCTCCCGGGATCTGCTGTGCGACTGCCAGGATCCAGGCGAGGTCGATTCGCAGGTTCACGCCGCGTTCCTCGGCGCGGTCGCGGCCAGTCCCTCCGGGAGACCGGGGTAGCGGTCCTCACCGAGCTCCGTCTCGAAGCTGTCCGTGTACGCGGCCAGGAATGCCGCGGCGCCGGCCATGAAAGCGGCGCGTGACTGGTTCACGTCGGCCTCGATCAAATCGGCCACGTACCCCTGGAGGCTCAGGCCGCGGCGCTTGGCCCGCTCCTCGGCGGCTGCCTTGACGGCGTCGTCCAGTCGGATGTTCGTCTGCTTTCCCATGCCTACCACCATAGCTAGCTGCTGGTATCAGCCGCTAGCGAATGGACTGACCGGCCACACCGCCGGGCCGGGGACTGATGCGCCGCAGGCCGCCGTCAGGATCTCCAGGCGCCGGGTCAGGCCCTGTCACCGTCGAAGAGGGTCTCTCCGATCTCGATGAGTTCAGCAGTGGTCAGCGGGGGTGCAGCCCAGTTCTGGTCTCGTGCATGCTGAACGAACCGCTCGTCCAAGGCGACGTGGTACAGCTCGACATAGTGAGCGAGGTCTGAGTACCAGAACCATCGCCCGTCGGTCAGTAGATGCAGTCCGTCGATCAGCTCGCGGCCGGGACTCAGAACGTCGTGAACGCTAGCCCCAGTGGCGGCGAGGGTCGAGCCCGAGCGCAGATACTCCACGAGGCGGAGCTCGTCCGGGCCTGCGTGATCGCGCATGGCAGCACGGAGCGAAGGGCCGTCGGACCGGCCGTGCTTGAGCTCCTGGAACTCGCCGATGAACCGGTCTGCTTGCGGGTTCTCGCTGTTCATGCGCGGGAGCCTAACCCGGGAGATCACCGGGGTGCCGCCCTCGGGCACGTCCTATGCGGCTTGAAGCGCAACCTCAGTCACCAGCCACTGGGTGATCATTCCACTGCTTTAGGTTCACTCTGCTCGAACGCGATGCCACTGCGCTCCACCTGGTCGGCAACCTGTTCCACGCCCCAGTACGTGATCTCGTACGGGACGACATAGATGCGGACGGTCGGCTCCAGATCGGGGTCCTCGTCGGGACGAGAGCAACCAGGAAGGCCGCTCCAGGCAGATGGGTCGCCGTCGGAACCTCAGAAGCCGTATCTCAACCGAACATGATCGCTTGTTTTCCGCTGGTCAGGCATGGTCTAGCTCGGAATGAGGGAGGCCTGCGGCGTCTTGTTTCCGCTCCGTGATCGAGGGGTGCGCGATGGCGTCGGTGCTGGGAATGCTGGAGGGGCGGGAGACGGCGGCCCGGGTTCGGGTGGAAGGGCTGCGGGAGGAAGTCGCCCGGTTGGCCGGGGTGCTGGAGGCCGCTGAGATCGAGCTGGACCGGCGGGTGATCGCGCGGGAAGAGCTGGTCGAGGCCCTGGCAGCCTCGGCTGCCGAAACCACCGCCGTGACCGGGGCCGAGGCTGAGCAGGAAACGGTGCCCGCGCCGGTGCCGGGCTCGACGGTGCCGCCGTGGCGGGACGGGTTGCCGGTGACGGTGCTGGCGCCGGACTACCAGCGGATTCTGGGTGTGCTGGAGGAGCGGCCCCGGGCGGGTCAAGGACCGCTGAAGGCCAGGGAGATCGCGGTGGAGCTGGGTCTGGAGACGACGCCGGCGAAGGTCGAAGGGGTGCGGTCGAAGGCCAGGCGTCTGGCGGACCGCGGGTGGCTCGTGCAGGAGACATCGGGAATGTTCAGCGCCGGCGGGCGGCCGGTGGCCGTGCCAGACGCCGGCTCATCCGCGTGACCATCGACCACCGGATCATCGCCTCGCTGCTGGCCGGCAATGTCTCGTAGTCCCGGGCCAGCCGGCGCGAATGCATCAACCACGCGAACGTGCGCTCTGCCACCCAGCGTCTCGGCAGCACCACGAACCCCCGCATGTCGTCAGTGCGTTTGACGACCTCCAGGGTGAACGCGAGTTTCTGACGACACCAGTCGACCAGATCGCCGGTGTAACCACCGTCGGCCCAGACCAGGGTGATCTCACGGTGCAGGCGGCGCAGCCGCTGCAGTAGGCCCACCGCGGCTTCCCGGTCTCCAACGTTCGCGGCGGTCACCGCGACGACCAGCAGCAGACCGAGGCAGTCGGTCACGATGTGCCGCTTGCGACCACCCACCTTCTTCCCGCCGTCGTAGCCGCGCGAGACGGACGGCACCGAGGCCGCGGCCTTCACCGACTGCGCATCGATGATCCCGGCCGTCGGCTCCGCCTCACGGCCCTCCCGCTCACGCACCCGTCCGCGCAGCCGGTCGTGGAACTCGCTGATCAGCCCGTGCTCGCGCCAGCGGCGGAGTGAAGTAGGCCGCCGACGAGGTGCCCGTGGCCCGGGTCCTTTTCCGACGGCCCCTTCCCGAACGGTGCGGGCTAGTTTCCCAGCACACCGCTCTCCAGTGATCTTTTCCGGGTGGATGAGGTTGCTCGTCCCGCGTGGATGTCCTCGTGGCAAGGCCGGCAGACGACCAGGGTCTTACGTCGTCTCATTGCCATCAACTTCACCCACACGGGGCGCTCGGCTCGGCCCTGTTGCTTGAGATCGGCGAGTTTCCGGATGTGATGGACCTCAATCCGGCTCGTTGATCCGCATGTCTCGCAGCAGTCCGCGAGGAGCCGCTTCACCAACTCGGTGGTGCTGATGTGGTTGGGTTTCAACGGCTCTCGGTCGGCCATTACCGCTGCGCGCTGCCGTTTGAGCGGGATGCCGCCGAAGCGGGCAACCAGCGCCTTCTTCTCACCTCCGCGCTCGACGATGACTTCAAAGCATTTTCGAGGGCCGTCCGGGGTGTCGATGGTCGCCTTGTACTTGCGGGCCATCTTCGTGACGGTCGATCTGTGCTTCGATGCCAGTGTCTTGAGCATGGAGGTCTCCATCACCCATTGCAGGCGGTTTAGGCGGGTGACGTCCTGGGCGAGAAGGTAGTACTGCACGAGTCCCCGGTACTCTGCTTGGTATGTCGCCACGATTGAAAAATCGCTGTCGTGGAGAAGCACACCACGGAGTTTCGGTTTCCCGCCACCCATGTAGGAGGCGCAACGCTGCCGGATTACCTTGCGTGGCAAGAAAAGCCCAATGGCACCGTTGATGGAGCGTCGTGGTCCCGTGAGCTTCGTGTCGCATCGCTGAGCTTTCACCTCATAGCCGAGGAAGCGCGCCGCCTGGCTGGTGGCGTGCGTGACCAGGGTCTTGGATTCGGAGAGTTCCAGCCGGAGTTCATCCAGAAGGAATGCTGTGATCCGCGCCTTGATCTCCTCGGCTTCGTGCTTGGGCCCAGCGAAACCGAGCAGCCAGTCGTCGGCATACCTGACATACCGTAGGCGCCGAAAGCCTGGATCATAAGGGTCTTTGCTCGGAAGGCTCCGCATTTGGAGCCGGAGTTGCCGTACTGCGGCGCGATCTCCGCGTCGCTTCGCCCAGTACATCCGGCTGTCGAGCCGATGGTACTCGGGATGATGCCGTCTTTTTCTGCCGCGGTTGTATTCCGGCAGCAGCTTCTGCTCAATGAACTGGTCGAGCCTGTCAAGATAGATGTTGGAGAGGACGGGCGATGCCACACCGCCTTGGGGAGCCCCACTCAGCGTGGCGTTCCACCGCCAGTCTTCCAAGTACCCGACCCTGAGCATGGCCCGGATCAGCCGCAGGAACCGGCCATCGTGGATCTTCTCCCCGAGGATCGCGAGCATGACCTCGTGGTCCAGGCTGCCGAAGCAGTCGGAGATGTCTCCCTCGATGAACCAGCGCGTTCCGGTCCAGTACTTCACCACGTCCTGCAACGCGGTGTGACAGCCCCTCTTGGGGCGGAACCCGTGAGAGCGATCGGAGAATTGGACGTCATAGTACGCCTCCAATAACAGACGTACGACCTCGGCGACCAGTTTGTCCGACCACGTAGGCAGGCCAAGCGGGCGTTTCTTCTTCGCACCGCCTTTCTTGTCAATGTAGACCCGCTTGACGGGCGTCCATCGATACGACTCCGACCGCAGTGTGCCGATGATCGTGTCAATCTTCGCCCGTGACATGCCGTCCACGGTCTCCCCGGTGACCCCAGGCGTCATCGCACCGGAATTCCGGTAGATGCGCCCATAGGCCATCAGAAAGAGCTGCGGATTGAACAGCTGCCGGTAGATCCTTTCCAACGGCAGGCTTCGCCTGCCGCGTTCCCGGATGACGTCCAGCACCGTTTCGGCGCTCTGCATTGCGCATACCTCCCCTTACTGGACGCCGAGTTCACCTGTGCCCCTTCGCCCTCATTCCGGCTTTCCCGGACTTCATGGCCGGTCGTAACTCCGGCGACTACTATGGGCACTCCGTCGCCGTAGGGCTCGCGCCCCGTAGGCGATCCCGTGGTACGTCTTCGCTGTACGTATCGAGCGCGACGTAGGCCGCCCACTCATCTCCTTGACCGCCCTCACTGGGCGACGCCCCTCTCCTTGGAGGTTGCCGTACGAACCCGTTCTTCAGAGCCCGGCAAGGAAAGGGCACCGGTTTCAGGTATCGTTCCGGTGAGTTTCTATTTTTGCCGCTGGAGATTGGGCTTCAAGCAATCCAGCCTTGGCCGTATCGCGCGGGTCTTGCGGCTCTCCGCCCTGGATACCTCCAGACGGCCACCGCTTTCCTGACATGCTGTTGTCCCCTTCGGCTTTCGCCTCCAGGTAAGTCAGGCGACCCAGAAACATTCCTCCAAGTTCCTCCCGAGTGAGTCGGGGATACAACGAAGCGCCTCACGGCGCACAGAAGGCGTAGACCCGCCCCCAGGCCGGGAAGTCCGCGGGCATCGCCCGCCAGGAGATCCCGCCCGCGACCAGATAGCGGATCGCGTCCAGCATCTGGCGGTGGCAGTAGCCCTCGGGCTGCCCGCCCCGCCCCTGGAGCCAGGCCGGCACCGGCAACAGCGGCCGGACGGCCATCCATTCCGCGTCCGACATGTCCGAGGGATACCGGCGTTCCCGGTCCGGATGATCGGCCGCGTTGCCATACACGTGCGCGAGGCAATCGCACGACACGACGGACGAGTTGAACTCGGTGGGCGTGGGCGCGTACAACAACGACAACAGGGCCTCCCGGCATCGCTCGGTCAGATTCGCATCCCCGAGCTACCGAGAGGCCCTGCCCTCATGCGCGAACAGCCGGAAGATCACCCGACCAGGACCCCTGTTCGACCTGCACGTTCCATGACCGGTTGAGAGACGGCTTCTGAAGGTTCAAGCGCCTCTGGAGCGGGAACTGAGAGAGCTGTTGCCACACGGACCGTTGCTCGACGAGGCCGCCCTCAGGGAGCTGACCCGGCAGGGAGAATCGGCCTCAGCCGGTCACTTACTCGCAGCCTCGACCGTCTATCAGCAGGTGCTCGATACAAAAGCCGGCGCTCTGCGCGATACAGGGCACCCTGCAGAGGCTGAGAAGGCGTACCTGATGCTCATGCCGCACTACGAGCAGCAAGGCCTGACCGAAATAGGCATGCTGCAACTCGCCGCTTGCGCCTTGGGCCAGAAACAGCCGGAGCAGGCGGTTCGCTGGCTCGACCGCGCTGCGCCACTGTTTGGGACGGCTCCCGTCGGCTGTGACTCCGGCGGGGACACGACGTCCATGCGAGCGCACCTCAAGCGAGTTAAAGGTGCCGTTTACTGCCGCATGCGCGCCGAAGGCGCTCGACTACACGGCCAGTATCTGGAGGCTCTCGTTTGGTGCCGCCGCGGCGAGGTCTACCTGAAGGCCCATCCTGATCACGCGGCGGAAGCGAGCTTGCAGACGGAGCGAGCGCGGGTACACCGGGCTCTGAGCGCACCTGGCCCGGCGGCGGAGGCATACCGCCGGGCAATCGTTGCTTCGGACTGGCTACTGCGGGGCCCACTCGGTCACCGCTTCGACACCTTGCACCTGCGCTTCCGCCAACCACTGTTCGAGGAGGCCCTGCAAGCGGCACAGGAGACCGACAATGCCGAGCTGGCCACGCTGGTGACCGACTTGCTCAAGGCGCGAGCTTTCACCGCTCGATTGGCACTGGCCCGTACCGCCGGTCCGGCTGCACCGCTCACTGACGAACAGCCGGACCGGCATGAGTTTCACGACCTCACCGAGCGCATCGGACTCGCTGAGCGCCAGGGGCAGTCGGACTTGGCCGAGCAGCTCTCTCACCGCCGAGCCACGCTGCTCACCCGGATCCGTGCCGTGGATCCACGGTGGCAAGTGCTTCGGCATGACCCGCCTTTCGACCCCGCCACACTCATCAACTACCTGGCAGCGTACGGCAGTCATGCATCGGGGACCCGGGCCGGTGCTTGCGTCGCGCTGAGTCTGTACGAACAGCGCCACACCATTGTGGCGGCCCTGGCGACCGCCGACGAAGGGCTGCGGATGGCAGTACAACCGTTGTCCAAGAAGACTCACCGCGCTCTTGATTCGTACCATCGTCTGCTGTTGTCGGGCGAAGAGCCGCAGCCCATAAACTTTTGGGACGACTACGGTATCCATCTGAGCGACCTCATCCCCGAGTCGTTCGCTGACGTGATTGCCGCGGCTGGCACCTGCCTGCTGTCACCGCACGGCCGACTGCACGCCTTGCCATGGACAGTGGTCCGCCACCAGAATCGTCACCTCGTCCGCGATACAGCCATCGGGGTCGTCCCCAACCTGGCCTGCATACCAGCATTGGACCATCACCCTTGCGCACGGCTGCGCGTGGCCCTCGTCGGCGTCACTGAACTGCTCACTGGTAAGCGGCAGTTCGATCCGGTGCACCGCCTGGTGGATAAGCTCTCCAGCTCTCTCACGCCAGATCGGCTGTATGGTCCGCCAGTCATCGATCGAGCCGCGGACACCGCCGCGCTGCGGGCCTTGCTGCACTCAGGCTCGCGCGTCCCCGGAGAGACCGCCGTGCTATGCATTGGTACACACGGCTTCGCGGCGCCCGAGGCGCCGTTCCGCGGTGGTGTGGCGATGGCGGATGGTTGCGTCGAGGCTGGCGAAGTCTCACTCGGGCGTATGCGCTTCGAGGAAGTCGTGCTTGTAGCCTGCCGCACCAGTTGGCGGGCGTCCACCGATCGCAGCGGCGGCCACGGAGCCCTCGTGGAGCCGGACGAGGGAAGCCTGGACGAGCCATTCGAACTAGGCGGTGACCAAGCGAACGCCTTGGTGCACGCATTACACGAGGCAGGAGCGGGGTTCGTTCTCGCCAGCCCGATTCCCATATGGTCCGGTGCCGCGTCACGCTATTCCGAGAAGTGGTTCGGACACAGGGCAGCGGGGTGCGCTCCCTTGGAAGCGACTCGACGAACAGCCGTAGAGCTGCTGGACGAAGACGACGCACCAGAGAAGATGCCCCGCTGGGCTGGCTTTACCGCGTACGGAGTCCGATGAACCGAAGGGAGTCTCGAAGTTGAACGATGAACAGGCAAATGAACACACGTCACCCGCCGGTCCGCCGGAATCGGAAGACGTGCAACAGGGCCCGCGTAAATTTCCGGCGAAGCAGCCAACCATCGGTGTTGACCCGGATGACGAGCCTATGGAGTACCGCAAGGGCGCTTGGACCACGGCCAAGCGCCAGGATCCCCCTCCAGACCCCGACCGACCTCCCGCTCCCTCCGGGCCAGATTCTTAACCACCTGCGTGACCATCAGTCCATTCCCGGCCGTAGCCAATCCACCCCGGCCATGGAAGGTGCCGCATGCCGTCGAGCCTGATGGGACTGGTGGCCCTAATCTTCGTCGCCGTGCCTGGCTACCTCTACCTCGTACGGTACGAGCGGCGTGGCCTACGAGAGCAGCGTGGTTCGGTACGCGAGATCGCCGAGCTGTTCGCCGTGGGCACGTTCGTGGCGGTGGCCGTGGGGGGAAGCCTATTCATGCTCGCCGAAGCTGTTCCGGGGCTGGCTACCCTCGAGGGCATCGTGTCCGGAAACAAGTATCTACGGTCCCACCCCTGGCATCTCGCACGATCCGCCTGCCTGCTCTTTATCTTCAGCGCTATGACGTGTGCCGTTCTAGGAGACATACGAGGTCGAACGAGAAACGGCAGCAACTTCTCTAACCACCCGGGCACCATTTGGTCTGACCTGTTACAGACCCCGCGCGGAGAATCCGATCCCATCGTGGAGGTGCTGATGGATGACGGCACCCGCGTCCATGGCCGTTGCCATATGGTCTCCTTAGAGCGAGATATCGCCCAGCGGGACGTGGCCCTGCACTATCCGGTGTCCGTGCAAGCTCCAGATCAAGCCCTGGCGATAGCCTCGGCAGCGGACTACGTGATCATTCCGGGCGGACTCATCCGACTGATACAGATCACGACGTTACGCGACTCGGATTCCACCTGATTCCTCGCGTGCCGTCACCGGGACCAGAGGCTCCGGGAGCTGGCGCGCGGCGCATCACGGCGCCAGACGCGGCGTCCCGAAGGATGCTGCGGAAGGTAGAGCATTCCATGTGGCTTGGCGTGGGGCAGGCAGCGGCGTGCCGTAGGAACTCGGGTACTACGCTGCGATTGCGGATTGTCCTGTCTAGCTCCTCCGCGCCCATGCACGATGGTGACTCACTCGACGAGCTCTCCAAGAGCATCCCACTCAGGTAGATCGATATCTTCAAGATCGACCTCGAATAGAGTTCGAACATTGTCCACTATGGACCTCCGTACCTAGGGCGCACGACTGCCTCCATCATTCGCCGGGAAGCCCGGGCGCGCCCGGGTACAGCGCTCCCAGAGCCCGCCATCTGAGATTGTGCACTTGGCGGTTCAGACCGCGCCGACGGCGGCCAGTGCCGCCACCGGCAGGAGCAACATCCATTGCGGCAGTCGCAGCAACGGCTTCGACCAGCCGGCCGCCAGTGTCACCACCAGGAACGCGGCCGAGGCCACGAAGTGGGCGGCGATCAGCCAGGCCATGGCATCGCCACCGGGCCGGTCGGCCAGAGATAGCCAAATCAACGCGGCCGCGGCCAGGACCAGGTCGACTGAGACCATGTGCCAGACGGCGTGCAGCACCCGGCGTGGTTCGGCAGGCACATCACCAGCCAGCAGGGGCCGGACGACGTCGCGTCCACCAGCAATGATGTGGACCGCGGCGACTCCCGCGGCGGTTATGCCGGCGGTCAGGACCCAGCTGTTCATCGGGTCTCAATTCCTTGACCGACGATGGCGGCCAGTTCGGTAACGAGCCGCGGCCCGGCCGGTTCGCCGAGGAGCCCGACATGGAAAAAGACGGCCCCGGCCAGCGTGTCCAGGACCAGATCGACGGGGACGCTGACGTCGGTTTCCCCGCGCTGGACAGCGCGCTCGAACAGCTCGACCAGACCCTGGCAGGAGCCAAAAAGCGCGACCGGATGTGAGCCTGCAAGTCGGGGTGGGCGGCGAAGTCAGCCAGCAGGCCGGGCAGGGCGGCCGGCGGCTACGACCACGACGTCTACCGTGACCAGGTCCGCGCGCCCGCGGCATCGTGCCCGCGATCGCCCGCCGCAGAACACGGCACGGCACCTACCACTGGATGTTCGAGCGAACCTTCGCCTGGCTGCACCGCTTGTGACGTAACGGCGACTGCAGCCGCGCGAGCACCCAAGTCCCCCGCCCGGAGCGGTGAACGTCACACCGCCGGACCCCCTGCTGTGGCGCGGACGGGCCCGCGCGTCGAGCCTGGCCTAGCCAGGGCACGACGCCCCGGTCGCACTCACAGAACGGACCCTCATGCCTGTCACCCTGACCGACCACGCGGTACCCCACACCTCCACCGTCCCCGCGAACGCGGGCCAGCTGGTCGAACTCTTCGTGCGGGAGCGCGACGGCACGTCCCTCGGCCACCTCGACGAGCGCAGGGCCGTTTTGATGCTCCACGGCCGGAGCGTTCCGGTGGTCCCGGGCTTCGATCTTGAGTACAAGTCGTACAACTGGGCCGAGGCGTTGGCGAAGGCCGGTTACGACGTCTTCATGATGGACCTCCAGGGCTCGGGGCTGTCGCCGCGGCCGAAGATGGACGACCCGCGCAACGTCAACCCCACCCAGCAGAGCCTTCTGACGCCGAGACCTCCGGGTTTCACGCCGGGCCCGCCGAACTATCCGTTCCAGCTGACCAACTCGAACAGCGACCGGGATGAGCTGCACACCGTCGTGGAGTACATCATCAGAGAGCGCAAGGTGGAGAAGGTCGCCTTCATCGGCTGGTCCGCGGCCGCGTTCACGATGGGGCCGTACGCGGTCAAGAACCCCGGCAAGGTGTCGAGCCTGTTCCTGCTGGCGCCGATCTTCCCGCCCAAGGGCACGTCGAACGCCCCCGCCTCGCTGCCGCTGAGCGGCTTCCCGACGTTCCTGGGCACGAAATCGGGATTCTGGACGGGGTGGGGCAACGAGGTGCACTGCGAGGGCCAGCGCGAACCCGAGATGCGCGACGTGGTGTGGGACGCGATCATGAAATGCGACCCGGTTGGCAGCACGTGGGGGCCGGCTGAAGGGCTCAGCCGAATCAGGAACTTCGCCCGGTGGGGCTGGAACGAGACCACCGCGGCGCAGGCGGGCGTCCTCGGCGGCAGCGTGCCGGTCCTCATCGCGTACGGGGAGCACGACACGCAGGTGAACACGTCGCCACCCAACCCAAATCCGGAACTCAACTTCTCGGTCCCCTCGCTCTACAACGCCATCGCGGGCACCCACAAGCTGATGGTCAAGCTGGCCTGCGCCGGGCATTCGGTGCCGTGGGAGATGCAGCACAAGAACGTGCACAACCTCTCGAAGCACTGGCTCAAGCACCTGAAGGTTGACGGCAAGACCCAGGGCGTCTTCGACATGAACACCAACGGCGACATCAGCCCGGCTCCGTAGGACGGCCAAGCCAGCCCCCGGCCGCGAGGACGTTGTTGAGCCGTGATCAGGCCGGAGCAGTTCACGGTACGGTTCGGCCGCCGCCCTGGTTTGAGCAGGTGTAGCTGCGCGGGCTGCTGGTGGGCGCGGCGGTCGCCCCGGCTGCGGCCCAGCGCGGCCTGCCCGGCTCGTTCAGGCCGTGCCGCCATTCAGACAGGCGCGCGCCCACCCCACCAGGGACCGGATGCACGCGACGCCACGTCTCCTTCCCAGGCCGAGGTCCCGATCGCCGTGTTACCCACGGGCGAGCCGTCCAGAAACCTTCGGCACATCGTGCACGTAATCGAGCTGACCATCTGCTCGATACGTCAACTCCACCTTGCCGAGGGGGAGGCAGGGGGGACCGGTAACCGAAGAATCCTCCCTCAGAAGCGCCAAATTCCTTGTGGACCGTTCAAGAATTAGGTCACCCACGCAGGCGGAATTAAAGAAGAAATCGCCCACCTTATTGCCGGGGATATCTGGTGCAGAAATAGTGATGGTGATCGGCAGGCTTTCCTTCGCCGTAACACCGTCGGCATAGACGACTGTGACGGTTCCCGACCCACGCCACTTCCCTACAAAGTGGTTCGGCAGCATTCCCGGGACAGCCACGGTACTGCGGGGAGCACGGCTGTTCGTATCCTCGACGATGGCATCACCCGGTGGCGAGGAGGGCTCATCCCTATCGGTGCCTCCATCATTGGGAAAAAGGTACGAGATGATGGCGACTACCAGGCCGAGGATCGCCACAATCCCCCCGCTGGCTGCTGCTCTTTGCCGCCCCTGAGCGTTCATAGCTAGCCTCGCGGTTTCACTTCGTGTGGGGCCCGGAATCTGAGCGGGAACGCGAAAGTGCCTTCTGAACTGCAATGCCGGTGAGTTAGCACGTCGGTGCAGGTCAGGTGGGGTGCTTGGTGACTCTCAGTGTGTAGTGGACGTTACTGGGAGTGCGGGGCTGG
>NZ_JBSHNE010000047.1:0-35611 GCF_053646035.1 Streptomyces sp. NPDC055287 | reverse complement strand
CCGCTGGTCTACGTCGATCCGGCGTACACCAGCCAGCAATGCTCCGAGTGCGGTCACATCGACCGGAAAAACCGTGTCGATCAAGCGACGTTCGCATGCCGGTGCTGCGGGGCCCTCATGCACGCGGACGACAACGCGTCCCACAACATCGCCCGCAAGGGCAAGACCGTGTGGACTGAGGGGCGTGAGTCACGCGTCCCAGCCACCCCATAACGGGTGCCTTGGACGGAGGAGCCAACCCAACAGCCAGTTGGGCGCTACCTCCAAGCCCGGCCCCTTCAGGACCGGGTCAAGTTGACAGATTTCCATCATGCTGCTCCCGGACCCGCGTAGCTCTGGAGGGCTACGCCGCAGGATGGCTCCTGCGGGGGACGCAGAGGACTGCCCCGGAACGCCAATCTCGTGGCGTCCAGTACGGAGGCTTAGTCCGCCTCCCGCACACCCATTCCCAAGGAACACCGCCATGTTCACAAACCGACGCCCGGCCGCTTTGCCGGCGGCCATCCCTCCCGGCAGGGTCAAGAGGACGCTGCGCGTCGTGGTCGCTCTGATCGCTTCCGTCGTGGCCTTCCTGACCACCACGATCATGCTGGGTGCATACTTTCCGGCGATCCCCAAGGCCGGTGTGATCGGTCCAGTGCTCGGCGGCCAGTACCCCTTCCACATAGCCATCCTCGCTCTAGTCGGCGTCCTCCTGGGAGCCTTGGCCTGGCGCAGCGGCCTGGCGCGCTGGGGCCGCGTCCTCACCGCGGTCACCACGCTGTCCATCGTGGCCGCGCTGGCCATCGGCGGCATCCAGTTCAGTGCCGCACAGAAGGCGGGTACGAAGGTGTCCTTCGGCGAGATCTTCAGTCAGCTCGCCTACCCCAACGCCACCCCGGACACGACCCAGGTGTACGCCGCCCGCGACGGCCAGGCGCTCAAGGCTGACCTGTACCTGCCCAAGCACAGCCGGAACAGCAAGGTGCCGGCCATCCTCCTTGCCCATGCCGGAGGCTTCCGCACCTTCGACAAGAGCGACCTGCGCGGTACGGGACGCTGGCTGGCCGACCACGGTGTGGCGGCCATCGCCGTCGACTACAGCCTGGCCACCCCCAGCCGACCCACCTGGAACGCCGCCCCGCAAGACCTGCTATCCGCCCTGAGGTGGGTGCAGGACCACGCCGACGATTACAGCGTCGACCTCTCCCGCATCTCCATGGGCGGCATGTCCGCCGGTGGCACTCTCGCCATGAACACCGCCTACCGCCTCCAGAACGGCACGATCCATGCCACCGACGGCCCCACCCCCAAGCCCCCGTCCTCCGTCGTCGGCTTCTACCCCGGCACAGACGTCACCCAGATGTGGAAAGAGAACGTTTCAGGCTCCCGCGAGGCCGCAGAACTCTTCACCGGCGGTACCCCTGACCAGTACCCCGAGCGCTACCGCGAAGTCTCCCCGACCACCGACATCCGAAAAGGCCTGCAACGTACGCTGCTCGTCGTGGGCGACCGCGACCGCAGCGCCCGTCCCGAAACCATCAAGGGCTTTGCCGCATCACTCCGAGCCGACGGCGTAGACACCACATTCAAGGAACTGCCCTTCGCCGAACACGCCTTCGACGACGCCTACGGCAGCCTCACTTCGCAAACCAGCCGCCAGATCCTCCTCGACTTCCTCACCAAGGGCAACCTGCAGACCCGCCCCTCTTTGTGAACCGTTCCGGGTTCAGTAGAGACTCGATTCCATGAAAGGATCGAGTCATGGCTCGCCCTTCCTCCTATCCCCTTGAGCTGCGCAAACGAGCGGTCCGACGCCCCAGATACCCGGTCCTGCCGCCCGATCTCCCCGCGGTCCGACCGGGGTTCCACGCCCAGATCTCCCGCACCGGCGCGCGAACACCCTGAACTCCTCGCCGACGTTCACCGGTTCGCGTCCGTGATGCTTCCCCACACCGACGAGGAGCCGCGATGCCGCGCCGCCTTTCCTATCGCCAGGGCACGCCCAATTGGGTGGAACTGCTGACCACCGACCCGGAGGGGGCTCGGTCCTTCTACGGCCGGTCGTTTCACTGGGAGTTCGAAGAGCGACCGATGTACGGGGGCTCGGCCTGCTCGGTGGCGGTCATGAACGACGGCGTGGTCGCCGCCCTGGTCTCTCCAGCCCCTGGCACGGCGACGCAGGAAACCTCTGCGACCTGGCGGACCTACCTCGCCGTCGATGACGTCGACGCCACGGCGACCGGCTTCGAGGCGGCCGGCGGCTGACGCCGCCGGTCGATGCCCTGGAATCCGGCCGGGTCGCGTTCGGGGAGGATGTCATCGGAGTGGGGGTCGGCCTGTGGCAGGCGAAGGACCACATCGGAGCCACGGTGGTCAACGAGCCCGGCGCCTTCATCTGGAGTGAGCTCATGACCCCCCGCACGGAGGCGGCGGCGGCGTTCTACGAGCAGGTCTTCGGCCTCACCACGACGACCGTCGATCTGGCCGGCACCCCCTTCACGGGCTTCACGGTGGGCGGGGAGATGATCGGCGGGCTCATCCCTCCGCAGCGCGAGGGCGTCCAGCCTCGCTGGATCGTCTACTTCTGCGTCGCGGACGTCGACGAGGCCGTCGAGCGCGTCGGGAAACTCGGCGGAGCCGTCGTTCACGGTCCGATCGACACCCCCGTCGGGCCGTTGGCTGCGCTGCGCGACCCGCAGGGAGCAGCGTTCAGCATCTGGGCCTTCAACGGGGAGACGCAGTAACAACGACCCCGCAAGGTGTCGATCTCCGCACGGGGGGTGAAGGCATCGCCGGGAGGTTGCCGTCAGTGAGCAGCGGGCGTGTCCAGCCAACGGGACAGACCCATCGTCCGAAGCGATGGAAGAGCTGGAATTGCTGCTCCTTCGGGCAGGGAGCCTGCGGCCCAGGGCGTTCGAGTGCGCCAGGAGTTCGTGGTCCGTGCACCAACGAGGCTCCCCGGCGGAAGAGTCGAGAGTCAGACGTCTCGCTCAACCGCCGGGGAGCCTTATCCGTTCTGCGTCGAAAACGGGCGTGGCAGCCGCGGCCGGCCGCGTGTCCAGGGCGTGGGAGGCGGGAGCGGCGCCGAGCACAGACAGGACAGCGAGGACGAACGCGGGCAGACCGCGCCGCATCAGGTTCTTGATCACATGAGTGGGTCTAGCGCGGCCCTCGTGGTCTGCGACAGGGCGTGAGCAACCAACTCACCCGTGTGGGCGGCTGGATTCACCGCGGAAACGATCACTTCGCACCACACCAGCGCCGAACGCGACAGGACATTCACGCCAGGCAGGGACTGGAACCGCAGCATCAACCACCGCGCCGGTCCCCGGTCCGGTCAGTGGAACACGACGGCGCGACCGGTGGCGATGCTCGTGCGGCACACCTGGTACAGCTGGTGCCAGGCGGACCTCTCCATGTCGAAGAGGTCGTCGGATGCGGTGTCCAGGCGGGCCCTCTCCTCGTCTGAGAGGTGCCGGTCCCGGTCGAGCCGGACTCCGATGGCGGGAGCGAAGCCGCACAGTTCGGCGAGCAGCTGCTGACTGGAACCGACCATCCCGCCGCCCTCCACCTGCTTCTCCGCCGGTAGGAAGAGTGGATCGTCAAAGTCGACCGGCACGTAGAAGCCCGCACTGTCCGAGTGGCACAGGAGGTGGGAGCTCATCATCGTTGACTCGTCGAAGACCTTGTCCTCGTCGCGTTCGTACTGCTCAGCGCTGGTGGCCGATGCGGGCGTGACGGACTCGCCCCGGGCCGCCAGCACGAAGACGCGGCGCAGGTGGTGCAGGTGGCTGGTGGGGAAACTTATGAAACGCAGACGTGACGGCTCGTCCAACGCCGGCTCCTGCCAGACGATTCCCTCATCGGCCAAGGCCCGGCTGAGAAGGTCGAATCTTTCCTGCCAGCGTACGAGCGCCTCGTGCTCCTCGACGCCGGCCATGTTCTGAAGCATGCCAACCGAAATATGAAGTCCCATGGCCGGAAGGCTAGACGCCGGCTCTGACAGTCACGGCAGCAACCGTCGGGCGGCGGTCTCGGCGCCGTCACTCGCACCGCTTCGACGACGAGCGCGGCACGAGCCGTCACGGCGGGCCGGAGGGTGACTAGCCGACCCAGCCCTACTACAACTCGTCAGCCTCGACATCGGCGAGCCCGTCGAGTGCGACGAGGGCTACCTCGTCTCGATCTACCGGGTGAAGATGAAGAATTTCACGGAGTCGGCTGTCCCCTACGGCAAGAATCCTGCGACCTGCCCCGTCCGGGCACTGCGCTCCCTGATCGCCGCCATGCGGGAGGCGGGCCGCGCCGAGGGGCCGCTGTTCGTCCGGATCGACCGGCACGGGCGGGTCGCGCCGCCGATGATGCGGCACGGCAAGCCGATTGGGGACCCGTCCGGCCGGCTCACCCCCGACGCGGCTTCCGACGTCGTCGAGCGCCTGGCCGAGGCCGCCGGCTTCGAAGGGCGATGGCGCGGCCACTCGCTGCGCCGCGGGTTCGCCACGGCAGCCCAGCGTGGGGGAGTTCCGATGGTCCGCATCGCGCGGCAGGGCGGATGGGCGGATAACTCGACCTCCCTGGCCCGTTACTTCGACGAAGGCGACCCATGGGAGGACAACCCCGTCATGGGGCTGTGAAAGCTGCAGAGCGCTTGCCGGCAGCAGTGGTCACCGATCTGTCTCCTCATGCTCCTCTGCCTCGTCGGCGCCTGTAGTCGCGCTTGCCTCCTCGTCGGGTCCGCGGACCTGAAGTTCACGGGCAGTGAGGCGGCCGACAGCCTTCGGTAGATCCCCAATAAGGAGACGCTCGACGGCATCCGGCGACAGAGGAACTTCTCGCCCTTCGAGGAGCCTGCGGCGCAACTCGATTTGAACCTTGGCCAGATCGGCCTCGTTGTCGGCGATGGCGGACAGTCGTCGGCGTCGGGGCCCCCAGTCCTGAATGATCCTCAGGAGAGCTGCCAGGGCGAGTGATGCGGCACCCGCCTCTGCGAGGATCTCCGCACCGAAGGGATTCCGGTAACTGATCGACCGGAATCGGTACGGCTCACGAGGAAGGCGCCGCGACATCTCGTCGTCCCGAAGCAGGTCGATGAGTCTGCTCCACGGAAGCGGGGCTCCAGGCCAAGCCGCCAACAACGCTACGGGCAAGTGTTCCCTTGGCACCGGCATCCCGCGAGCGCGCCACGTGTATTGCAGGTACTGCTCCAGTTCTACAAGGTCTCGACCTTCGTCCTCAACGCTGCCCGGAAGCTCCCGTCGGCGAGCTTCTTGTATGAGGCCACGCACCCCGCCTTCCCGCAGCGTGGCCATCACCTGGTTGTCGGCCTCGCTGCGCGCCACGTGAGTAGCCATTTCGAGGGCACTTTGCGCAACAACCTCAATATCGCTGACGAGGCTTGCCATGAGTGACACGGGAGCCCTGCTGCCTACATCGAGGGTGAATCCATGCACCTCTGTCATACGTTTCAGCCTGTGGCGTTGACTTCGGAGGCGCCATCTCAGGCGTCCATCTGGGGGGGTAACACAAGTCAGTGGCGCCAAGCTCTCCTTCGCGATGCGCTGAGGAATCAGGCCGCGCGGCGCCAAGGGTGATCAGCCCCTGCGTCCGTAACCGCCGCGCCGTACAAGAGCGCCTGCTCGTCGTCGCCAAGCTCGAGCGCCTCCGCTATCCGCTTGGCGACAGTCAGGGACGGCGAGCGGTCCCCTGCCTCGAGATGCGCCACGTACCCGCCGGACAGCGCCACCTTGAGCGCGGTTTCCCGCAGCCCCAACCCGGCCCGCTCCCGCGCCTGTCGCAGCATGGGGCCCAGCTCTATCGGCGGAGTACGCCTATGCCTGATCTCCACCTGCGCGAGTACGGCAGGGCGAGGGCGAGGGGCTGACCATGACCACACCGGTAGTGCGCTGGACCCTCCCCAGGGGTGACGGGGACGGCGGCTTCAGCTGCCCCCAGTGCGGCGCCACGTACCCGCTGACGCTCGCTCTCGACCTCGAGGACCAAAGCCCCGAGCCGACCTACTTCGAGTGCCCAGACGGCCACCTGTGGCCAGAGCCGGCGTTCCCTCGGGCTCCTCGGCGCAAGCATGCTGCGCAGTGCGATCAGGACCAACCCGAACTTCTTCGAGCAGCTGCCCTTGATCCGGGCCATAGCTGCCGCAGACGACGTCCAAGCCCACGGCCGCCCATAGGCCCGGCGGTCATTCCCGCGGCCCCTCTCTCCTTCGGGTGGGAGGGGCTCTTTCGTGTTTCTAGATCACCGAAATATCGTGCACCCCTCGGCACTTCGCCGGGTACGACCGAGAGGGGAACCCTCATGGCCCGCAAGCTGCGGATGCTCGGCACCAACTCCAAGACCGGCGAATGCCCCACGCTGTACGAGGACGTCGACAGCGGGGAGATCCTGGTGCAGGGCTACACCGTCACGGACCCCGACGTGCTCGCACAGATGGCGAACCCCCTCGAGGGCGAGTCGCTCGTCGTCGTCGACCGCGCCCTGCTCGTCAACTTCGCCCTCAAGGAATGACCTTGGACGTCGTGCCGGCCGCCGGAATCCTCGACTTCTTCCGCAACGGATTCGAGCACACCGCTTGGCGGCTGGAGACCCGCCGGGCCTACGCAGCAGACCAGGGCAGCGACGAGTACCGCCGCTTCCTCACGGGAATCGACCCACCGCCCGATACGGCGGGGCCCTGGTTCGTCAACGCTCGGGAGCAAACCCGTAAGGGCAAGCGCATCGAGCGGGTGCGCCTAGTCGACGAGCCCGCAACGGACAACCAGCGCTATCTCCTGGCCACCACGCCGGACAACCTGACCGTCGGCGAAGACATCCGGTACATGCACCGGTCGCAGGCCGAGCAGCTCGGCCTGCCGGACTTCGACTTCTGGCTGTTCGACTCCCGCATCTTGGCCCGCTTCAACTGGGAGGACGCCTGCCGTCGTATGGAGCTGACCACCGACGCGGGGCACGTCCTCGCAGCCTGCCAGGCCCGTGATGCGGCATGGCACTACGCAGTGAGGTACGAGGAGTTCACCGCAGGGGTACGTTCCCGTGTGTGAGCACTGACTACCAGCAGGCCAGGGTCGCCCTCGGTGCCCGGCTGCGCGAGCTGCGCACCGAGGCCGGGCTCACCGTCCGCGGCCTGGCCGGAGTGTGCGGATGGGCGCCGTCGAAGATCTCGAAGCTGGAGAACGGGAAGCAGACGGCGACGGGCGCGGACCTCGAAGCGTGGGCCGCGGGCGTCGGCCGGCCTGAGGCTGCGACTGAGCTGAAAGGCCGCCTCGCCGGGTTGGAGTCGACGTACCGTTCGTGGCGGCGGCAGTTGGCCGGCGGACACCGTGCCGTGCAGGACGCGCTCGGCGCGCAGCACGAGAGGACTCGCGTGTTCAGAGGCTTCACCTCGGTCATCCCGGGTGTCTTCCAAACCCCGGAGTACGCGCGCAGCGTGCTGTCCCGGTACGCCGAGCTGCACGGTGCGACGCGGGATGTAGAGGCAGGGGTCACGTCTCGACTGCGACGCCAAGAGGGCCTGTACGTGCCAGGCAAGCAGTACCGCGTGCTGATGAGCGAGTCGGCGCTGCTCGCGCGGATCTGCCCGCCCACCGTCCTCGCCGACCAACTCGACCGGCTGATGTCCGTCAACGGGTTGTCGACCGTAGAGCTCGGCATCATCCCCCTCTCCGCGGACGTTCGGATTGCGGCGGGCGACGACTTCTGGATCCATGACGACCGGCTCGTCATCGCCGAGTCGTGGCATGCGGAGATGTGGCTCGACTCGCCGGAAGACGTCGCCCTGTACCGGAAGGTGTGGGACGCGCTCGGCGCTGGAGCGGTCCGAGGGCGGGACGCGCACCGGATCATTGCCCGCGCGCGGGCCGTGCTGATCTCTTCGAGAAAGGAGCGAGGCCGCGCTGGTCACGGCAAGGGGTACCCGCAGCGCACCGTGCGGCCTCAGGGTCCATCCAGACACCGGCAGAGCGCAATGAAACAACCAAAAGCGGCATATCTAGATTGAATCTGACTAAGACGTCATCTCATTTGGCTGGTTCGGTAGGCTGTCGGTCGTGGTGGGGATCGTTGAGCGGCTGGTGCCGGACGAGTTGTGGGAGTTGTTCCAGCGGGTGGTCCCGGAGGCGCCGTCACGGCCTCAGGGCGGTGGCCGGCGTCGGCATGGTGACCGGGAGGTGCTGGCCGCGATCGTGTTCGTGGCCACGTCAGGCTGCACCTGGCAGCAGTTGCCTACGGCGTCGTTCGGGCCGTCAGGGGCGACGGCTCATCGGCGATTTGCCGAGTGGACGAAGGCCAGGGTGTGGGCGAAGCTTCACCGCCTGGTCCTCGACGAACTCGGCTCCCGTGGTGAGTTGGACTGGTCCCGCTGCGCAATCGACTCGGTGAACATGCGGGCCCTGAAAAGGGGGACCTGACAGGTCCGAATCCTGTCGACAGGGGCAAGTACGGGTCGAAGATCCACTTGATAACCGAGCGGACTGGTCTGCCCCTGTCCGTCGGAATCTCCGGGGCGAACCTGCACGACAGCCAGGCTCTGATCCCTCTGGTGAAGGGCATACCGCCGATCCGCTCCCGCCGCGGACGCCGACGACGCAAGCCGGCCAAGCTCCACGCCGACAAGGGCTACGACTACGCCCACCTGCGGCGATGGTTAAGCGAGCGCGGCATCACCCACCGCATCGCCCGCAAGGGCATCGAGACCTCGCAGCGACTGGGCCGCCACCGCTGGACCATCGAACGCACCATGGCCTGGCTCGCCGGCTGCCGACGCCTCCACCGCCGATACGAACGCAAAGCCGACCACTTCCTCGCCTTCACCAGCATCGCCTGCACCCTCATCTGCTACCGCCGACTCACCAAATGAGATGATTTCTAATTAATGAATACAAATCGCCTGGATGCGTTCAGCCAGAAACAAAGACTGGATGCGGCAAGCCGCTCTGCTGTGTATCGCTTCAGACTGGGCGAACACCGACGTCCGACGAAGTGCGGGTTGGTGCCTATGGCTGCCCTTGTGACAACGGGATTCAGCGGTAGCCACAGAGATCTACGACGTACGGCGTCGACGGCCCGGGGTGGGCGGCCGTTCCTGACCGCCCGTGCCGTCGGGGCGGTGCTGTGGATGCTGACCGCCGGCGGCGGGAAACCCCAGGCGTGCCAGGCTGCTCGACGTCGTCTCCCCTCCGTCTGCGTGGCCCTGACGAGAGTCTCGTGACAGGCATCCCAGGCGGCGCCCCGGCACCAGCGCATGGGCAGCAGAGGCACCTCCTCCAAGTCATGCCTGGTGGCCGACCAGGCGTGAGTGAGTGGCTGTCACCATGCCGAGGTACGGGGCGACGAGCCCTGGTTCCCGCTCCGCGATCGCCTGCCAGATCGGAAGGGCTTCCCTGATGCTGTCCCTGGCCGCCTCCAACTCGACGTCCGCGAGCAGCCGGGTTCTGGCATGCGCGTACAGCGAGAAGGCGAGGTGATCCTCGTGTGTGGCGCGGTGACCGGCGGCCAGCCTACGGCTGAGGCCGACCGCTTGCGCGGTGGCGCGTAGGGCCTCCTCGTATCCGGCCTCAGCCAGCCGCAGGCCGTGGTGCGGCAGTGCCCAAGCGAGGACGGGGTCATGCGACACCGCTTCCACCTCCACCAACTGCTCGCAAAGGGCGACCGCTTCTGCGGACACGCCGAGGGCTTCCTCCTGCGTCTTCGGGTCGATCGCCAGGAGCCGGCCGAGGAGGACAAGGGAGAAGGCCAGCAGTTTCGCGTACGCGGGGTGGGTGTCGGCCAGGCCGCGGGCGATGCTGACGGCTTGCCGGGCGCGGGGCAGGCCCTCGGCCGCACTCAGGCCCTCCTCCGCCTCGCCCGCCAACGCATCAGCGTCCTGTTCGCCATGCTCCGCGACGGCACCGTCTACGAACCTCGCGAGCCCAGGACCGCCACCCTCGCCGCATGAACCCCACCCCGACGAATCACCTCAAACCCAGCACGACAAGGCTGACGAAACTCATAGAGGCACCCCCCACTTCCCCGGCATGTTCACAACAGGACACTTCGGAGGGTGCCGTGAAAGTAAAGAGAGTGCGGTGTTCTTACGACGTCCCAACCGCCTCAGGAAACCCGTTTGATCGTCCAGGTGTTGGGGTCATGACTGGGCACCGCTGAGTACTGGCAGGCACCGCTGTAGAAGCGGTTCACCTGCACCCAGCCCGCCGGGGGCAGTGTGGAGGAACAGGCGTTCACGGTGGAGCCGATGGGCATGCCGGAGACCTGCTTGATCTTCTTCATATTGGGGTTGAACGTGGTCCCGCACGCCCAGCTGTTCCACCACTGCACATCGACCCAGCCGGACGGCGTCAAAGAGCTCGAGCACATGGTCGCGGTATCGCCGGGGGCAGCCGAGGCCGATGGCACGGTGAGCGCGACGCATGCGGCAGCGGTCAGCAGGGTCAGCGAGGCGGAACGGAGACGGACCATGGTGGTACCTCCAGATTCATCGATCTCTATGCGCGAACTCCACAATCAATACCGTTCCTCCATATGTGGCAGTAGTCAGATATCGGACTGAACTCATCGTGACCGAAAATGGGTGCCACCCGCGCTCGCTCTGCCTCGTCCCGCGCCGGGCTCAACTCACCGTCTGCCGTCGAACCGTTCGTCATGAGTGTCGGCTGGGAGCATGTCCATCTGGTCAGGGTCTGCAAATTCGGTGAGTCCGTGCACTGCGGCATGCATCCGGTCCGGGCTGTCCATGCCATCGACCCAGGTGACCATCTGGTCTTCCAGCTCGATGTAATCGCCGACGTGGTGGACAAGCTGTTGTTCATACAGCTGGGCGACTGGTGCAGCACGGAGGCGTTTGCCGACCTTGGCGGTTACCTCGAGGACCATGGGTATGAGTGGGCCGCGGGTGACGCCGTCCCGGCGCAGCTGCTCCCACGCCTGGGTGATGACCTGCCTGGCCATGTCGCCGCCGTGGTTCTTCTCCACCACGATGGCCTCTGCTTTGAGTTCCAACGCGAGTCGACAGGCTTCCAGGCCCCAGTCGTTGGCGCCCATGGAGCCGGAGCGGTCAGCGACCAGATAGAGGTGGCGTTCGAAGTCTCGGACAACGCCGATGATGCCCGTCTCGTCGCCCACGGTGGACACGCCGTCGGCGGGGTCGACGACGATGCGGGCCATGTCGCGGCCGGAGAACTGAACGGGACCACCAGCGACACCGCGGGTAGGGCCCCGGCAGTCAGCAGGTATCCGAGCTGGGCGGCCATGGCGTCAGCGTCGCCCCGTGCGCTGCCTGCCGCCGATCAGGCAGCGCACGGGCCTGCCCGTCCCGGCCCTTCCCCTTCCCCTTCCCCTTCCCCTTCCCCTTCCCCTTCCCCCGAGGCGAGCGGCCGAGGTACCGCCCATAACGCGAACGCATAAAACCGCAGGTCAGGAGTCTTTTGCGGCAGGTTCAACTGCGTCGGGGGCGGCAGAGCGGGCGTCGGATAGCTGGGCAGCTGATTGGCCGCAGCTGGTGCGGCGACGAAGAGGTGACGGCGGGCGTGGAAGGGGACCTCTTTGACGGCCCGGTGTTGGGGCTCGGTGGAGATCAGGCAGACCTTCCTCCCTCCGGAGGGCCCGGGCAGCGTGCGCCACCGATATGGTCGGGACCGGCGAGGTGGCCCGGGCGAACCCTCACGGTCTGGGCAGGGTCGAGGTCCTTGAAGGGGTCGGTGAGCGTTTCGGGCAACACGAGGAGAGGCTCCTGCCGGGAAGGCTGCGCGGAACTGAGCTGCGCGAGGATCGGTACGAGGGCTCAGCGGGTGCGGGCCCCGGCGGGGGCGGCCGGCGGGACGGGAGTGCTGCGCGGGGTACGGCCGGCCGTGCGCCTGGGCGCGGACGCGGTCCAGGCGCCGGGGAACCAGACGGCCGTGTACTGCTCGATGGCGTCGCGCAGCCCGGTGGTGACGGCCCCGTCCCACGGGGGTCGGCCGGGGCGGTGGTACTTGTCGAAGGTGCCGTACTGCTTGGTGTTCGGGCGGGTGTTGGTGGCTTCGTCGCGGCGGTGGAAAGTTCCGTGGTCCACGAAGCTGAGCGCCACCGCGTCGATCTCGCCGCGGTCCGGGTGGACGACCGCCAAACGCAGCCCGCCGTAGGTGTTGGCATGGATGGTGCCGGTGAAATCGATCCGTAGCCGCAGCGGTACGCCGGGGACGGGGGCGGCGAAGTAGGTGTTGCCCACGACGGCGTGGTCGTGGAAGGGGCCCGGAAGCGCCGGGCCTTCTGGCCCCGCGTCCGGCCCGCCCGGCGCTCACAGCTCGCGCAGCCGCTCCACGATCTCGCGCAGCAGTTCCGGGTCGGCCGCCGGACCGCCGTCCGGCGAACGGCGCGGCTCGTCGATGCGCACCAGACCGGCCTCGGCCAGGTCACCGAGCAGCACGCGTACGACGGTCAGCGGCAGGTCGACGTCCGCGGCGAGCTCGACGACCGGCCGGGGTCCGCGGCGCGCCAGGTCGAGCAGGGCGGCCGGGGCATGATCGACACCGGGCAGCCCGGTGCCCGCCTCCAGGGCCGTGACCTGCGACATCAGATCGATGACATGCCCGTCCGAGGGCCGGGTCCGGCCCCCGGTGACGGTGTAGGGCCGCACCATCGGCCCGGTCTCGTCCTCGTACCAGTGATCGTCGGTCACGGGCGGATCAGGAGCCCGCGGGGTCGGCCGCCGAACGTACGGAGGCGGCCATGTGGTGTCCGACGCGGCGGACGAGCAGTTCCATCTCGTGGGCGAGTTGTCCGACGTCCGTCTGCACCTCGCTGAGCACGGCCAGCCTGCTTCCGTCGCCCGCCGGGGTGATGAAGAGGTAGGCGTCGTCGAGCATCACCATGGTCTGGCGCACCCCGCCCGCGGCGAAGCGTTCGCCCGCCGAGCGGGCGAGGCTGTGGAAGCCGGCGCAGACGGCGGCGAGGTGTTCGATATCCCTCCGGCGCATGCCGTCCGAGCAGCTCAGCGGGAGACCGTCGACGGTGAGGAGCACGGCCTGACGGACATGGTCGGTTCTGGCCACGAGGTCGTCGAGCAGCCACCCGAGATCGGTACCGGGCCGGTCGGTGCCGTCCCCGGACTCGGAGGCGCCGCCCGTCGGCGCCAGGCTCTCGGTCTCGGGGATCCGGGCCTCGCGGATCCGGGCCTCGAGGGTCTGGGCAGGGTGCTCTGGGAGCTGGTCAGGGCGCATGGTCGACGTCGGTCCCTTCCTCGGTGTCGGTTCGCTGCGCGGGGCCGGACTGCCTGGTGCCCGGCTGCGTGGGCAGGCCCTTGCGGCCACGGTCGAGGCCGCGCTGGAAGGCTCCGAAGACCGCGCGCATCTCCTCCGGCGTGACCTCGTGTTCCGGTGTCCCGTCGGCCTCCGGTCCCGCGGTACGCAGTTCGGGTGCGAGGGAGGTCTGGCGAACCCGGGTGGGCAGCACGGGCGCGGCGGGGACCGGAGCGTCCTGCCGCACCAGGCCGACGTCCTGCTCGCGCTGCGCCGTCCGCCGCTCCTGCAGAACCGCGGTGCGCGCCCGCGAGGGCAGCCCCCGCGGGTCCGGCTCCGCATCGAGGGCCAAACCCGTGGGTTCCACCGCCGCGAGAACCGCCTCCGGCAGCAGCACCACCGCCGTCGTGCCGCCGTACGGTGAACGGCACAGCGTGACCCTGATGCCGTGCCGTGCGGCGAGCCGCCCCACCACGTACAGCCCGAGCCGGTCGTGCCGGGTCGGGTCGAAGTCGTCCGGCCTCGTGATGGTCCGGTGGGCCTCCTCGATCTGTTCCGGCGCGAGACCGAGGCCCCGGTCGTCGATCTCCAGGACGAACCCGCTCCCCGCCCGCCCGGTACGCAGGGTGACCTGGGTGTGGGGAGGTGAGAACACCGTGGCGTTCTCGACGAGTTCGGCGATCAGGTGGACGACGTCGGCGACGGCGTCGGCCGCGACGCCCACCTCCGGCATCGGGGGGACCACGACCCGCGCGTAGTGCTCGATCTCGCTCACCGCGGAGGACACCACCTCGGCGACGGGCACGGGCCGCCGCCAACGGCGGCCCGGGGCCGAGCCGGAGAGGATGATCAGGCTCTCCGCGTGCCGCCGCATGCGGGTGGTCAGGTGATCGATCCGGAACAGGTCGTCCAGGACGTCCGCGTCGTCGGTGCGCCGCTCCAGCGTGTCGACCAGTTTGAGCTGTCGGTGCACGAGCGCCTGGTTGCGGCGGGCGATGTTCAGGAGCACCGCGAACAGCCCTCGGCGCAGGGTGGCCTGTTTGACGGCGGCCTCGACGGCCGCGAGCCGGGCGGTGTTGAAGGACCGGCCGACCTGGCCGATCTCGTCGGCCACCGCCTCCGCATCTGCCAGGGGCGGCGCCTCGGCGGCGGCGTCGATCTCCTCGCCGGCGCTCAACCGTTCCATGACGTGCGGGAGCTGACGGTTGGTCAGTAGATCGACGGCGTCCCGCAGCGACTCGAGGCGGCGCGAGATGCGCCGTGCCCCGCGCACCGCGAACCACAAGGACAGTCCTACGGCGGCCAGTCCCAGCACACCGACGATTGCGGCCTTGGCCATCTCACGGTAGGCGAACTCCCGCCCGCGCTCGGCGGAGTTGATCGCCGACCGGGTGCACAGCCGCATGTACTGCTTGACGGCGCGGTCCGTGGTGGTGCGCCAGGTACCAGCCGCGACGGCCTCGCCCGCACCCTTCGCACCCGCCCGCAGCAGGGCGTCCTCACCCCGGGTCAGCTCCCGGTGGAGGTCTCCGCGCTGGAACTCCTCGAAGGGGGCGCGCGAGTCGGCCGGCAGGTCGGGCACATAGGTCCGCTCGAAGACCCGGCGGTCCTCGATCGTCGCGGTGAGGGTGTCGTACTGGCGGTCGGTGAGCGTTCCGGCGGCCCGTGCCCCGGCGACGAGCGCGTCCTCGCGGGACACGAACTCCCGCACCCGCACCAGCTCGACGACGACCTGTGCCTCGCGGGCCAGCTGTCCCGCCTGAAGTGCCGTGAGGGCGGACGGTACATCGAAACCGGGTTCCACCAGGGCGCTGTACTCGGCCACGGCCCCTTCCCAGGACACGGCGTGGGACAGCACCCGTCCACGCAGCCCCTCCAGCCCGTCGACCGAGTCGAGCACGATGTCGAGTACCTGCCGTTGGCGACCGGAGAGCAGGTCGCGGTCCCCGTACCGGATCGCGGTGCGCATCGCGGTGACGGCGCGGTCGGTGCGGCGCTCCTGCGCCAGCAGGTCGACGGCAGCCGCCGTTCCGTGGTCCTCGCCCAGGTACGCGGCCGCGAGGCGCCGCTCGATCTGGATCTGGCCGATCGCCGTGTCGACCGGCGTGCCGAAGGTGTTGTACACGTCCTGGAGACGGACGAGTGCGCGCAGTTCGCCGGTGACGGACACCATGGCGAAACTCCACAGCGTCATGAGGGCGATCACCGGAGCGAGCGCGAGGGCCACGATCCGCGTACGAACCGTGGTCGGACGGCCGAAGGGCCAGCGCATGGTCTCCCCAGGACGACAGGACGAATCGGGTGGCCGGGTGGACGTGTGGTGACCCATGGCTGTTACCCGCAGGTAGCGAGGCGGCTCAAACTAGTGGATCGTGTGCCCGGACCGCAATGGTCCGGACTGACTCACCGTTCAATGCCCACGGCCCGCCTCCCGGCCCGTCACGTCAGTCTCCGCGAGGCACGGCGAAGACGGTGACGACCGCCGCGTGGTCGGAGGGCCAGTCGACGGTCGTTTCGTCAAGGCGGAGAGACTGCTGCAAGGGCTCGCCATGGCCCTGATGCGGCTCGGCGTGGAGCTCGACATCAGGGGTGCCGACAACAGCGACTGGCTGCTTCTGGTACGGCAGCTCTACATGCTGAGCTCACTGGGCGAGCACCAGTTCGTCTCGATCGCCGGCGAGCAGGGCGCCGGCAAGACGCTGCTCGCCCCCAACCTCTATCCGGGCGCGGGCGCCTGGCTCGAGGACAACACCGGCCTGGGCGAGAAGTGCCCGGTCGCTATCGTCGAGCGGGCCGGTCTCAAGGAGCCGCGCGGGGTGGTGGTCTTCCGGCGGCCCGGCGCACACGCGGAGCGCAGCGGCCAGCTCGTGGAGCGGCGGTACTACTCCGCCGAGCAACGCGAGGAGTGGCGTCGGCATGTGAAGAGCCAGGATGCCCGGGTGCTGCTCACCCAGCTCGAAGTGCCGCTGAGTTTCTGGTAGTTGGAGGGCACTGGGTTTGTGCTGCTGCCCGGCCTGGAGCGGGGCCGGGCGCAGGAGCAGTGGCAGGAGCTGATGAAGATCGTCCTGGCTACCAGCCCGGCCGCGCTCCTGGTCGCCGACGAACGCCGGCTGGCCAACGCCGGACAGCCCGAGCTGCTGAGCCTGCTGCGCCGGGACGAGGACGAGCTGCACCTGGTGGTGGCGGTGACCCGATGCGAGGCTTCCACGCCCGAGGCGATCGAGGAGCGCACCGCACGCGCAGTGGAGGTCTTCGGGGTCGACCCGGTGGACGTCGTACCCGTGGGCAAGGACGGCAGCAGCCCGAAGGGCTGGATCGATACGCTCAGGGCGCGCATCGACGCCAAACGCGGAAGCGCCCGGGACAGCCGGCGGCTGGAGACCGACCTGATGCGTGTGCTGATCCGGCGGGATCTGGCGGGTGTCCTACGATCGGCGAAGTCGACACGTGACCGACGACGCAGGGATACGTCAACCGCATCCAGCTCGTCCCCGACGGCACCCGCCGCCGGATCCAGGTCGGCACCGAACGCCACGGCGGCACCACCGAGTGGTTCGAGCTGCACGAGGTAGAACTCACGCCCTCGGGGCTGTCGACCCCGGCCGTCGAAGAGGTCCGCCGGCTGCACACCACGCGGCGACCCATCGGCGTGAGGACGCCCAAAGCCGCGCCGGCGCAAGCCCGGCCGACCGTGCGGGTCAGCGACGAGGCGCACGACATCCCGTCGGAGGACCGCGCGACCGTCATGGCGGCCCTCGGGCAGGCGGTCGACGACGGGCGCAGCCGCACGGAGATCCGCCGCTGGTTGAACCGGGCCGAAGAGGTGACGCACGGCGGTGCCACCGCCGAGGAGAACGACCTGATCAGGGCGGCTGCCGACGCGCTGCTGCGGCTGGAGCGCGCCGTCGGGGTGCCGACACCGCGCGACCTTCAACGAACGCAAGGCCCTGTAGAAGGTCGAACGGCCCTGCTACACCGAACGGATCCGCTGGAACTCCTGCGGCGGCCTTCAGAGGGGCAGTCGAATAGGCCTCATGTCACACCGACGCAGTCAGCAAGTTCGCCGGGCCAGCGAACGGGCCGTACGAGGACGCTCCTCTCCTGCTCCAGTACCTCGCCAGCGTGGTGTCGCGCAGCCCCGCACTGTGCGGACAGCAGCCCGGCCGAGCTCGCCCAGACAGACACCGCCGGCCACAGAGGGCAGCCCCCGACCTGAGACCGTGCAACCTCAGCGGTTGGACTGGGCTCGCCGGATCGAACTGGGCGCCGTTGTCCTTGGCGTTCTCTTCTCGACCCTCGTCTCGGCGGCCGCCATCTGGTACTCCAACAACCAGGTCCGTGAGCAGGTGAAGATCAGCAGCAGGGAGTTGGACGTCGCGCAAGAAGGACAGATCACCGATCGGTACACCAAGGCCGTGGAGAACCTCGGCAACGACTCCATGGACGTCCGTCTCGGTGGCATCTATGCCCTGCAACGCATCATGGAGGACTCCGTACGCGATCACCCCACGACTGCCGACGTTCTGACGACCTTTGTCCGCACACATGCCAAGGAGCCCTATGGGAAAGCCAAAGACCTCCGACCCGACCTAAGACGATGTCCTATGTGGTGAGTCGGGCAAGTCGTTTGTAGCAACAGAGGGCGGCGGCGAGTCCGAGAAAGGCCAGGTAGTTGCGGGGGTGGCGTTCGTAGCGGTGGTTGAGTCGGCGGTATCCGGTCAGCCAGGACATGGTCCGCTCGATGACCCATCTGCGGCGCCCCAGTCGTTCGCTGGACTCGATGCCTTTGCGGGCGATGCGCACGCCGATGCGTTTGCCGCGTAACCATTTCCGCAGGTGGGGCACGTCGTAGGCCTTGTCTGCGTGGAGGCGTTGGGGCTTGAAGGAGCGGCCGCGGTGGGGGTCGTGTCTCGTTTGGTGACCCGTGATCATGGGCTTCAGCGCTTCGCTGTCGTGGGTGTTGGCTGCCGAGATGCCGACGAGGAGGGGCAGTCCGTTCGCGTCCGACAGGACGTGCATCTTGGAACCCGGCTTGCCCCGGTCCACGGGGCTGGGACCTGTGAGTTCGCCCCCCTTTTAGCCCTGACGTGGGCGGAGTCGAGGACAGCGCGGGAGAGGTCGAGAAGGCCGGCGTCGTCGAGGCGGTGCAGGATCTCCTCGTGGAGCCGGCCCCACACTCCGGCTCTCGACCAGATCAAGAACCGGCGGTGGGCCGTCGACTTCGATATCCCGAAGCACGGTGGCAACGCTCGCCAGGCACAGCCGCTGACCAGGACGTAGATGATCGCGGCGAACAGCGTCTCATCAGGCGTGTCCTGCGTCCCGCCGCCCTGCGGGCGCACTTTCGACGGCGGGATCAGCGGCTCCGCGATCTCCCACAGCCCGTCCGGAACAATCCAACTCCACGTACCCCGCCCCATGCCGAGTCCAACGAGCCAGCGCCACATAGGACATCGTCTAAATGCCGCGTTGAAGGTCGTCGCCTTCCGTGACTCGACCCGGGACAAAGACTTCAGCCCCGACCTGGAGGGCGCCCACTTGCCAGGCGCATCACTTATTCCCTATTCCCCCGGCGACGTTGCGCCCATCACGGGCGCGCAACTGAGCGGCGCGAACCTGCTCGACGCGAATTTGGACGGCGCAGACCTGCCGTACGCGGACTTGGGCGGCGCAGTCCTGGCGCGGACGGATATGTCACAAGCGGATTTACCCAACGCGAACCTGAAAGCCGTGAACCTGGACTTCGCCTACATGCTCGGTGCGTACCTCAAGGATGCGGACCTGGCCGGCGCGTACATGCTGGGGGTAAATCTGGATAGCGCGGAATTGAACGGCGCAGATCTGACCGGTGCGAACCTGACAATCGCGAGCCTGAACGGCGCGGATCTGACCGGTGCGAACCTGACTGACGCGTACCTGGACGGCACAGACCTGGAGGACGCGAAGGTATCCAAAGCGGCCTTGATCAGGTCCTATCTTTTCTCCAACACGAAGCTCCCGTCTCATCTCCCCAAAGACCCAGATATCAAGGCACGGATCGCCAGCGTCGAAGCCGAAGATCCGGACCGTCCGGCAGAGCCACCCTCCCTGCGGCCGCCCGCCCGGCGGGCTCCCTGCGGCCGCCCGCCCGGCGGTAGACTGACTGCATCTCCTGCGTCCTTTCTGATTGGCCGCCCGTGCCCAAGATGCCGGAACTGGTCAACCCTTCATGTTGATCAAATTCCTCGTAGCGGGCTGTACTGAAAGGCCTTGACCATAGTCACGAGGGTCTGGCTGAAAGCGTGTGAGGGCCCAAAGGTCCAGGGAGCCGTTCATACGGCAGGCCGCTGATATGTTCGAACAGTAAGGACCGGGCGTGCTGGTGACGGCTCGGTCCCTCGGCGTCCGCGTGACCACGGCATCCTGCTGCATCCCGTTGGATTGCGCTCACTCTGGACTGGACGCAGCGCATT
Organism: Streptomyces sp. NPDC055287; assembly: GCF_053646035.1. Lineage (NCBI taxonomy): Bacteria > Bacillati > Actinomycetota > Actinomycetes > Kitasatosporales > Streptomycetaceae > Streptomyces > Streptomyces sp. NPDC055287. Next base: position 15,954 of record NZ_JBSHNE010000047.1, on the reverse strand, counting down.
GACTGGTCAGGGGGCGACGTCGCAGGAGAGGGCGGCGCGTTCCGACCGGACCCGCACCAGCGCCCGGCGGTGAGCGAGTCCGATTGCGCCTTCGGCTGCGGTTCCTCGGCCGGCGCCTGGTGGGCGAAGGCACGCTCACGCTGCCGGAGCAGGGGCTCCCCGCGCACGCGGGGATGGTCCCGAGCCGATGTCGCTGTACGGCACGCGGTCGCTGTGCTACCTGTGCACGCGGGGATGGTCCGCGCCTCTGCTTCGGCTTCCTCGGCGCGACCCGACATCGCCAGCGCGTTGCGTCGGTTCTCTGGGGCCGCCTGCTTCACTGTGTGGAGCGCGGTGAAGGCGAGTGCGGACGCTCCGCAGCCGGGGCCGCGTCCAGCTCGCCCGGCTCCAGGAACTCCGCCTTCGCGATGTCGGCCTCCAGCGACGCTCGGACATCGGCAGCGACGGCGGCGGTGTCGGACGGGTCGTCGAGGGCGGCCGACCAAGTGGCCGCAACCAGCCCGGCCTCCACCGTCAGGCGCCGGGCATGGCGGCTTCGTGGAGTCGGGAGGCTTCCCAAGAAAGCGCTTCGGTCAGGTGATGCCGATCCCGGCCTCGGGACTTGAGCTGATGACAGTTGGGGCAGAGGGCAATGGCATTGCTGCCGTGATCGCGGCCACCTTTGGCGTGTTCGATGACGTGGTCGATTTCAAGGATCGGGTCGCCACTGTCGGTGTAACCGATGGTGCGGGGGCCATGGCATGAGGGGTTTTCACAGCTCCCGCCAGACCGTAGGAGGACCGCCTTGTGGACGGCAGGGTTACGGACCCGGTGGCCGCTGGTGCGATTCGCCTGTCGCTGGTCGCGGCCGTCTTCCTCCCCCGACTCGGCCAGCCGATTCCACTGCGCGTACCGATTCGTCCTCACGACGACTCGGAGATGGCGGGGCCGAAACGGAAGAGGGCGGGGCAGAGGGAGAGCGTGTCGGCGCTCCCGATCTGCCAGCGACGCTGAGGCGGATTGTGGCCCTGACAGGGATGCGGACCACATGATCTGCAGCCAAGGCTCAAGCGCCGAGTAGCGATGCGCTTCGTCAACGACTATCAATTCAGCCCTACGCACGGGCTGGCGTGCCAGTTCCATGGCCGGAAGCCCGGCCTCAATGGTCTTACCGGCTCCGACCGTCAGGGGGTCTACCGCCCCTCCCAGCGGGGCAGTCACCATCCACCCTGTGCTCATGATGCGGGGTTCAGCCGTCCTGCGAGGGCTGCCTTGAAGCCATGCTGGCAGGGGTCTTGGTGGCTGTTCGTTGTCCACGGATTATCACCGCGCGGCGATCGTGCCACGAGGCTCTGACATTGCGGCTGGACAGCTCACGCCGCCGCGACGCCACCTTCTGCCGCGCCCGCTCGCGCAACTGCTCCAAGGCGGTTGGGTCGTCGGCGAAGGCTCGCTCGCGCTGCTGCTGCAGGGCAAGGTTCTGACGTTCGACCGCAGCCGCGATGGCCGTGTCCACCCGCCGTTCGGACACGGCGGCTTGGTGTGCGGCGAGTGCCTGTTGGTAGCCCGACGAGGCCGTATCGCGGCTCTTCACCGGGCACGCCTCAAAGGCAGAAAGTGAGACACGCGGAAACGGTGGACGCGGAGGTCATCGGCTACACAGGTCCGCCGGCGCGACCGCGCCACGTCGTCGTACGCCTGCCGGACGGGCGTCGCGCCATGTCGCAGGCCCTGACCGCCGCCACCGCCACACAAGTCGCCGCGCCTGGCGGAGGCGGCCCCGCACGCCGAGCCCGAACGGACGCGGGTGAGCCGTACAGCGCCGTGGAGACGGGCACAGTGGTGGAGGTCTTGGCGGGGACGACCCGACATGCGGTGTGCACGGTGACGAGGGTCCGTTGACTCCAGGCGGCTGCTCGTCGCACCGCGCGACCTCCCAGCGTCACCGCGGCGGGCATCGCGGGCGCTGGCGCGATCGGCCCGAGCTGATCGTGGAGGTCGGTGTCGACGTCGCCGCGACAGCGCCGGGCGGCACTCCGACCGACATCCCCCGCTTTGCGCAGAACCACAGCGGAAGCGAACACTACCCATTTGACCTGCGAATCTACGGCGAGGTGCCCGAGGAGCGGGCGCGCGCCGCGCGGGCCTCGGACGGGCAGCTTCCCGAGCTGCTGCCGCTGGTGGACTGAGCGCGGGCCGGGCGGCCGACGGGCCGGGCGGGGCCCCTTCCGGAGGGCGGTGGCGCGTGGGGGCCTCGTGCCCTACGACTCGCCACCGCCGCCCGGGGCTGTCCCGAAGGGACGGGTCAGCGCGCCAGCCACGAGCCGAACATGACGCCCTTCTCCAGCGCGCCGAGCGCCTTGGGGCCGAACGACGTGATGCCGGTGACCGTCAGGCCGCCGGCCGCGCCCCGCAGGTGCCAGGCGGCGCCGGAGTCGGCGTAGGTGCCGTCCTCCAGGGGCGCGGTCGCCGTCAGGTCGGCCTTGCCGTCCTTGTTGGTGTCCGACAGCAGGACCTGGCTGCCGAACTTGTCCTCCTTCTCGGAGGCGCCGGGCACGCCGGTCGTGGACTGCTGGAAGGCCTGCGCGCCCGTGCCGGTCAGACCGGTGCGGGAGCCCTTGAGCAGCACCGTGCTCCCCGCGTCCGCGACCGACTCGATGTCCTCGCCGGGGATGCCGACCGCGACGTCCGCGTAGCCGTCGCCGTTCACGTCGCCCGCGCTGATCGAGGAGCCGAACTCGTCGCCCTCCTCGCCGACGCCGGGCACGCCCGCCGTGTCCTGCGTGATCTTCGCGGTGCGGGTCGTCGAAGGCCCGTCCGCGGTGCCGTACTTGATGAGGATCGTGCCCTTCTGGTACGGCATGTCCTCGAAGTTGTTGCCGATGTCGCGGACGATCAGGTCGCCGTAGCCGTCCTTGTCGACGTCCGCGATCGCCCCGCCGACGGAGGCCGCGAGCGGCTTCGGGGTGGTGTTCACGCCGTCCTTGCCGCCGGCCCAGAACTTGCTGCCGTACGCCATCTCCTCGAAGCCGTGGTTGGAGACGATGTCGTCGGCGCCGTCGCCCGTGATGTCGCCCGTGACGAAACCGCCGGGGCCGAAGGTCCGGCTGGTGGCGACCGCCTGGGTGCTCGCGGCCTTGCCCTCGCGCGTGAAGGGGCCGTAGGAGATGAGCATGCCCTGGTCGTCGTTGTTGGGGTCGTCGCTGCGCGGGAAGTCCACCGTGACCAGGTCGCGCTTGCCGTCGCCGTTGAAGTCGCCGGCGGTGACGTGCCCGCCGTTCCAGGGCAGCTCGGCGCTGCCCTGGCCGGACAGGCCGGCCGCGGAGCCCCACAGGACCACGGCCTTGCCGTCGTAGCCGTTGACGACGAGGTCGGTGTACCGGTCGCCGTCGAGGTCGGCGGCGGCCGTCTCCTGGCCGAAGCGTCCGCCGCTCTCCGGGTCGCCGGGCACGCCCGGGGTGGCGCGGCCGAAGGTCTTGGCGTGCGCGGTGTCAGGGCCCGACGCGGAGCCGTAGACGACCGTCACCTGGCCGGGCGTCGTGCCCTCGTAGCCGCCGACCGCGGAGAACACGAGGTCGGCGTACCCGTCGTGGTTGAAGTCGACGAGCGGCGTGCGCGGCGGCACCGGCGCGGCCGAGGCCGAGCCGGCGGCGGCGACGAGCACGAGGGGAGTGACGAGCGTGGTGACCGCGAGGGCGCCCGTGAGGGAGCGTCGCACTGATCCTCCAGAAGAGAGAAAGACAGAGAAAGACAGGAAAAAACAGAAGGCGAGAGAGGGGGAGGGGGTCAGCCGCCGAGCGTGTGGCCGAACTTGGCGTCCTTCTCGGGGGCGCCGAGCTTCACGGGGCTGAGCGTGCCGGCGCCCGTCGTGGTCAGGCCGCTCGCCGAGCCGTAGAGGTTCCACAGGGCGCCCGAGTCGGCGAAGGCACCGTCCTCGCCGGGGGCCGTCGCGGTCAGGTCCGCCTTGCCGTCCTTGTTCAAATCGGAGAGGCTCACCTGGCGGCCGAAGTCGTCGCCCGACTCGGAGACGCCGGGCACGCCCGCAGTGGACTGGTTGTAGGCGATCGCGCCCTTGCCGGTCATGCCGCCGACGGCCTTGGACGCGCCCTTGAGCAGGATCACCGCGCCGGTACCGGTGGCGGCGTCGAGGCTCTCGCCGGGAACGCCGACCGCGACCTCCGCCTTGCCGTCGCCGTTCACGTCACCGGCGCTGAGGGACGCGCCGAAGGCGTCGTTCGCCTCGCTCGCCCCGGGAACCCCCGCGGTGGCCTGGGTGATGACCTTCTTGCGCGTGTTGCTCGGCCCGGTGGAGCCGCCGTACTGGATGGTGATGCTGCCCGGGGCGGAGTCGATGACCTCGGTGACGGAGCCGATGTCGCGGGTGATCAGGTCGCCGTAGCCGTCACCGTCGACATCGCCGACGGTGCCGCTGTACGCCGTGCCGAGGGCCTTGGAGGTGTGGCCGACGCCGGTCCTCGACCCCTTCCAGAAGCGGGCCTCGTGCTGCATCTCCTCGAAGCCGTGCGTGGTGACGATGTCGTCGACACCGTCACCCGTGAGGTCACCGGTGATGAAGGAGCGCAGACCCGAGGGGCCGTCGTCCGTGGTGATGCTGTCCTGGGTGCGCGTCTTGCCGTCGCGGGTGAACGGGCCGTACTGGATCGTCATCCCGGAGACGTCCGGGTCGTCGCTCGGGTCGGAGTTCACGACGAGGTCGCGCTTGCCGTCGCCGTTGAAGTCACCGAGGGCGAACTCGGAGTACCGGTACGGCAGAACGGTGTTCTGGCCGGTAAGGCCGTCCTTGGAGCCCCAGAGCACGGTCGGCTCGCCGTCGTCGCCGCCGCTCGCCACGAGCAGGTCGGTGTACGAGTCGCCGTCGAGGTCACCGGGGAGCGTCTGGACACCGAAGGCGAAGGTGCCCTGGAGGTCGCCGGGGACGCCGGGCGTGGCCCGGCTGATCATCTGGTGGCGCGCCGTTGCGGGCCCGGAGGCGGTGCCGTACACGACCGAGATGTAACCGGCCTTCTCCACACCGCCGACGGTGCCGAAGGGCGCCGCGACCGCGAGGTCGGCGTGTCCGTCGTGGTTGAAGTCGGTCATCGGCGTGCGGGGCGGCACGGGCGCGGCCGACGCCGTGCCGGAGGTGGCGAAGAGCGCGAGGGGGGTCGCGAGCGCGGTGACGGCGATCGCGGCGGTGAGAGTGCGGCGGGGCACTGTGCCTCCTGTGCGGAACGTGTGTGACGTAACGGGAGACGGACCACTTCGAGTGAAGGTTGTACACCACAGGAACCCCGTTACGAGATGCGGACGTTCCATCGAGTACGGCGGCCGTTCACCTCGCGACCCCCAGGCGCGCGACACTGGCCGCGGAGCGGGGCCAGGGGAGGGGCGGGATGGCGCGGGCGAGGATGTCGATGCAGGAGCTGATCCGGCGCAGGCGGCGGGCGGGCTTCGTGGGCAGACGCGAGGAACTGCGGGCGTTTCGGGAGAACTTCGACCTGCCGGTGGACGACGACCGCCACCGGTTCCTGTTCCACGTGCACGGCCCGGCGTGCGTCGGCAAGGCCCAGGTCGTGGAAGATCGTCCAGCCCTCGCCGATCAAGACCTCGACCAGCTCCTGGGTGGCGATCTCGCCTTCCGCGCCCACTAGCCAGGGCATCGCGTCCTCCGGCGGGGCCGGCTCCTCGCGTACGCCGAGTGCGATCAGCAACCGCACCCACAGCCCGGTCCGTCGGCCGGCGCCCAGGGCGGCGGCGCGGTCGGTCGCGGAGGATCCGGCGTTCACTGCTGCGCTCCCTGCCGCTGGTTGTCGTCGGCGGGGCGGGGGTCGGTGATGATGACCGGCGGGGCGGGCGAGCGGACCGTGCGCCGCTGCCGACGGACCTCGCGGATGTGGCGCACCGTTGCCACGGGGGCGAGGGTGAAGTCGTACGCGATCCGCGCGGCGAACCGCACCTGGGCCAGCCACCAGCGCACCGAGCGACGCCGGGTATTGGTGCGGCGCACCGCGTGCTTCCAGGCCCACCGGTCGACGGTGCCCTCGGCGCGCTCGAGGAGGTGGGCGCTGCCCGCCCAGTAGCCGGCCACCAGTGCGGCGGGTACGGCGGCGGCCAGCGCGTGGGGCCACATCATGCGGCGGCCACCAGCGGAGCGAACAGCTTGACGACCTCGGCCAGGTCCTCCGGGGCCCGTCCCTCGAGCGCGAAGGCAACGGCCTACAGGCTCGGGGCCTTGCGATGCCACCACGCGCTGTCAGCCCTGCAAGGGTGGATTCAGAAGAGCAAAGCGAAGATCCTGTTAGCGGTGTCGTTGAACCGAACGTGCAACGGCTCGAGGCGCTCGCACCGCGCACGGCGTCGACGTCACTGTAGATGCCCTGGTTGGTGTCGCCTACCCGCTGCACCACGGTGGGCGAGGAGGCGAAGAGCGATGAATGATCTCGGTCATGGGGCGGGGAGATCTCACGGATGAGCAGTGGTCGGTGCTGGAGCCGCTGTTGCCGAAGGGCACGAGGGCGGGGCGGCCGCCCGTCTGGCCTCGGCGGCAGTTGATCGACGGCATACGGTTCCGGGTCCGGACCGGTGTTCCGTGGCGGGACGTGCCCGTCGAGTACGGGCCGTGGGGCCGGATCTATGACCTGTTCCGCCGATGGCAGCGGGACGGCATCTGGCACCGCGTCCTCACCCGGCTCCAGTCCCTGACCGACGCGAATGGCGCGATCACGTGGGACCTGAGCGTCGACTCCACGGTGTGCCGCGCCCATCAGCATGCGGCCGGGGCCCGCAAGCAGGGCGACCTGCAGAAGGAACCGCCGGGTGGCGTGTTCACCTAGCCCGTTGATCACGGGCTGGGACGCTCGCGCGGCGGGTTCACCACCAAGCTGCACCTGGCCGTCGAGCAGGGCCAAAAGCCCATGGCGATCGTGGTCACAGCAGGGCAGCGCGGGGACTCGCCGCAGTTCGAACCCGTGCTGGAGAAGGTCCGCGTGCCCCGCATCGGGCCGGGCCGGCCACGGGTCCGCCCCAGTCGCGTCCGCGCTGACAAGGCGTACGCCTCCCGCAAGAACCGCGCCTACCTGCGCCGCCGCGGGATCCGATGCACCATCCCCGACAAAGCCGACCAGGCGCGCAATCGCCAGAAGCTCGGCTCCCGCGGCGGCCGGCCGCCCTTTCGACCCGGCCGACTACCGCGAGCGCCACGCGGTCGAGTGCGGGATCAACCGCCTCAAGAGACACCGCGCCGTCGCCACGCGATACGACAAGCTCGCGGTCCGCTACGAGGCGACCGTCCGTATTGCTGCCATCAACGAGTGGCTGTGACCATCTCTTTTAGTGTCAGGTCTGTTGGGCCTCGCCCTTTTCTGTCGCTGCATAGCCTGGCGTGGACGGCCACCGAACAGTCAGCACCACCGACTCTTCCTCCGCGAACCATGAGTGATCGACTCCGTGCCCCCACACGACGTAATCACCCTGTTCCTGCAGAAGTACGCTGCGGCCGGGCAGTTCGACGCGAAAGCGGCCGCTGATGAGGACCAGGAGAGCTGTGCGTTTCTCGCCTCTCACCCACTGCGATCGCTCATCGGCACAGGGGTGGACGCCCCATTTGATCTCTACGGACTCGCTGTGGCGCGGGTCGCCAATGTCCTTGAAGTGGCCGAGGAGCCATCCTCGGTCCAGTGCCGCATCCTGGCCCGCGTTGCCCACGTACACGCTGTCATTCACGTGGCCGAACGCTAGCAACCGGTCTCGTACTCGCTATCGGCGCTTTCGGGGCCAGCCCGGGATCATCTGGTGCTTGCTCTCGCCACGGCCGTAGGTGTGGCAGAACGAGCGGGCGTCGCTGGTGGCGGCGTCGGGCCGCAACCAGGGCGACACGTCCACCGCCAGGACCAGTCGGCCGTCGGCGGCGCGCGGCAGTGGCAGTCCGGCCAACGCAGCACGCAGCCGCCCGACGTCGAGGCAGCCTTTGTTCAGCGCGCCGTACAGGGCGCCGTGGCCGCGCCGGTGTTCGGGAGCGAGCGCCAGGTCCACCAGGGTCTTCACTGGCCCGTCGGTGCATAGCACCGCGTCGGTGAGCTCGAACAGCGCGTCGCGCCGTCCGGTCAGGCAGTCGTAGAAGACCCCCCGGAAGCGTGACAGTTCCGCGAACGGCTCGCGCTGCCTGCTCTGTTCCACCAGACTCACCATCACGGCCTTCGCGTCAAGTCCTGTCCCTCTTGGTCGAGTTCAGGACCACGCGAAGGTCGTACCGCCGTCCCGGAAACACCCGGACGAGTGATCACCAGCTCCTCTTGTTCGAGGCGGCTGGATAGATCACAAGCTCAGCGGAGAGGTCGCCCTCGCCCACTCACAATCCCCAACAGGCCAGGTCCGTAACGCCCCTGGGGTCTGGAGCGAAGACGACGGGTACCGCTGGTTCTCGCCGCACTCCACACACCACCCCCCACCATCCCCGCGGGCCCGCCAGGCCTCCGGCTGCCGGGCCCTGCCATGATCACACCTACGCCAACGTGATCCGTCGGACAAGCCACCAAACGGGTTCTGATCATGACTGTCCTCCCCTACGACGCCGTGCTCTGCGACATCGACGGCGTGCTTCGGCACTGGCCCGTCCCCGGACACGCCGATCTCGACCGCCTCCACGGACTCCCCCCAGGCACGCTCGCGGCAGCCGCCTTCACACCATCCCGACTGCACCCCGCAATCACGGGCAAGATCACCGATGAGCAATGGCGTTCTACGGTGACCGCAGACATCGCCGAAGCGTGTGGATCAATGGACCGCGCCCGCGCCGTGGTCACCGCCTGGTCCGACCTCATGCCACGCGTTGATCAAGAGGTCGTCGCCCTGCTCAAGCGCGCCCGCAAGGCCGTCACCGTCGCCCTGGTCTTCAACGCGACCACGCGGCTGGATTCGGATCTCGCTCGGCAGGGGCTGGACGTCCTCGCCGACGCCGTGGTGAACACCGCCCACATCGGTGTCGCGAAGCCAGACCCGCGTGTCTACCTCATCGCCGCCGAACGAGTCGGGGCGCCAGTCCACCGCTGCCTGTTCATCGACGACACCGCCGCCCGCGAAGTGGGGATGGCTGCCCTTCACTACCGAGGGCCCGAAGAATCTCCGAGACGCCTTCTCTCCGCTCCTCGATCCCCAGGCTCCCCAGAACGTTCAACCCCCAACCAGCTGAGGGGAAGAGCGACCCTGGGGATTTTCACGAATCCTCATCAGCACCCCGTTGCCGTGTTCGCCCGCCGCTCTCGACGCCGAGCTGCACGCCGCCCTGGCCGCTTTCGACGCTGCGGCCGCTCCGTGGCGTGAGGCCCTCGAGGACCTGGACGAAGACGTCCTCGCCGAGGCCGCCGCCGAAGCGCGGGCCTTCGGCGCCGGCCCGGCGGCCGCCGTCGACGAGCTGGTGCGCGGCCTGCTCGGGCAGTTGGCCGACTGGCAGCAGTCGATCGGCGAGCTGGGCCGCGCGCTCACCACGGCAACTGAAGACCGACCGCTACCCGGCTGGTCCACCGACGCCGGCCGCACCGAGGACATCGCGTGGCGCCAGGCCCGCACCACGCTGCTCAAGGCCGTCGCACGCCACCACCACGCTCACCTGCTCGCCGCCATCGTCGAGCTCGGCGGTGAGCTGGAGCTCCCAGCTACCCGTAACGGGCGTTCAGGGGCGCGGTCATCCCAGAAGGCTGCGCGGTCAGCGCCGGCCGCCGCCGATGCGGCGGTCGTCGGCCAGTGCGGTCAGCGGGCCGAACTCGCGGGCAAGCTGGTTCCACGTCAGAACCTCGCCACAGCGGGCCGGGAATTCCTTCGGGTTGAACTCGGGCATGGTCCAGGTGCCAGTGCCCCGGTCCCGCAGCCACAGGTCCCCGTCACCGTCGACCACAGTCGGCGGGACCGGTACGGGCTCGGCCTGATCGGTGGGCTCCCAGGTGACCCGGCCCGGGTGGGAAACGCGGCGCAGCTCGGTGGTGGCCAGCCGCGCGGCCAAGTCACGGGTGGACTCTTCGGCGTCCTTGACCGACGCGAGTCGGAATGCGTCGTCAAGTACGGGCAGGGCTGGATTCTTGCTGCGCTTTGAACTCATACGCTGACTACCTCCGGTGGGGGGCGTCACATCCGTTATGGCACCCCGTAGAGGAACACGGTATCCGAGGCGGGAGCCGGGCCGGCTACGACCACTGTCTAGGTGGAGGCGCTGGCACACCGGGCGGTGGGGCTAGGTGGTGGCAAGCGCGCTGAGGGGCCCGTGGCCGGGCGCGGCAGGGGCCCCTCAGCGCGCTTCCCACCCCTGGGCTTCCCCGATCCTACGAATGATCAGATCCGACCCGCTTGAAAGGTAGGACAAGCTAGACGGCAAGCGGCACGGGGTGGATCTCGGCGGCTGGGTGACCGGTTCGCTCATGTATGCGCTTCACCGCATCGGCGGAGGGCGCCTCGGAGAGGCAGTACACGACTCCCGCCTCAGGGTCGGCCCACGCCCGCTCGAAGTGCACTCCTTCTTCCGCCTCAATTTCCAGATCCGCCCGGTGCGCCGCCGACAACTGCTCAGCCGTGATGCCCTTCATGTCGTGGTGCACGTCCATGAATGTGGTCATCGCCTGCCACCTCCGGTTATCTCGTCGGCTCATGGCTTCGGCACGGCTGACCAGGCGCGAGCCCAGCCCCGGGTGCCGACCTTCTCCTACCATCGTGCGCCCGCGCGCCGCACCAGGCGAGCCGAGGTTGTCGCCTCATACGGGGTCGTCCGCTGCCAACCCTGCGGCGAGGCCGCGTTCCTCTGGCAACGGACCACCGCCCATAGAGAGGAGGCACACGCCATCAGGCCCGCCCGGGCGAGGACGTAGTCAGCCAGCCTGGTGACGTGCGGCACGTCCAGGCGGATACTTGACAGATGGACGTTTCCGCGCCGAGCGTCTCCGACCTGCGGAAGCGACTCGGCAGCAGCCTGTTCACCCGCGTCGCGGGCCCCGCCTAGAACTCATTGGCACCCCCCTACGACCGACGGGCCCTCTGGCTGAACCACCGTGTCCGGCCAACGCCGATGTCGTTATCCGGGAGACGCGTGCACCATCGGTCCCCCACGGAAGCGCGCTGAGGGGCCCCTGCCGCGCCCGGCCACGGGCCCCTCAGCGCGCTTGCCAGCGGGGCAGCCGCGTTAGGCGCGACGGCGATGCCATAGAACCTGGAAGGCCGCTTCTCGGTGCCCGGGGCGACGCGGGGCGTGAACAAAGACGAACTGCAGCGGCGGGGAGGCTCGCTCCAGGGACGGCCCGGCGTACGTCTCCTGCCAGTGGCTGCGCGGGGCGCGGGCGGCGCTGGCGCGCCCGCTCGGGGTGCGGCCGGTAGGCGTCGTTGCGCTCCAGCGTCGTCCGCCCAGCCCCAACGGCACGGTTCAAGGTGCGATCAGGGCTGGTCAGGAGTGCGATGGGATCATGCCGCAGACCATTGCCAAGTTGTCGATCTCCTGGGGTCTGGTGGTGATCCCGGTGACCGTGCATGCCGCGACCGCGCCGCACCCGGTCCCTCTGCACCAGGTCCACCCCCGATACGGAGGCGGCCGGGTACGGCTCCGGCGCATCTGCGAACGCGAGGGGATCGAAATCCCGTACGAAGAGGCAGCTCCTGGGTGGGAGTCCCACGATGGCCGGGTGGTTGTCCTCTCAGAGCAGGACCTCGCCGATCTGCCGCTGCCGAGCTCGCCCAAAGCGATCGAGGTCCTGGCCTTCGTGCCCGCGGATCGGGTCGACCCGATGCTGCTGCACAAGCCCTACCACCTCGGAGTCGGCGACCCGGCCGCCGCGCGCGCGTACGCCCTGCTGCGCGCGCGATGCGCGAGAGCGGCCTGGTAGCCGTCGTACGGGTCACGCTGCGCACCCGCGAATCCATGGCCGTTCTGCGCGTCCGAGAACAGGTGATCGGAATGCAGACTCTGCTCTGGCCCGATGAGCTGCGCGGCACCGAGGACATCGCCGTCCCGCAGACCGAGCCGCCGCGCCGTCAGGAGCTGCAGATGGCCCACTCACTGATGGACACGGTCACCGCCGACTTCCGCCTGGACGAGCAGCAAGACGCTTACCGGCACGCTCTGGAGCAGGTCGTGACCGCCCGGCTCGAGGGCCTGGAGCCGCCACACGCCCCTGCCACCGTGTCCGTCGAAGGCAGAGTCATGGATTTGATGGCGGCATTGGAGCTGAGCGTGAAGGAGGCGGAGTCACAGCGCCGCACCAAGCCAGCCCCGAAGAAGAACGCGCCAGCCGGGAAGGACAACGCCGGGAACCGGCTGACCGCTGCAGCGTGCCCTCAGACCGCCGATGCCTGCTCCGCGGCAGGTCGCCGGCTGCTTGGGTCTGCTGCCCAGCGTCGGCCTGCCCGGCGTCCGATGCACGTGGCCGCTGGCCGGGCAGGGTGTCAATCAGGCCGCGAGCGCAGCGGGCTCGCCGAGGTGCTGGGCGGCGGTGCGCCAGGCTGCGGTGACGGCGTGGTGCGCGGCCGCGCTCGCTGATCTGATTTCGGTCGGCAGGTGGACGGGGGCACCGACGTGCACGTGCAGTCGAGGACGCCGGGCGGGGGCTGTGAGGAGCCCGGCCACCTGCTTGGTACGGCTGCCGGAGGTAATCCGGCGGGCGCCGGCCTGGCCGATCGGAATGATGGGGGCACCGGAGGCGGTGGCCAGGCGAGCGGGGCCGCTGCGGAAGGCTTCGGGGGCGGCTTCTGCGGCGTCCCTGCGCTGGGGAATGCGCCCCTCGCCGTAGATGAGCACGTGGCGGCCGGCTTCCAGCGCGGCGGCAGCGCGTGACAACGGGATTCAGCGGTAGCCACAGAGATCTACGACGTACGGCGTCGACGGCCCGGGGTGGGCGGCCGTTCCTGACCGCCCGTGCCGTCGGGGCGGTGCTGTGGATGCTGACCGCCGGCGGCGGGAAACCCCAGGCGTGCCAGGCTGCTCGACGTCGTCTCCCCTCCGTCTGCGTGGCCCTGACGAGAGTCTCGTGACAGGCATCCCAGGCGGCGCCCCGGCACCAGCGCATGGGCAGCAGAGGCACCTCCTCCAAGTCATGCCTGGTGGCCGACCAGGCGTGAGTGAGTGGCTGTCACCATGCCGAGGTACGGGGCGACGAGCCCTGGTTCCCGCTCCGCGATCGCCTGCCAGATCGGAAGGGCTTCCCTGATGCTGTCCCTGGCCGCCTCCAACTCGACGTCCGCGAGCAGCCGGGTTCTGGCATGCGCGTACAGCGAGAAGGCGAGGTGATCCTCGTGTGTGGCGCGGTGACCGGCGGCCAGCCTACGGCTGAGGCCGACCGCTTGCGCGGTGGCGCGTAGGGCCTCCTCGTATCCGGCCTCAGCCAGCCGCAGGCCGTGGTGCGGCAGTGCCCAAGCGAGGACGGGGTCATGCGACACCGCTTCCACCTCCACCAACTGCTCGCAAAGGGCGACCGCTTCTGCGGACACGCCGAGGGCTTCCTCCTGCGTCTTCGGGTCGATCGCCAGGAGCCGGCCGAGGAGGACAAGGGAGAAGGCCAGCAGTTTCGCGTACGCGGGGTGGGTGTCGGCCAGGCCGCGGGCGATGCTGACGGCTTGCCGGGCGCGGGGCAGGCCCTCGGCCGCACTCCCCCGCTCCACGAGGTGTACGCCCAGTCCGGAGCAGGACAGGCTCCGGAGCACTTCATGTGCGTCGGTGCGGGGCAGGGCGTCAGCGATGTCGCCGGCCCGTCGGAGGGTCTCCTCCGCTTCCGGCCGTGCGGCGTTGTGCAGGAGGCCACCGAGGACGCACAGCGACTCGGCAAGCAGAGGCTGGTGGGTGTCGTCCTGCCGCACGAGGTCGTTCAGCAACTCGACCGCCTCCTCGGCGACGGGCAGGGCTTCGGGGCGGCGCCCCGCCTGGGTCAGGTTCGTCACCAGGCACGACAGGGACAATGCCAGCTGGGGCGTATGCCGGAGAGGGTCGCCCTCCGCCAGTGTCCGGTGGGCTGTCACGGCCTTCCGTAGGGTCTCCGCCGCATCGTCATAGCGGCCCAGCGCGGCGAGTTGGGTCGCGAGGACGAACAGCTCATTGCCGTATGTCGGCCGATGGACCACGGCGTGCTCCCGCTCCAACAGGCGTGCGCTGACCTCCACCGACTCCTCCAGCACCTGGAGGGCTTCGGTCACGTGCCCAGCCCTGGACAGCATCAGCCAGAGGCCGGACAGGGCTGTGGCGAACCGGGATTCGTGGATTTCCGGGTCGTCCCGCATGAGGCCGCGGTACAGCTCCACCGCTTCCGTCGCCACGGGAACGGCGTCCTCCGCCCGTCCCATGTCGTACAGGCAGCCCATCTTGTTGAGCAGGGCCATGGCCAGGGCGGGTTGCGACCGGCTGGCCGGACCGGTCGTCATGAGGCGGCGGTGAATGTCAACCGCTTCGTCCACCGCCGCCAGGGCCTCGTGCAGCCTCCCTTCTGGAAGCCCGCCAACACCTCAGCGACGCCCACCAGGACGAAGAACGCCCAGACGCGGCCGCCTTCGGCACCGCCATCGACGCGATCCTCGGCTTCTCCGCGGGCGCTCCCCTCCCCGACGACGCCAGAAGCCAACTCGACGACGCCGTCCTGGAGCTCCGCCTCAACCTCCTGGGACTGCCATCCGGGTGGCGCACTCCGCGCCTGGACACCCTCACCGCCTGGCAACACCTCCTCGACACCCTCACCCGCGCACAGCACGCGGACCGCCCCGGAGCCTGGCTCCACGCCGCCGCCGTGATCAGCGACCTCGTGGACGTCTACACCGCCCACCGCACGCTCGACCTGTTCGCCCCCTCCGCGACTCACCCGGCCGGCCTCCAGCCGCGGCCCGCCGCACCAGCGGCCACGCACGGCCTGCACGCCCTCCTCGCCCCCAGGGTCGAGGCCACCCTCCTCGCATACGAAGGCGGACTGGCCCTCCTGGACGAGTGGCTGGAAGAACTCGCCGAGGACCCTGGCCGCGACCAGGACCCAACCACCACGCTGGTCCAGGAACAAACCGTACGACTACGGCAAGCGCTGGACACCGGGGGTGGTTCACCCTCCCCAAAACCTGATGGCCCGGCGGCATCACTCGCCGGGCTCGGGCTCTCCCCCGCAGACACCGAGCGCCTGCAGAACCTGCTGGCAGACGTCCCGGAGCTGAGTGAGCGGATCGCCGCGATGCTCGCCTCCCGGCAAGCGGCCCAGCCGGTCGACGAGGTGCCCGTCATCGCCACGGTGTTCCGAGACACCCATCACCAGCTGAAGGAGCAATGCCCGGACGGATACGTCGGCCAGTTCGCCGCCGCCGTGGACCGCATGGTCCTGTACCTGCTCCGGTTCGTCGACCTGCGGCTGTCGGAGACACAGAAGTACGGGGGACAGGCGCGGGCCTACCTCCGCCAACTCAAGAAGGACGAGGACAAACCTCGCGAAGCCGAACTCGGCCGCGACCTGCGAGACTTCCTACGCGGCCAGGGTCTGCGGGTGCGCATGGAGGAAACCAACGTCGGGGGCGGCCGCGTCGACATCGCCTGGCAGCCACACACCGAACTCATTACCCTGGAGCTCAAACGGGACTGGACCGAACCCTCCTGGGACGCTTACGCCAAAACCTACGGGCCCCAAGCCGTTTCGTACCAGGTCGCCGGCCCATCCGTGAACTTCCTCGTGGTTCTGGATCACCCCGAAGCCGCACGGTCTCGCGGCCATCGCTGCGTGTATCCAGGTCCGCACCCTTCCGGGTCCCGCCGGCGACCCCCGCCCCCGCACTCTGATCATGGTCCGCGTTCAGGGCAACAAACGAGACCCCAGCGACGTGTAGCCGGTCATCGCCTCCGGCGTGCCCACATCACCACCAGAGCGCCGTCGGGTCCGTGGGTGAAAAGCCCGGGTGAAGCTTCCCCTTGATCTTGGACACCTGGAGACTGGGACGTGAGGTTCCAGAGGAAGTAGTGCCAGGTGGGAAGCAAGTACACGAAGCGGTACT
>NZ_JBSHNE010000046.1:0-37296 GCF_053646035.1 Streptomyces sp. NPDC055287 | reverse complement strand
GGAAGAAGCCCTCGACTGCGCCTGCGGGCTCTACCTCTCCGACCCCACCACCTGATCAACGCCCCTCCACGAACTTCCGCGGAGCAGCACTAGGACCATCCCCATGCTGTCCTGGCAAAGCACCACAGTGCCGTCAAAACTCGGGTTCTGGCTCAACTTCTACGGCCCCGTAGGCCTGCGGTCCGCCCGAGCTTCGAAGTCCATCGCATTCCCTCAGCGCTGGGGTGTTGCGACGACCACTAGAACTCAAGCCCGTCAGGGCCCTCACCCCTTCTTCCTAGCCGGCAGCGCGTGTGCTGCGCGCGCCCCCTGCCCGGCCGGTCTCACGGGGAGCACCATGAAGGTGTGGCTTCCCCGGATGAGTAGGATCAGGGTGCGGGGCTGGAGCCGGTGGGCCGGTTGGATGCCCTGTGGCTGATCGAGCAGCTGCGTGCGGCGATCGTGAGGCGCGGCGGGCGGCTGTGGTGCTGGCGCACCGGGTGCGGGAGGCGCGCACCCACCGGCGACCGCCGCGCCCTGGAAGGCACCTGGCTCTGACCGCCGGAAGCGGAGCCGGGCACTGCGCCTGCTTCAGGCGTTACTTCCCTCAGGGTTCCCCCGTCCGCAATGAGCGCATCGACTTTCTGACACCGTTTTATGGGCATGATCCGGTCTCGCTCCGGCCGAGCGCTGCCGCTTACCGACGTTGTTCATCAATCGGTTCTTGCCCCTTCTCGCGCCAGTAGGCCAAATCCCTGCGGGTGCCGAGGGTGTAAGGATGGTCCGCGCCCAGCATCCGCAGCCGAATAGCCAGCAGCACTGCACACTCGGCCACTGCCCCGGTCAGATCCCCCGCCACCCCCCGCCAGTGCGCGAGTCTCTCCATCGGGGAATGCTGTTTCCCGCTCGCCGAGTTCGGCCTCGGCATCGACCTGAGCGACGCCCTCGCCCACGTCCCCGAGCTGCATCAGCCCCACAAGGCTGGTATGCCGGCAATGGATCGGCGTCAACGACATCTTCTCCTACCGCGGGCCGAAGCCGGGACTCACGTGGCTCGCAGGCAGGGCGCTGAGGGCAGAGCGTGACCGTGACGTCCTGGCGGTCGTTGTTGTGCCGACGCGTGAGTGCATTCCGTCCCCACGGACCCGCGTTTGGGTGGGGGGCCCTGCCACCTCTCAGGGCCCCCCACCCCCTCTTCCGGCCGACAAGCACGTGCGCTTCTCCCACCCTCTGTCCAGCCGGGCTTACGAGGAGCAGCATCAAGATGTGATCAACGGACCAACTCACCGAAGTGACACGCTCGAGCCCATCGACTGGCGCGATTGCCCGATGTACGGGCGTGGCGGGCACATTCAGATGTGCACCTCGGGGGGAAACCCGGTCCAGCGCAGCTCGGTGGGCAGGTGCCGCATGTCGTTGGAGATGAGGACGGAGGCGGGCCGACCGGGCGCGTATCGGATGACCGTGAGTGCGGCGTTGCAGTGGTTGAGGCCGAGCCAGCGCCACTGCGGCGCGTGCATGGCGTCCCGGACGAGCCAGGCGACCAGGAAGTTGTGGGTGACGACCAGTTCGTGCCGGTCCTGTTCACCGTCCACCGGTCCGGTGAACATGTCCAGCGCCTGGCGGGCCAGCGCAGCTCCATGCTCCCGCTCCTCCTCAGTGGCGCCAGCGAGAAAGCGGAGGAAGAAGTCTGCTGATTCCACCGGGAGCTCGTCCCTTACTGGCATGTAAGGAACGTAGTCACCGGCGACTTCCGAGACACGGAGGGGAACGTTCTTCAGCTGGTCGCCAATCAGACGTGCGGTCTGCTCGGCCCGGGGCAGCGGACCGTGGTGAACAGCTGCGAAGGGGATGTCCCGGAGGCGTTGGCCGAGCAGCACGGCTTGCCGACGGCCGCCCTCCGTCAGCCCGCTCTCGTCCGACAATGCCTCGCCGTGCCGGACCAGATAGAGGTAACGGGTGGCTGTGCCGGTCATCGAATACTCCTCTACGCCCACTAGCGATCTTGTGCATCGATGGACGTTGCCTCCTCCACTGCCGGTTCCCTCTACCCATCAAAGAGACACGCTCTAACTGGCCAGCAGGCGCATATGGTGTTACCCGTTCCGGTCGAAGATGTAGTTGTCGGTGATGAGGAAGGTCGTCACCATCCCGGTGCCGAACGTTCCGGTGCCAGACTCGCTCTGCCGGGCGCCGCCGAAGGGGCCGCCCCCGATGACCATCCCGGCGCCCCGCTCGGTGGCATTGCCGGAGGCTCCGCTGGAGAGCCGCTCCAGCCTCCGGTTCACCGTGAGGTCGATGATATCGCCGCTGCTGCCGTTGAAGATGCTGAGCCGGTCGGAGGTCCTGGTCTCGTAGATCAGCCCACTGCTGTTCGTCACCGTCCCCGAGAGAGTCAGCTGGCCGTCGTAGGAGGTGTTGGGCGTCGCGCAGCGGAGCGTCCCCTTGCCATCGACGGCCCCGCTGCTGGAGATGTTCACGGTGATCGAGCCAATGCAGTTCAACGTCGCGGCGAATACGCCGGATCGCTGGCTGCGGACGTAGGTCCAGTGAGAGTGGCGAGCAGTGCAACTGCTCCGCCTACGGCTGCCACAACCCTGCTGGTTGATTTGATGTTCATCATGATCGGCTAACGCCTCGGCCGCAGGGCGGTGGCGGGTCCGCTGCCCCCGATGCATGGGGCGCCTGGCTGCCCCCGCAGACACGACCGCACGCTAGTTGTCACATAGGCAGGCTTGTTGTCACCGACTGGGCGGCATGCCCAGTCGGTGCGACTTTGCGAGACAGACGACACCTGATCTCGGCGGTTGAGACCATCTGCATCCCGCACGGCGCTAGCGTTGGGTCCATGATCGTATGGCTCAACGGCACCCACGGCGCAGGCAAGACGACGACCAGTGCACTCGTGCAGCAGCTGATCCCGGATTCACGGGTGTTCGATGCCGAAAAGGTCGGCGAGACACTCATGGACATCAGGCCGGGGCTGCCCTGGACGGGCAACTTCCAGGACTGGCCGCCGTGGCGGCCACTCGTGGTCGAGACCGCCCGCCGCGTACTCGACTACACCGGCGGCACTCTGGTGATGCCCATGACTGTCCTGGTCGAGCAGTACTGGCGCGAGATCAGCTCGGGCCTAGCCCAGCATGCGATTCCGATACGGCACTTCGTTCTCCACGCTAACCAGGACACCCTCCGCGAGCGCATCGAGGGGGACACGGTTCTTGGTCCCTCCCCGTTCCGTCTCACCTACCTCAAGCCCTACGCCGAGGCGGCCCGCACGTGGCTGCACGGTGAGGCCGAGGTCGTCGACACCACGCACCTCACGCCCGCCCAGGCCGCCCTGAAGATCGCGGAAGCCGTCAAGAGCTGAGGTCCGCCCGTCGATCTTCCGCCACTGGTGACACAAGGCCTGCTGAATGAGCATGTGTGACAGCCGCGTGCCTCACTGGTGACAACCAGACTGCTTCGATCGCCCCTCGCCGCCAGCTCATCCGGCTCCGCCGGTGACACCTACCGTGCTTCGGCTCAATTCCCTGCCTCGGGGTACGCGAGGCGCAGCTGTGTGGGTGGGTTGAACGGGGTTTGGGGCGGCCACCGTGGCGAGTGCGACCTCGTGACCGACGACCGTTGTCAGGACGCCGAGGCTCGCACAGCTCGGAATGACCTTGGAAGGCGCTGCGGCACCAGCCCTTCAACGAGGGCTATCGAGTGCAATCTCCTCCATGGGTGCCGGAGGCAGCGGTGTGTCAGTGGCCTTCGTCGGCGCCCCGAAGCGCGCCAGGTAGTGCCAAACCTTCTTGACCGCCTGGGGGTCATAGCGGCCGGTTCGTGCGGCATGTCCGATGATCCGAGGATCGAGTACGCCGTCGACCGCGATGTGCGTGCCCAAGTCGACGTATTCCTGGCCGCGGTAGTGGGGGTGGCGTCGGAGTTCTTCAACCTTGAGTCGGAAGCCGGGGTGCCACTGCACTGGGCAGTCAAGACGCTGAGCCGCGGCCTCGACCGTCGTGCCCCGGTAGCAGGGGTCCAGGACCAGCGCCTCCACATGGTGGTGCAGCCGGACCGGGCCGTGCACCTGCGCCTCGACGTAGTCGTCAAGATCGTCCTGAGAATCGTCGAGGGCAAGCTGGATAAGCCCCATGCGGGACGCGACACCGAAATGCGAAGGTTCGAAGAAGCTGTCCGGGTAGCAGAACGTGGTCCGCGCCAGCGTGTCGGCAGCCAGCCGGAAGTGGGCCGAGCCGAACCGCGGCGCCCCGCCGGCAGGCTTGCGACGGAAGTTCAACGCCCCGTAGACGGGCCGCTCATGCGCGGTCGCTTCGTCGTACGCCCCGTCGAAGATCCGGCTCTCCCAGTACCACCGGTCACCGCCCGGATGCGCGGTCAGTCCGCCGTTGCTGGTCCCCGTGACGAACTGCGAGCGGTAGACGCCACCCTCCACCATGGCGTCCAGAATCGGCTTGCCATGCAGCAGACGGTCCGGGTGGAAGTTCAGGGTCACCCGCAGCACCGGGTCCATCGGAGGGCCCGACGCCAGTTGCGCGACATAACCAAGGGCCCGTTCCTGACGTGTCCGGGCGGCTGGGAAGCTCATCGGCACAGTGTTCCCCGACTTGATCAATCGGTGCATGTGGATTGCTCACACGACGAAGACCAGTCGCTCACACGCGCCGGGAGCTGCACGGCCCCAGGGCCTTCGTCGTCAGACCGGCCCTACAGCTTCGCGGGGACGATGTTGACGCTTGCTAGAAGGGGCGTGACATCTGTCGCGGCCGGTCGTTGAACCCGGCAGGTCAAGCGAGATGCACAGAGTAGCCCCGGGCGTCACGGCCCGGGGCTTCGTGCTGACAGCCTCACGGCCCGTCCCGGCCCCACCCAGGGGCAGATTCAGGTGCCACTCTCGGCGACGGCCGCCCGGAACTTCTGCGGCATCAGCGTCACCGAGCCACGCTGAACAGGCGCCGGGCCCGGTTCACCCCACCTTGTGCAGCGTCGCGCGCACCTTGTCGTTCATCGCCTCATCGACCACAGCCCGGTACTCGGCAGGGACCTCACGCTTGTCCTGGACGCCGACCATAGTGCCGAAGATCCGGGATCGGGCAACCAGCCGAGCAGAGCCGCCAGCCACCTTCCCTCGCCGCCAAGGCACACGAAAGCGCGTAGCCCACCGCCGGTCTGGCAGCTTCAAATGGCGCCAACGGCACTCGGACGGGTCCGCCGAGGTTGCCGGGCCGGGCCCGCATGTCGCTACCGAACGTCGACGTAGTCGCCTGCGGCCTTGACGGCGTTAGAACTCCTAACGAAATGATCTTCGAGGTGGTTGGGTCGCTCCGGGAACGTTGATCCGGGGGTGTGGGATGGCTCGGCCGAAGCCGTGGGATGTCGATGACGAGTTGTGGGCGGTGATCGAGCCGCTGCTGCCCAAGGTGGAGCGTCGGGCTCGTCATCCGGGGCGCAAGCGGCATCCGGACCGGCTGGTCTTCCAAGGCATCCTGTTCGTGCTGCACACCGGGATCTCCTGGGAGCATCTGCCTCAGGAACTCGGCTTCGGCTCGGGTATGACCTGCTGGCGCCGCCTGGCCGAATGGACCGAGGCCGGAGTGTGGCCCCGGCTCCACGAGGTCCTCCTCGCCAAGCTCCGCGGCGCCAACGCCCTGGACTTCTCCCGGGCAGCGGTCGACGGCTCCCACATCCGGGCGTTAAAAGGGGCTCCAAGACGGGACGAAGCCCTGTTGACCGGGGCAGAACCGGCAGCAAACACCACCTGATCACCGACGCCACCGGCATCCCGCTCGCCGCCACGCTCACCGGCGGCAACCGCAACGACGTCACCCAGCTGATCCCACTCCTCCAGGCCGTGCCACCCGTGCGGGGCAAACGCGGCCGGCCCCGCCGCCGCCCCGACGTCGTGCTCGGCGACCGCGGCTACGACCACGACAAGTACCGCCGCCTGGTCCGGGAGCTCGGCGTGAAGCCGCTGATCGCCCGCCGCGGCACCGAACACGGCTCCGGCCTAGGCACCCAACGCTGGGTCGTGGAACGTGCGTTCGCCCACCTGCACTGGTTCCGCCGCCTACGAATCCGCTGGGAGATACGCGACGACATCCACGAAGCCCTCACTCTCGGATGTGCACTCATCTGCTGGCGACGCCTGAAGTCATTCAGATAGGAGTTCTTAGAGCTGGAGGGCTGGCCTCTCGTCTGTGGAGAATCGCCGACAGGGTCTTTGCCGAGACCATCGCCCGCTTCACTGGTGAGCCCACCGCGCCGTAAGCCCGCGTCCGCCAGGCTGATTGCGGAAGCCTCTCAGAACCTCCGGTTCTGCGACGGGCCCTTTTTCACGGACTGGTACTCGGCCAGTTTCGAGGAGGCTTTGTCCGAAGCGTCCTTTCTCTGGCGCTGCGCTCGGAGGGCAGTGGAGGACGCTGAAGATCCGCGCCCCGGTCCGATGCCTACGTGCAGGTTCGTATTCGACGAGGCGGACCTGAGCGCACGACTGCGCGAGCTGCACGCATGGGCCCGATCCCCCTCCGCGCACGTGATGCAGGAGCACGCCAGCCACTTCGGGGTGCTGCCCCACAGCACTGCGCACCGAATCGTCAAAGGGCGGACCATCCCCGGTCACGTCCTGCAGCTGGAGGGATTCAGCTGCGCCCGGACGCGACGGTCGTGGATGTTCCCCGGTTCGGGGAGGGCCCGGCCGCCGCAGCCGGCTGAGTACGGAAGGGGCGTCCAGTCCCGTATCTCCCTTGGTTGGAGTGCCGGGCGGGTGAAGCCACGGCGCCGGGGCGGCCGCGTTCGGGTGGTGCCTGCGACGGGGGCCGCAGGATGAGCCGAAACACCCACGCCTCTGCAGGAGCTCTCCACCATGCCGCAACGGCGGACACGCGATCGGGCACCGTAACGCGAGTACTGACCGGGGCGAACAAAGCCTCCACCGCCAGCCCCTCGTCGGTGCCCGAAGAGCCCCGGCGCAGCACAAGGCCCGCCGCGAGTAAAAACCGTGGCGGCACCGTTGCGGCAGCCACGACCGGACCGCGATCGGTATTACTGGCCATCGCTGTCCCCCTGTATCGCCGCTCCGTGAGGCCCAAGCCCTGACGACGGGAGGCCTGCCTGCCTGACGCTGCGTCCCAATGTGCACACAGGAGGGGAACCGGAGTATGCGCGAGGAGGGCGGCCTCGACGGGCGAGGAGCTGGCCTACAGCAGGCGGCTCATCGACCTCCGGCGCCGGCGAGGAGCAGGGGGAGGGACCAGCGGCGCATGCCGTCACCGTGCCGCACGCAGGCGGTCCGCCTCGTCAGACGGCCCCCGCGGGCCCCTCGGATGGATGGCGCCCGGGAAAGCGCGGCGGTACGGGGTCATGCGTTGGGGCGAATCTGGGTGTCGATCGTGAAGCAGGCGAGCGTGCCTTCGGTGTCGGAGACCGTCCAGCTTCCGTGGTGGAGTTGGTCGGGGCGTGCGTCGGTGCGTCGACTTCGTAGGTGAAGGTGGCGGCCTGGCCGGCGGTCACGGCCGACATGCCGATCTCGGCGCCGCTGCTTTCGTCCAGGGTGACATCGAAGATGACCTTGGCCGTCCGGGTGAGGATAATGTCGTTGCTGCTGCACTCGGGCATGAAGGTGACGCGGACCTTGTACCTGTTGCCCTTGCAGAACACGCACGGCGCCGCGCCGCAGTCATCGACCTCGACCTTTTGCACCTGGGAGCGCCCGCAGTCACGCCATCCCCCGGGTGTCCCCGGCGTGAGCCGCAGGGCCGGCGAGGAAGGCGGTCAGGGGCGGCGAAGCCGGTGACGGTGAGGGAGCGACGTCACCGCCGCCTGCCACGACCACATCCTGGCCCACCTGCGCGACCGCCCAGCTCGGGGCGCTGGCAGACCTCGGCTTCCGTGGCCTGGACAACGGCGTATGCAACCCCGTGATTGTCACCGGCTTCACCGCCACCCGCGCCCACAAACTCACCCCAGACCAGAAGGAAGCCAACCGCGTCCTCGCCGTAGGGTGCGCACCGGTCGAGCACGGCTTCGCGCACCTCAAGAAGCGCACCCCAAGAACTGGCGGACCAAACTCCGCACCGACGCTGCCCGCGCGACCCGTCTCCTGCGTGCCCTGCTTGTCCTGACGAACCTTGAAGTCAACCGCTGACGGATGTGGGGCCGTTCCGCCTGACGCTGAAAGTCACTCAGCGATGGTGAGTGAACGAAGGTCAGCGTCCAGCATGCGGATCAACTCGCCAACCCGTCCGCCGCCACTCGGCGCCGCCGGGAAGCGTTTGAGCACGTCAATGACGACTGGTGTCGCACGATGCACCGTCTGCTCGATGCTTTCGGCACCAACGCTCCGGTCCTCGCCGGCGACGAGTTCGGCTGCTCGGGCCGCGTAGGCGCCGGCTCCGAGGATGTGCTTGACCTGGGTGGCCTTGGCCAACGGATGCAGGTAGGCGGCGCCTGCCGCAGACATCGCAGCCCACGCTGCCTCTCGGGCAGCCGCAGTGTCCGCGTCCTTGGCCGCTTTGAGGGCCGCGGATGCTGTGTCGCGCAGAGACTTCCCGCGTTCGCCGCCCCGAGCGAACTCCCACGCGGCACTGATGGCGTCTCGAGGCCGCGAATCGTCCGGCTGATCGGCCTCGAATACCTGAAGCGCCGCCTCAGCACAGGCCGCAGCGAACGCGGCGATCTCACGAAGGTCCTGCTTGGTCAAAACGATCTCGCTCGCGTCCCCTGTCATGGGTTCCATCTTCCACGTGTGACCAGTTCTCGGGGCACTCACGCTGGTCGTGGGCGGCTGTCTGAGGAGTAGATCATCTGTCAGCGGACGGCTGGTCGTCTTCCGTTCGCTGTGACCCGGCATCCTTCTTCGATCCGGTGACATGCCGCCCCCACCAACTAGCGGTCCAGCGCAATCGGGCCCGTTGACCAGCGAATTCAAGTTGGCGGAGGCTCGGTGATCACCAACCGGACAGACAGATCCGGCAACTGACCGCCTCACGTCACGGCCGTTCCAAGGCATCCGGCGCGGGTCGGCTGCCGTCGCTGTCGACTCGTGGCCTTGCGGTCGCAGTGAGGAAGTCGTCGAGCATGGTGATCTGTACGTCTTCAGGGAATCGGCCGGGGTCGAAGAGGGCCTGGACGACGAGGCCGTGTGTGAAGGCGACGGCGGCTGCCGCCAGTTGTTCCGGGTCGGCGTCTGCGGGCAGCTGGTCGAGGTCGCGCGCGACCTCGAAGTGGGGGCTGATGGCCGAGCGGAGCCGGGTGTATCGGTCGGCTTGTTGCCTGGCCAGCTCATCGTTGGCGAGGGAGAGGTCCCAGGAACTGACCCAGATGCGGTTGCGGGCGGTGTCGTCCGAGGTCAGCGGCAGAATGTCCAGGAGGGTGGCGCGTACGGTGGAGAGGCCGGGTCCGGGACGTGCGCGGCGGGGCCTCTGTGCGGTGCGGTGCTCCAGCAGGTCCAAGGCATGTTGGATCAGGGCTCGTTTCGTCGGGAAGTAGTGCATGAGCATCCCGGTCGAGACGTCCATAGTGGCGGCGACCGCACGCAGGGTCAGGCCACCGAACCCCTTGTCGGCCATTACGCGCCAGACCGCCTCGGAAACGTCCTGGCGGCGGGCTTCTCGATCTCCGGGTGCGGGCGGCATGCTGCTAGCTTACGTACCGAACGCTTGTTACGCACCCGAGAGTGAGGCTTCCATGTTCACCATGCCGCTCGGCGACCGGGCCCAACTCCGCTCCCTCGAGCCCTGGCAGGCCCAGGAGTTCCTCGCTCATATGGACCGCGCACGGGACACCGTGGATCCGTGGATACCCTGGGCGTCGTTGAGCACCGACCGTGACTCGGCCACGGCCACCCTCCAGCGCTATGCCGACCGTACGGCCCTGGACACCGGCCGGATCTACGGGATCTGGCTCGACAGCACATTGGTCGGCGGGGTGATGTTCACCCGCTTCGACAGCGCCTCCGGGGTCTGCGAGATCGGCTGCTGGCTGGAACGGGCGGCGGAGGGACGGGGTCTGGTCACCCGGGCTTGCCGGGCGTTGATCGACTGGGCCTTCCGTACACGCGGGATGAGCCGCGTCGAATGGTGGGTCGCGGCGGGCAACACCCGCAGCGTCGATGTCGCACACCGGTTGGGGATGACCCGTGAAGGAGTGCTGCGGCGGCGCTCTCCCCACCGCGGTGTGCGGCACGACAGCGAAGTCTGGTCGGTCCTTTCCGAGGAATGGCCCTGCCCCGGTGAGGCGTCCGAAGCGTCCGGGGCCGGTGTCAAGGCCGAGCTTGATCGGCTGATGGCAGTGTTCGCCGGCGCGTTTACCAACACCTGCGGCAGACGCCCTGGTCTCGACGTCATCCGCGACGTCTTCATCCCGCAGGGCAGGATCATCTCGAACGTCGGGGGCGAGCCCGTGATCTACGACCTCGACGCCTTCATCGAGCCCCGGCAGAAAATGCTCACGGACGGAACGCTGACGGAGTTCTCCGAATGGGAGGTCTCCGAAAGGACCGAGATCTTCGGATCGATAGCGCACCGGTTCAGCCGATACCGCAAGTCCGGCATCCACCAAGGTGACTCGTTCCAGGGCTCCGGCCACAAGACCACCCAGTTCCTCCGGACGCCGGCAGGATGGCGTATCGCCTCGCTGGCCTGGGACGACGTGGCGGCAACCACTACGGCATGACTACGCGGGCCAGTGCGCTCCCCGGCTATCGGCGCCGGTGAGCGCATCGGCAGCCCGCCCGTCGGTGAGCGCGCTCATGACTGCGTGAGTCTCCTCGCGTACGGTCAGGGGCGACTATTGCCGCCCAGCAGCTGTGAGGCGAGGGTGCCGTATGCCCATTGCTCCCACTTGGCCGGTGGCCAGGCGCGGTCGCGGGTGAGGACCAGGAAGAGTTCTGGGCTGAGGACGGCGTAGATGATGTCCGCCGCCTCTTCGGCGGAGATGGACGGGCGGGCGCCCGGCTTCTTGATCAAAGACTCTGCCGCCGTTGAGATCACCGTGTAGCGCGGGTCCGCCTGATCCGGCCACAACTCTCGGATCTCCGGGTTGGTTGCTGTCGCGGCGCGGACCATCTCGCTGACGGCCGCGACGCGTTCGAGTGTTGCACGGGTGGCGGCGACCAGTGCCGCCAGTGCCGGTGAGGCAGTCCGGGCGGACGTGACCTCGGCGAACCACGGCCTGTCCATCGTCGGGACGGGGTCGTCGTCGCCTGCGATCGCCTCATCGACTAGCGCTTTGAGCAGCGAGGGCTTGTTCCGGAAGACGAAGTAGATCGTCTGGATCGCCACGCCCGCCCGGTCGGCGATCTCCTGGAGCTTCGTCGCCCCGTATCCCTGCTCGATGAAGAGCGCACCGGCGGCCTCGATGATCCGTCGCCGTGTCTCCTGGGCCCTCGCGCCTTGTTTCCCCTTGACCTCACGCATGACTGGAGTCTATATCTAGAGGTGACCTCTAGAGGTCACCTCTAATAAAGGGAGCGTGAGCGGTGCACACCATCACCAACCACCAGCAGGCAGCGGCATGGAACGGCTGGGAGGGCACTCACTGGGCCGAAAACCCCGAGCGTTACAACGGGATGATGGGCGCGTTCAACGCACCTCTGTTCACCGCCGCGGGGATCACGCCGCAGGACCGGGTCCTCGACATCGGCTGCGGCACCGGCCAGACGACGCGCCTCGCGGCACAGCAGGCGTCCGACGGAAGAGTCGTGGGAATCGATCTGTCCGCGCCGATGCTGGAACGCGCCCGCCGCGATGCCGCCGCGGAAGGTCTCGGCAACGTCTCCTTCGAGCAGGGCGACGCGCAGGTGCATCCGTTCCCCGACCGCGGGTTCGATGTCCTCCTCAGCCGCGGAGGGGTCATGTTCTTCGCCGACCACGTCGCAGCTTTCACCCATCTCAGGCACGCGCTCGTGCCGGACGGCCGACTCGCGTTCCTCGGCCCTCAGCCCGGGGCCCCCGACAGCGCCTACGCCCGCGCGACCGCCGCACTGTCGCCGTTCCTGCGGGAGGCTTCCCCCGCCTCCAGGGGTATGGGGTCGCTCCTCGATTCCGTACGCATCCGCCAGGTGCTCGCTGCCGCCGGTTTCACCGACGTCGACGTGGTTTCAGCCGAGGCGCCCATGACCTTCGGCGCCGACGCGAAGGACGCCGCCGACTTCATCTTCTCCATGGGCCCAACCCGCCACAATATGCGCAATGTAGGCCAGGCGACCGTCACCCGCATCCGTGCCGAAGTGCTCGAGGCGCTAGCCGAGTTCGAGACCGCCGAAGGCGTGCGCCTCCCAGGGTCGGTCTGGATCGTCACAGCCACGCGTCAGCGTGGCTCTTCGCACACGTGACGCATCGTTCCCGAGGCGATGAGCAAGGAAACCCGAGGCACAGAGGGCGGGCCCCAGAGCGATCCGATGCGGAAGCGCACCTCGTCGGCGGCATGGCGGATCTCTTCGGGCTTGGCGTCATCGGCGAGCACTCCGAGGAGCGCCATCAGGGTTCTGCTTCGACGACGACGTGGTTCGCCGGCGCCGTCAGAGGTGAGTGCGGGACGTCCCGGCGTCCGGTGCGCGCCGACGATGTCGTGCACTGAGCCTCCGCCAACTTGAAGTCGCAGGTCCCAAGGCGGGTGCGATCGGTTTTCGGAGTGCTCAGGCTGGTCGTGGGCGGCAGTCAGCGGGCCGGGTCGGCTGACGGGGCCGGACGGTTTACCGGTTCCTGCTCGCTGTGGCCGGGTGGCCTTCTAGCGGTGGTTTGTTGACGGCGGGTCAGCGTTGGGGTAGGCCGGTAGAGAGGAAAGTCGCCTCGCTGCCTGGGGTTGTGATGACCCGTCGTCTGCCGTGCCCGCCGGCTCCTGGCCCGCTGGAAGCCTACGCCGCACGCTTCGATGACCTGCTCTCCACGCTGGCCCAGCGACGCGGGTTCCGTGAGTACCTCACCGGGCTGCTGCTGCCGCGGGACCGCAACAAGACCCTGACCTGCCTGGCCGGCGCCGAGCCCGTGGCCGGATCCCAGCACCCGGCGGTGCAGCGGCTGCAGTTCTTCCTCTCCGAGTCGACCTGGGACCACGAGCAGATCAACGCCCGCCGGGTGGAACTGCTGCTCGCCGACCCGGCGACCGAGCCGCACGCGGGCGGGGTACTGGTGATAGACGACTCGGGTGACCGCAAGGACGGGACCGCGACCGCGCATGTCGGGCGGCAGTGGCTGGGCCGACTGGGCAAGACCGACAACGGCATCGTCACCGTGACGACCTGCTGGGCCGACGAGAGCCTCTACTACCCGCTCCACGCGGTGCCCTACTGAGGTGACCCCGCAACCTGGGGCACCGAGCAGGCCGTGACGGCCACGGACACGCGGCTTTATGGGAAGGCGACCGCGCAGGCGTGGGACCGGCTGCATCCGCGGCTGACCCGACGGGCGGCATGGCTCGGCCACGAGGGGCCGCTGCCCGTCATCGAGGGCACCGTCATCCGCCTGGCCGTGGAGAAGCTGCCCAGTGGTGGGGTCAACAAGCCGGTATGGCTGTGGTGGTCGGGCACCGGCGCCACTGACGCGGACGTCGACCGCTGCTGGCAGTCCTTCCTCCGCCGCTTCGACCTGGAGCACACCTTTCGCCTGTTCAAGCAGACACTCGGGTGGACCAAGCCCCGGCTTCGCAGCTCCGAGGCCGCCGACCGGTGGACGTGGCTGGTGATCGTCGCCTTCGCCCAGCTCCGCCTCGCCCGCCCGCTGGCCACCGACCTTCGTCGGCCCTGGGAGAAGCCGACCCCGCCAAACAAGCTCACGCCCGCCCGGGTCCGCAGAGCGTTCAGAAACCTGCGCACAAAGACCGGCTCCCCGGCTGGTGCACCGAAACCTTCCCGCCCGGGTCCGGGCCGGCCACCAGGATCGAAAAACCAGCGATCGGCACCCCGCCACGACGTCGGGCGGGTCCTCGCCACCGGCGAGGCATACGCCCGGCCAGCCCACCACAAGGTCGGCACCAAACCCCGCCGCGGCGCCTGAACTTCCGCCCGCACGAACCTCCAGGAACCCCACAAGGTTGGATAGCTCCATGGTGCGACGAGAGCGCGTGACGAAGAGACGGCCTCCCTTCGGCATGCCGAGAAACATCGTCCTGCTGGTGACGCCGGAAGGCTGGCGCCACAGTGTTCTCACCGAGGAAGGCGGGATGCTCTGCGGACGCCTTGCCGACGTGGCGGCCAACACCGACCCAGCCGAGGCACAGGCCGCCGTGGCTGCCATGGTGGTGGGACTCGCACACGACTTCCACGAAGCTGACGTCGATGTGACCTGGGATCCGCCCCGGGAACCCGGGTCCTGGACAGCTCAGGTCACCGTTGCCACGACCCCACCGAGCGCCTGAAGTTAAACGACTTCCCAATCAGGAAGTCAAGCTGCCGTGGTGACTGGTGGTGCTGTTTGGTAGCACGCTCCGTCGCGGATCATTGCCCATAGAACGTTGGCTCGACGTCGCGCGAGAGACAGCACTGCCTGCTTGTGTCCTTTCCCCTCGGCTCGTTTGCGTTCGTAGTACGCGCGTGACGCTGGGCACGATCGCAGACTGGCCATGGAGGATAGGTAGAAGGCCCGCAGAAGGCCGCGGTGGTAGCGGCGGGGCCGACGCATGTTGCCGCTGACGCGGCCAGAGTCGCGTGGGACCGGGGACAGGCCGGCAAATGCCGCGAGGCGGTAGCCGTGCCGAAGGCTTCCATGTCCCCACCGGTGGCGGCGATGAATGTGGCCCCGAGCATGGCACCCATACCGGGCATGCTCTGGATCACCTCGGCATGTGAGTGCTCGTGAAACCGGGCCTCGATGAGTGCTTCGAGTTCGCTGATTTCCTCTTCGAGGGCCATCACCCCCTTCGCGAGGCGGGCCACCATGGAGGCAGCCAGCTTCTCGCCGGGCAACGCGGTGTGCTGGGCCTGGGCCGCCTCGACGACGGCCTGAGCGATGACGCCGGCGCTGCGGACCTTGCGGTTCTTCAGCCAAGTCTCAATCCGCTTGGCCCCGCTGCGGCGGATCGCGGCGGGGGTCTGGTAGCCAGTCAGCAGCAGGACCGGCCCCTTGTTCGTCAGGCTCAGAGCCCGCTCCAACGCCGGAAAGATTTCCAGGAGTTGTTCTCGGAGTCGGTTGATCTGGCGGGTGCGGTCGTTGACGAGATCGGTGCGGCGCCTGACCAGAATTTTGAGGTCGACGGCTATCTCGTCGCCTGGCCGCAGTGCGCCGAGGTCCTTGCGCATGCGGGCCTGGTCGGCGATTACGAAGGCGGCAGGTCCTTCCGGCCGCCGTCCTGACCGCGAATGACGACGGTGAGGGTGCCCTGCTCGCTGCCGCACCAGCCGTGCGGACGGGTGATCACGGAGATGACTCCGAAGTCGGCCGACTCAACGGTCGCCTGCGGAGCCGTCTGGGCCAGGTTCAGGTTCTTGGTGAAGGACACGCAGTAGGTGCCGAGCTGAGGG
Source organism: Streptomyces sp. NPDC055287 (assembly GCF_053646035.1). Lineage (NCBI taxonomy): Bacteria > Bacillati > Actinomycetota > Actinomycetes > Kitasatosporales > Streptomycetaceae > Streptomyces > Streptomyces sp. NPDC055287. Next base: position 21,857 of record NZ_JBSHNE010000046.1, on the reverse strand, counting down.
CGGGTGACCGTGTCGATGCCCTTGCTGGCCACGATCGAGCCGTCCGTGTTGATGCGGGCGGCGGCCTGCGCTTAGGGGGCGTCCATGGTGTCGGGGACCGCCTGGGCGGAACCGGCGAAGCCCACGCCGAGGGCGGCGGCAGCGCCGATTCAGACCGATGGCACGTACAGAAGAAGAGAACATCGCAATCACTTTCTCTCAGGCCCACCCCGAGGGGTGGCGGAGGCAGCGGCCATTAGCGGTCGGCACGACAAGGGAACGGCAGTTAGCCCGCCCCAGGCGGCGACCTCCCCCTGGCCCCAAACGATCACTTAACTATATGTACTCAAGTGACTCCGTACAGTAGCTAGTTCGAGTGAGAGGAGCGCATCCCCGCATCCGAGTGCGCCGATACGCACGCCGGTGTAAGTCGCCCGCGCTCCGATGTTCCCCAACTCCCACTTTCCGTACTTTGCGGACCGCCGTACGCGCGCGCACGTGTAGGAGCAGCAGGGACCCCGGGGGCCACCTCCACGAACAGGGGACCGCGCGACGCAGAGGAGGGCTCGACGAGGAGCACCGGGTTCAAAGGGTTCCGTCCGGAACGAAGGGGCTGCGACTGGGCATCAACAGCACCAGCTGACCGAGGCGCGCCGGCGCCGGCCGGTAGCACAGCGACAGGGCCGTCCATCGTGTGAATGGCCCTTTCACTGGCACAGGGTAGGGGGCGGCTTACTGGTCGGCGGTCTGCTGCGTGATCCTGATCGTGAGGAACTCGCCGGGCCGGACCGGGGTGAAGCTGACGTCAATGAGCAGCATGCCCGCTGCGGTGCCGTCACCGTTGTTGGTCTCGTCGCAGACCACGTAGAAGGCCTTCTCAGGGGACGCGCCCTACACCCCGTTCTTCAGCAGGCCCATGGTCGAGAAGGGCACGGGCATCGACGGCACTTCACGGCAACCGGTCTACGAGTACAGCAGGCCCGAGCACGAAGGCGTCTTCGAGGTACCGGCCGAACGTCTCCACCAGGCGCTCCAACGGACCCGGGCCAGCTAGGAGGCCGCACTCCGAGGCCCTGCGCTCGGGTAGCTACAGCAAAGTGACAAGTAGCTCTCTGTAGCCGATGTGACGGCGTGTTATTCCGGGTTCGGGTGACCGCAGGCCGTTGGGACTTCGGATCAACGAGGCACGGATGCTCGACCTGGACGACGTCCGGTGGGAGTTTGGCCAGTTCGGCAAGCTCAACGGACGAAATGACAGACCTTGTCGGGCGGGCACGGCTCGCCAGTGCCGTGGTAGGTGCGCGCAACAATCACGCCGACCACCACCAGCAGCAGCAAAAAGCCCCATATGACGATCGTTATCGGATGGAGGCTAAACCAAGCCGTTATCTTCTGGCGCCGGGTGCGGCGAGCTGGGCTGGCCGCACCGAGACGGTCACCCGTCATGATTCCCCCCGAGGATTGCTCACTCTGCGGACATGAGTACCTGGGCTATTCCCACCTCTGCCCGACCGCATGCGAATCGCCCGGGGGCGAGTAGTAGCCGTACGGCGGTTAACGGCGAGATTGATCATGGTGGCCGGAGCGGCTCGCGCTGCCGGTCGGGCTTCAAGAAACCAAAGGCAACGTTGACTACAGGCCGTTACTTGTCACTTCGTCGTAGCTACCCGAGCGCAGGGCCTCGAGTCCCGCGGGTTCAGCGAAACTGAGGGTTCTTCGTCGGGAACCGACGGGTGTTCAGGCTTTCTGGAGGCTTTCGACCCGTGTGTTCTGGGTGAACTCAAGGTGCTGCCTCATCGGTTAAGGATGTTGAGCCGTGCATCACGCTGAACCTCTTCCCAGTAGTGGGCGGCGGCTGTGACGATCGCTTGAAAGTCGTGCAGTGACATGACTGCGACGTGGGGCGTGCGCGTCCCCACGGGCGGTTCGGCGGGCTCGCCGATCACGATCGCGTTCGTGCCGTGGACATACCCGCGGACCAGGCAATGGTCGAGGGACTCGGCGGCCCCCAGCAGCGACGGATCGTTTAGGGCGGCATCGGAGCGCAACACGGACAGCGTCGCGGTCGGGTCAGCGTCGGGCTGGGCCAGACGCGGGTCCTCAAGCCTGGCCATGTTCTGCAGTGTCAGCATCATCGAGCCGAGGATGCAGGGCTCTGAATCGCCCATGATGATCGAGTCCACGATGAGTTGGAAACGAAAGAAACGCGCATCCCAGGGGTCGCCTGCTGGGGTCAAGATCAGCCCGAATCGGCCGTCGTCGGTTGAGATGCGCATGCCTATGACCTCTCGTGGTGTTCCTCGGCTTCTGATGCTAGAAGCTGCCGAGCGGCGTCGCCGTAGCGGATGGCGGTCTTCTCGTCGATGCCGAAGACCAGCGCGAGGTGGAGCGGGTCGGCGCCGTGGGTGAGGGCTTCTTCAAGCTGTCGGTCGACGCGGAGCCGTTCCAGGGTGGCGGTGAGGTTGCGGGTGGCTCGGGTGGTCCAGAGCTTGCCGGCCGGGCCGAGTTCGACGGCGGTCTTCTGGGTGATCAGCAGGTGGGGGTTGGCCGTGTTCGGCCAGCGACTGCGGCGGTGGTCGAGCCAGTCCAGGACGGCACGGCGGGTGAGGTCATCGAGGGGGCGGACGTGGCCGCCGACGGTGATGCGCCTGTTGCCCAGGTCGACGTCGTCCAGCTGCATCGTCCCCGTGCGAACCGGGAGTCCGCGGCGGCCCGAATCCAATCAGATCCGATGGCGATTGCTGACAGGGTTTGACGACAGATAGGTTCCGATCCTCCGCACGGAAGGGGTCCTCGGTGGCGAACCTGGTCTACAAGCGGGTCTCGACCGACCAGCAGTCCACCGCCCGCCAGGACCTCGTCCTGGACGAGGCCGGCATCGATGACGCGGTCGTCTTCGAGGAGGACGGCGGCACCTCCAGCCGCCTCCACCCCCTCCAGCGCCCGAAGTTCCGCGCGCTCCTCGACTACGCACGGCCGGGCGACACCGTGCACATCTCCGAGATGTTCCGCCTCGTCCGCGGCACCGGGCACATCCTCGACGTGCTCGACGTCCTGCACCGCGAGCAGGTGGCGCTGCGCATCCACGACGGCGCGTTCTCCGCGATGGACCTCACCGCCCGCCACCCGCGCACCGGCGAGCTGCTGTCCACCGTGAAGTTCATGGTGCAGACCCTCGCCGCCGCCGGCGAACTCCAACGCGACCTCCAGCGCGAGCTGACCTACGACGGACTGCGGGCGGCCGAGGCCAAGGGCAACAAGGGCGGACGCCGCCCGGCCGTCCCGGCCGGGAAGACCGAGGCCGTGCGCATCGCATACCTCGAAGGCCGCTCCATCGCGGCCCTCGCCCGCGACCACGACGTCAGCCGCGGCGCCATCCGTACCGCCGTCGCGGATCTCCTGCCCGACACGGCCGCCGACCCGGACACACCGACCCCTGAGCTGCCGATCGTCCTCGACATGCCGGGCATGGTGGCCGACTTCCTCCGCGCTGCCGACCTGGAGCCCGACGAGCGCGCCGCGCTCGACCAGGGCGTCACCGTACGGCGCGGCCAGGGTTACACCCTGCGCATCAGCGCCGTTCCCGCCATGCACCGCCGTCTCCTCGACCGCTGCCAACCGCTCGACGGAGCCCAGGGCGTCCCGGCAGTTCCGGCCCAGCGCAAGGCCCGGCGCGAGTACGAGAATCGGGTCAGCACCCTCGTGCCACCCGGACCATGATCAACCTCACCGATAACCACCGTTCGATTGATCCCCGACGCCGGAAGGGGAGGTCCACGGTGACGGTGGTGCCCTGGCCGAGCCGGCTGTCCACGCCGACGGTGCCGCCGTGCGCTTCCACCAGGTCCTTCACCAGCACCAGGCCGAGGCCGCTGCCCTCGTGGGAGCGGGAGCGGGCGCCGCGGACCCGGTGGAAGCGCTCGAACAGGCGCGGCAGCTCGTCGGCGGGGATGCCGGTGCCGGTGTCGGTCACGGTCAGCCGGGCCCGGTCGCCAGCCGCGGCCACCTGCACCCGGGCGCCGCCGGTGAAGGTGAACTTCAGGGCGTTGCTGAGCAGGTTGAGGATGATCTTCTCCCACATCTCCCGGTCCAGGGACACCGGCTTGGGCAGCGGCGGGCAGTTCACCTCCACCGTCAGCCCGGCCGCCTCGAAGGCGGAGCGGAACACCCCGGCCAGCTCGGCCGTGGCGCCGGCGAGGTCGACCGGCTCGAGGGCAGGGCGCATCTGCCCGGCCTCGGCCCTGGCGACGTCCAGGAGGGTGTTGACCTGCTTCAGCAGGCGCAGGGCGCCTCGCTCGGCCAGCTCCAGTTGCTCGCGCCGCTCGGGCCGGTCCTCGTCGGCCAGGGCCTGTTGGAGCGGGCCCAGGAGCAGGGTGAGCGGGGTGCGGAACTCGTGGCTGACGTTGGCGAAGAAGGAAGACCGGCTGTGGCCTGGGGCTTGTGCCGCGCTGCTGGATGGTGGTGCCCAACCCACTTGGTACTCGCGTGTGGGAGGGGGGCGAGGCGGCGATGTGGCGGGCCGACCGGACAGACTCCTGCCGGAGCACCTATGGGCACCAGCGTGCTGACCGTCGATCCGGAGTTGCCGGACGAGCGGTGGCAGACGCTGCACTCCTCGCCGGCCGCGCTGTCAACGCTGCGAGCGAGATGATCGCCTGAGTGGGCCTCAGAGGCTGCCCGGGTGGCGGGTCGGCTCGGACCGGTGCCCGAGGTCCGCTACAGCGGTATGTGGATGTCGAGGACGGGCCCTGTCGCGCGGGTGGGCGGCGCGTCCAGACTCTCCAGGACGTGGAGCATGGGTGCGTTGACCGCGGCGACCGAGGCGGTCAGGGTGTGGTGGCCGGCCCGGCGGGCCACATCGGCCGCGTGCGCGGCCAGCGCGGTGCCCAGTCCCTTGGACTGCCATGCGTCCTCGATCAGCACGGCGAGTTCGCCGACCCCTTGCTGATCGGTGCGCATGACGTTGGTCATGGCGATGATGCGGTCCGTCTGCTGGGCGGTGGTGGTGACCAAGGTGGTGCCGCACTCCGGGTCGGACAGCACCCGCCATCCGGCCCGGGACAGCTCGAGTTTGCCCGCGTGATAGCGCAGCGCGCGGCTGCCCAGCGAGCACCGGCGGTGCAGCGCCTGGATGGGGCCGAGGTCAGCGTGGGCCACCTCCCGGGTCCGGGTGGCAGTGCCGTCGGTAAGCGTGATCGGGTGTGCGCTGCTTCGATGCCCGGTGTCGGACATGTGGCGGTCTCCTCAGATTTTGAGCATGGCTGATGTGCGCGAGGCCCCTCCCCGGCCCCTGCCTGTCTCTGGCACAGGAGCAGTCTTTTGCCGCTCCCCGGCCGGACTCAAGAAGGGTTCAGGCCATATCGATTACGTTATGCGCATACTTGATTACGCAACGGAGTTGCGCGCAGAGCCCCCGGACCTGACGCGCGGCCAGGTGGGGACGCAGCCCGTTCGGGGCGCACACACATTTTCATCACAATTGGATGACCTTCCCCCACATTTACCCCTCAGAGACCGCAAGCGGAGTGCCATGCTCAGGCCCTCTCAACCGGATCCAGAAAGCCTTGGGGGGCACATGTCAGGGAGAGGCAGCACACACCGGAACAGCACGCTGGCCGCCTGCGCAGGAGAGCCGGCTTTCTGCTGATCCCGCGGCTGGTGCGGGGTGACCGGCGTGTGGTGGCGTCGTTGACTACGACATCGCGTGCATGAGAATCCGTCCCCCACGGGTACGCGAGTGAGGCCCGAACCGTCGCGGTTCGGGCCTCAGTGCTGCTCGGGGAACTACAGGTCGAACTCGATGTGCTCGAGGTCGGTGAATTCGACCAGGAGGCCGCCGGCGCGGCGGCCGCGGTCCTTGAAGTAGATCTCCTGGAGCCCTTCGGCGGCGATGTCGCGCAGCTGCTGCTCACTGGCCCCGGCCTCTTGGGCGTCGAAGAGGCGGGCGGCGAACTCTGGCGGCAGCGCCACGGTGAGGTGGCGCAGGCGGCCGTCGTCGGTGGTGCCCGGGGCGGCGGTGTAGCCGAAGCGGGCGCGGGTGTCGACGACGATGCCGCCCGTGGTGGCGGCCCTCTCCTTCGCCTTGGCGCGGATCTGCGGCTGCCACCGCTTCTTGACCTCGCGCTGTATGCGGGCGGCGAGCTCGGGGCGCGGCTTCTTGATCTGGTCCTTGACGTACCGCTCGACCGTGCGCTGGGAGATTCCGAGCGCCTGGGCCACGGCCTTGGTGCTCTTGAGCTGCTTGACCAGGTAGCGCATCTGGGCGCCCGCCGACTTGGGGATCGGGCGGGTGAACGCTTTTTGGACTGCCTGGTTGAGGCCGTCCCCGAGCTGTGCCATCGCGGTCTACTCCCCGCCGTCGGTGTGGGTGATGTGGCCGTCCTTGATGTATCGGGCGAGGTTGAGGTCCTGGCCGTGCTCCTCCCGTACGCCCTCGCCCCACAGCACGCTCTGGGTGCCTTCGTGCTTGACCATCCCGGGGCTGACGCCGAGCCTCCAGCCGCCCGGCAGGGGCTTGCCGTCCCGGTAGGGCACGAAGTCCAGTGGTGTCGTGCCGTCGACGGCGTACACGGCGCAGTCCGAGAGGATCGCGACCGGGTACTGGCCGGTGAAGGCGGCGTGCTTGAGCAGCTTGCGGTGCATGTTGATCCGCGTGCGGGAGATGACAGCCGCGCGGATGTCCGGGCGCCATGTCGGACGGGACAGGGCACGCCATGGCTCACCCGGGCGCCAGCCTTCGCCGCGGGGACGCTCGCGCAGCTTGCCGATGCCGCCCTTGACCGTGGCCTTCACCGCGGAGACCACGATCGCCATCTGGGGGTCGCGCTGCCGGTATCCGTCCATCGCTGCCAGGAAGTCGGCCGGCGAGAGGTCGCCGGTGACGCCCAGGTCGGCCATCGTCGCCACGTAGGCGTCGCGCAGCCGGTTGTACCAGCCGTCCAGGTAGCGGCCGTTGTCGTATCGGACGTACGCCTCGGTCGGCGCGACGTCGTAACCGAGCTCCACCGCGTACGCCACGGTCGGTGTGGCGTACCAGGCCGGCTCCGTCGGGCGGTCGCCCTTCGGCGTGAAAGGACTGGGCAGCAGCTCACTGTCCAGCTCCACCCACTCCTTGCCTGACTTCACCCGGGACAGGTCGACGTGGGAAAGGTCGACCAGCCACGCGCCGGGCAGCTTCGGGTCGAACTGCGGATTCTTCACGTGAGTCGGCGCGCCCAGGCCCACGATCGTGCCGTTCGCTCCGGCCGCGAAGGCCATGTTGACGTCGATGCCCACCAGGTGGCGCTTGGTGCACTCCGCGTCGGTGAGCGGGCGCGCCCAGTCGTACGCCTCCTCCACCAGCACCTCGTCCGGGCCCCGCTTGTGGAAGCGCGGCAGATCCTTGAGCAGGGGGTGCCCGTCGGGGGCCTCGCACGGCGCGCAGTCGACCGGGTCCTTCCCCAAGCTGCCGGGGTTGTGCTCGCTGTGCCGCTTGCCGTTCTCGTCCGGCTCGGAGGCGCGGGTCGGCGGGTGCAGGGCGGTCATCAGCTCCAGGCCGGTCACGGCGGTGGAGCCGCGTGGCGTCATGACCCGGGACGCGTATGTGCCCAGCAGCCGGGCGAGTTCCGCAGCCGGAAGCTGCGCGGCGTCGCCCCAGTGCCGGGCATCGAGCGCGTTCCAGGACGGAATACACAGCTGCACGCACATCCGCTCGGATCCCCTCGCCGGGCGGTAGATCCTCGCCCAGGGCCCGAACCCGCGCTTCGTGAGCTGCCATTCGGCGCGTGCGAGCTGCTTGATGACCTTGTGGCCCTCCGGCAGCCGCCCGGACAGGCGCTCTTCGTCAGTGAGGTGGACCGGAAGGCCGTAGCGCTCACACGCGGCCTCGGTGAGCACGACCAGCGGATCGGCGTCCTTACCCGGTCCGCTCAGCTTCGGCTGCCCGAGCTTCGCCTCGGACAGGGTCCAGTCGACCAGGGCCGGGATGGACTTGGCGGGCACGTCCAGGACCAGACCGCCGACGCAGTACGCGAACACCTGCCCGTCCTCAACGTCGACGACCGCGAGCGGCCCGTTCTCGAAGCGCGGGTCGAAAGCGGCCGGATCGGCAGCGGGCTTCGCCGCGGCCTTCTTCACGCCCGGACGACACGACGTCGACAACGGCCTGGCCGTCGCCGCCGGACGGGACGGTGCGGTGCTGGCGGCACGCTGCTGGTTGTTCTGTTCCGTAGTCATGACCGCAGCGTCCGGCGCCGAACCTGTGGACAGACTCCGCGATTCGGCGGCCTCGGCCTCGCGCGGCGCGGGCGCGGCGAGACTGGTGAACGTCTCGGGCACCGCCGTGTCCTGCTCGGGTGCGGCGGCGTTGGCAGGGGCGGGGTAGAGCTCCGCGAGCTGCTTGAGCAGCCGTGCGTACGCCTCACGCTCCGGCGGCCGCGGTTGGCCGTCTCCTCGTCGATGGCGTACCGGCGACGCGTCTCCAGCCGCCATGCCGTGTGCTTGAACGTTCGGAACAGGTCCTCGAACTCGTCCAGGCCGATGATCCTGGCCTCTCGCGTCGCGTCTTTCGGCGTCCAGTCCACCAGCCGGGATGGGTGTCGTCGTATTCGAGAATTGCGGCCTTCGCCGCGCGAGCGTCGTCACGGACCTGCGGATCGGTCACGGGCTCTTCGCGGAACTCAACGTCGTAGCTCGCATGAGCGATCATCTTCTTCGTCACTGATCCGGCAGTTCGATCACAACTGTGGTGTCCGAGACGTCAGAGCCGCTATCTGGACCGGGCATGGTCAGAGTCCCGCCCCGGACCGGTACGTCGAACACGATCGCGCCCCTGACGTACTCGCCAGGCAGGTAGCTGGTGCTGATGCTCTCCTTCTCGGGATGGAAGATGCCCGTGCTGAGTACCTGGCCGTCCGGTCCCGTCCAGTGGAACGGATTATGGAAGTGGCCGTTTGTAGCTCCGACGTTGGCCAGCGTCACGTCCACCACAACGTAGGTGCCTTGCTCGCTGTCCGTGGTGTACTCGCTCAGGCGCTTCACGTACTGGACACCGTGCACGGTGAGCTTGAAGTCGGCCACTTTGTTGCTGACGGCACTGGTGAAGCGGAACTCACCGCTGTCCCCCACCCTCAGCGTCTGTGTCCGCGTCTCCTCCTGTTGCTCCTGTCGCTGCGGCGTCTCCTGCTGCTGTTCCTGTCGCTGCGGCGACGCGGGGTCGTCGTCTCCTCCGCAGGCCACCACGCCCCCCAGCGTCAGCGCCCCGGCCAGAGCTGCCGACGCTGCGGCTGTCTTCCGGTACCGCATGGTGGATCATCTTCTTCGAGCTTGGTTATAGGTCCAGTGTGGACCCGCGCCCGCAGGTGCTCGTCGCCGGACCGCCAGGGAGCGGAAAGTCCACTCTTTGCGATCTCCTGCTGACAGTCCTTGACCAGCGGGGCGGCGCGGTGCTGGTCGGCCGCGACCTCTACAAGGCCGCTCATTCGGCGACTTCCCCGCCCTGATCTCCCGCACGGTCAGCGACCTGACCACCGATGAACGACACGTGCTGCGCTCGGTTTCCCTCCTGGACGCCTTCTCGGTACCTCTGGCCACCCAGGTGGCAGGACTCACTCATGATGCGGCGGCACTGCGGCTCACCGAGCGCCCCTTCATCCGCGACGAGCCGACGGGACTGTGGCCCTTCCACCTCCACCAGGTGGTCCGCTCCGCGATCCGTCACGCCGAAGACCACACAGACGACCGCTGGTCCCCCCAGGACTGGCAACGGGCAGCGATGCGCGCCCTGACCGCCCTGGGCCACGAATGGAGCCACGGGCCACGGCGCGACCGCGCCATGCTGATCGGCTGCCTGCGCCAGGGCCTGCGCCTGGCCAGAGACTTCAGCCTCGAACTGGACTGGCTCATCGAGGCCGCCTTCACCTACATCGGCGACTCCGTGTGGGAGCCCCTGGCCCCACCCGCCCACGACCACGAAGCCGCCGCACTGCAGACGCCGGCCGACGCCCTGGTGGAAACCCTCAGCGCCCTGGCACGCCGGCAACGCGAACACCGCGCACACACCGTCACCCGACTCACCGCCGTCATCGACTCCGGCCTCCTGCCTACCGAATTGCACGAGATGGCCGTCTACTACCGGGCCAAGGCACTGCGCGACATCGGACACAGCGCGGACTCACGCCGCGGCTACCAGCAGGTTGTCGACGGCGGCGGCCGCCTGGCCCAGGCCGCCCGGCGCGGACTGGCCCAAGCCGCGCGCCTCGCCGGGGACTTCCCCACCACCTTCGCCGCCGCGCAAACGCTGGGCTGGGAGGGCCGCCACCAGCGGGTCCTGGGCGACGTGTGGTGGTTGCAGGGAGAGCCAGTCCGCGCGGCCGCCGCCTACCTGGCCGGGCGCATCGAAGCCGAACAGCACGCGAAGTCCGGCGAGGCCGCCCACAATCAGGCCCTGCGCGCCCTCGCCGTCGCCTTCTTCGACCCCCACCAGGCCGACGACGAAGTCGACCTGGCTGAACAGCTCCTCGCGCACCTCGACCTGCGTGCGTCCAGGATCAACGCGGCCATCGCCGCTCTCATCCGAGACGCCGGCCACCCCGGGCTCGAAGACCGCGTCCGCGCCCTGCGCACAGAGCTCGACGTCGCGGGCCTCACTTCCATGACACCCACCCTCGAGCTGGCAGCCGCCTTCCACCAAGCCGTACTGGAAGACCACGACGCACTGACAGCCACCATCTCCCGACTACGCGAACTGACCCAGGGCGGCGACTACGCCTACTACACCGACATCGCGCACTTCATGGCCGGCCTCCCGCTCCCTGCCAGGGACACCGCGCCGCAATGGCTCGACAGCGAACAGGCCACCCGCGCGCGGTGGCGCGAGCTCGTCACCGCCCGGCGCACCTTTCTGCGCACCAGAGGGTAGACGGAACAAAAAAGTGCGCAGGCCGCCCAGCAGGTGCCGGGCGGCCTGCGTTCAAGTGGCCAAACCGCCGCCCAGGGTGAGTGGCCAGCAATGGAGAAAGCTTCGCCGGCCGGACCGTGCAGGGGTTCGGGGTGGCGTGCCTCAGCCGTCGAGCCAGGCAGCACCGGGAGTCTTCCGGTGGCCTCGCCAGCGCGGAAGGCTGTAGCGGTTGACCAGTGTCCAGGCGGTGCGAGTGGCATCCTCCACCCATGCATGACCCGCGGCAGGCAGACCACCCACTCCTTGCAGATGGCTTGCGATCTGCTCCTGCAAAATGTGCTTATTGCCCGGTCCGAGGTACTTGAGCACGTAGACCGCAAGGTAGTCCACGTCGTGCGCCCCTCCCCGGCCACTGAGGATGGCCTCGAGCCGGTACGCGAACTTGGATCCAATACTGTGCTCGCCCTCCCCCCCCAGAAACGTGACACCTCCGGATGCGGCAGCATGTCGATCAGATCGATCAGGTGGGCGAGGTCAGCGTCGTCGGCGAGAGTGATTCGATCGGACACGAGCGGCTACCTCCATGGAAGCTCCGGATCCAGACTGGTGTCGCCGATCATCACGCCGCCCACGCAGCGACACGCCACAAGAGGGAAGAACTGCCCGATTCGGGGTGTGTGATGGCCGAGAACGCTTCTGGTCCACGTGGACACGGCCCCAGTCGGCAGCGAGGCACCTGGGCTCCGACGACCCGTCGACGCCACAGACAACGTTGAGCTGCCCCTCGGTCTGTACTCGGCCCACACCACCAGGGCAAGCAGGGCCACCGTGGGCTGGAGTGCAGCACGGCGGGTCTCGGATGACGTTCTGGCGGGTGTTTGTGGCTGACCGCTGACCGCTGACCGCTGACCGCTTTCAGCTAGCGGTCGTTGGGCGGCTTGGGGAGATGGAAGGGAAGAAAAGCGAGCTTGATCTCGCGCTCGGGGTCACTGTTTGCGGCGAAGACGAAGTCGTGTCGTTCCTCGGTCGCGTGCTGACCGTCGCGCTTGTAGTTCGGGTGCTCGCGGAACTTGATGACGGCCTTGGCGATGACGTCGCTGGGGCTTCCCGAGCGGATGAACAGCAGCAGCGCGGCCTTAGTGTCGCGCCAGGTGAGGTAGCTCAGGAGCTGATCGAGCGTGTCGATGATGGTCTTGGGGCCGCGCCAGATTTTGCACTCACCGATGAAGATGTGCCGGTCCTCGACGCGGATGAGGATGTCGGTCTTGCCCGTGTTGTTGAAGACTTCGCCTGCGGCTTCGCCCTTGAAGTGGCCGTTCAGCTGAAGCAGGAGGAGGTCGCGAATCTGCTCCTCGTCCATCTTGGCGCTGGTGCTCGGGGACCGTTCGAGCTGGTTTCTCTGGTGTAGCAGCACTTCAAGAGCTGCCTCGTATTGCCCCTCAGCGAGGGCTGGCTCCGGCCGGAACGGCTGGGATGCGGGTCCCGTCCGTCGCGGAACGATCGTCTTGCGGGTGATCGGGACCGCGTAGGTGTCAGCGTCGGGCCGCTTGCGCATGGGGAAGCCTAGGGAGGCTTGCAGGTTGCGGTTGGCCAGCAGTCGGTCCTTGCGGGTCTGAACCTCTCCGGTGATCCGCTGGGCTGCCTCTTCGTTGTAGGCGTTGACCTGGAGGGTGCTTGAGTCCACCCACTGCTGGATGTCGTTGAGCTGCTTGTCGATGTTCTGCTGGATCGCGCTCGGGTCGGGGTTGAGGGGCTCGGTCCAGTAGAGACGGAGCTCTCCGTCCCTGACGTTTGCGGTCGGGGGAGAGAGAGTGAAGCGGTCGGGCCGGAGCATGAGGAGCTTGCGGTCTCCGGTGTAGGGAACTACCAGGGTCACGGTCGTCGCCCTGATGCTGACGGTCTCGCCGAATTGGCGGGTCGGTATGAAGCCGTCCTCGATCGGTTCGGCGGTTATGCCGTCCCGGTCGAGGACGATCGGCTCGACTACGAACTGCTCTTTGAGCGCCTCAACGACGTCGCTCAGGGGAAGCGACAGAATGGCGTCTTCGTTCCATCCGGCGACCGCGTTAGCGATCTTGCCGAGCTGGTGGTTCAGGGTGTCGGCAAGACGGCCATTGCTGAAGAGCGTGCTGCCCGGGTTCATAGGACCAGTGTGGGGCCTGCTACTGACAAGGGACCCCGAGCCAGCGCCCGGTGATGTAGCCGGCAGCCTGAACTATTGAGGGTTTCGGCGGCTCGGGATGCGGTCGACGAGCCGGGTGACGCCATTGGATGCTTCGAGTTCGACCCGCAGCCTGTGGTTCTCGACGGAGAGCCGGTGGATCTGGGCGATGGCCAGCTTCATTCTGGACGGCGTCGGGGAAGTTCCGCCGGAAGGTGGTGTTGGACAGGCCGAACGTGCGGGCCAAGCAGGTCATCGAGGTCTTTGGCGACGCGTGTGGGACTGGGCAAGTCGGTCCTGCGGGTCACGGTTCCTCCGGGACGGTGCGGTCAAGGAACCGGGCGATCTCGTCCCGGCGCTGAGTCAGACGTGCCTCCAGCAGCGGGGGAGGCAGCAGCGGGGCTGTGAGACGTGCGGTGATCGCAGCGAGTTCGGCTTGCCACTGCTCCCGGTTCGCTGCGGTCAGGGCGACGTTCTGGCAGGCCAGCGGCTGACAGCCGCCATGCTCGGGCAGCCCTTCGGCGGGCCGGGTCGAGGACGACCTGGCTGGTGAAGCCGGCCCGCTGGCCCAGCGCGTCCAGGCGGCGGACCGCCTCCGCGGCGGGCCGGCCCCTCCAACTCGTGATGATCGTGGGCGTCGACCACCTGCAACGCATTCCAGTCAGAACCCTGTTGTGTGGCTGAAACCAGTGCAATGCTGTGACAGCGGTGATCCTCTTCCCCTCCAGGCAGAGATCCTCCACCCGGCCCGCCCGAGTGCCGCCACGCGGACGGCCCTCGCCGTCCCTCCCGGCCTCCCCCGGGAGGGTCGACGCCCCTGACCACCCCCACGTCATACGGGAAGGGGTGGTCCGCATGCAGGCGCTGCAGCACACCAACACGCTCGCCACTGTTGTCAGGGCCGGGGACACAACGACGTTGTTGTCGCTGGCCGACCGGTACGGCGGGCTGATCCTGGCGCCAGCCGCAACACGGGTCATCACTGCGGCGACGGGCCTGCCCATACGGGAACTACCCGGCACCCTTCTTCTCGTAGAGGCCCGGCTCGACGCTGTTTACGAAGGTGGGCTCGCCCTACAGGACTGGCGCGTATAAGCGCCGACCCCCGCGGACGGTCACGAGCGGCACGCTGCCTGACCACCTGCTTTGGCCTCAGGCACACCGCAAATGCGAGCGCCTCGTCATCATTCAGTCCCCGCGTGCGGCCCGCGCGGTCCGTACGCTTTCCTCCAACGCCGCCATCAGGTCCACCGCTGGCGACGGTCCGCCCTCCGCCGGCTCGGCCAGCCCCTCACCCGACGCCTTGGCGGTGACCAGCTGCTCAAGGGCGTGCGCGTACTCGTCATGCAGCTCGCGCGTTTCGATGCCGGTCAGCTGCCTGATCAAAACCTCGGCGAGCTCCAGCTCCCGGTCCGTGACCGGCGCAGACGAGGCCAGGTCCCCTGGCTCGCGCAGCTCGTCCTCCCAGAGCAGAGTCTGAAGAACGAGGACCCCGTGCCGTGGCCGCAACACGGCGAGTCGCTCGCGACGCCGGATGGCGATCTTGGCCACGCCCACGTAGCCGGTTCGGGCGAGGGCCTCTACGAGGAGGGCGTAGGGCCGGTCAGCACCTGGGGCACCAGGCCCTACGAAGTACGGCCGGCTGTAGCTGATCGGGTCGATGTCCTGTCCCGGCACGAAGCCGAGCACCTCAACAACCTGCTTCGTCGGCAACGGCAGAAAGGCGAGGTCCTCCTCCGTCAGCGGCACCATGCGGCCGTCCGGCAGCTCCGCGCCACGCCCGACTTCCTCGTCGGAGATCTCCCTGCCCTCCGCCCGGCAGAAGCGTCTGTGCTCAACCCTGCTGCCGTCCGTGGTGTGAATCTCGTGGAGCCGTACAGGACGCTCCTCGGTAGCCGCGTACAGCCGGACGGGCAGCGCGACCATCCCGAACTGGATCAGCCCCGACCACGTCGCCCTCATGTCTCCAGCCTCAGCCGCCGTCGGCCGGAACGCACCTCAAGCCCGCGTGGCTTTGTCGGTGGGTTGCGTCCTCACCTACGAAGCCGGCATAACTCAGCCCAGGTAGCCGAGGTCACGGTCAGGCTTGCACACCTGGCAAGGGGCGACGCCGTCGGCAAGAGCGCGGAGGGCCTGCGTGCGATCGATAGCCCGAGGGCGTCCACCCGCAAGGCCGCAGCCGCCGACGTGTACCGCCATGGGGGGGGCCGACCCGCGCCAATGCCCAGCTGGATCACCCAGTCCGGAGGCGGAGGAGGAGGCTGACGGGCCGCGACCTCGGCCTGACGCCGCTCCTCCTCATGCAGCCAGCGCCGGGTCTGGTCCAGCTGCTGGAGCTGTACACGCTCCAGAAACCGGAGCAGCTCGATACGCGACGGCGCTTCATCGGACACAAGTTCGATTCTACGCCGATCCGGGCACGCCAGAGCGCCGACCTCGAACGATGAGGCCGGGGCTCGTGTGCTCCGGTGGGCTACGCCACGGCAGGATGCCGGACAACCCGCTTGAGCTCTTTCTCCACTTCGCACCTGTTCTGCCCCGTCGCCCGGGCATGCTCAGTGATCGCCATATGCACCCGCGCAGCAGTCTCCGCCGTCAATGCGTTCGCCTGCTGCTCGGCCCACGCAGCCCGTTCGAGCTCGATGAGCTCATCATTCAGTTCGATTGCCACGGCCGGATCCTAATCCGCAGGTCTGACATCACCCCGGAACACCACTCGCCTCGGCGCGAGGCCGTTTCAGGGGTTCAAGTCCAAGACGCGGACCGGCTCTCCCTCCCACCGCTTCGGGACGGTGGTGGCGACAATCGCGCCGTCCGGCCGGTCGGGCGTGGGCTGCGCCGCGTACTGACTGTGCGCTGCCGCCCATGTTTCCTGGCGCGCCACGGTCAGGGCGGCGGCCAGGTCCAGGTCGACGACGGTGATGCCGGGTAATGCGGCCAAATGTTCGGCTGTTCCCGGCCGGGCACGGTCGGCCTCGACCAGTGCGCACGCCGGGGCGTAGAGGAACCAGCCGGATTCGGCGTGGGCGCGGTGGATGAGCCGGGAGGCGAGGATGTTGCCCTGGCCGGCGGCGGCCATCGCCGTCTCGTCCAGCACGATGTGCATGGCCTCGGTCACCGGCTCTTCACCTCGGCAAGGCGCCGGTCCAGTTCGCTGTCCAGGTCATGTTCCTCAGCCGTGGAAGGGGCGTAGCCGTTCCACTCCTTCAGTGCCGCACGGGCCTGCTCCGCGCGCTCGGCGCGCTCTTGCGGAGTCAAGAGGGTTTCGGCGAGGCGGGCCAGGTAAGCGCGCAGCGACAGGCCCTCGGCGGCCGCGATGGCGGCGAGCCGGTCCTTGGCTTCCTCGGGGATTCGGACATTGGCATCAGACATCGTCGTACTCCTTCCCATCCCCCAAGGGTACGGGTACGTACCCGTACCCGCCGCCAGTCGACGAACAATCACAGACGGCTCTGGACCCACACGCCGAGGACTCCGGCCAGGGCGGTTCCGGTGCCGTAACAGACTCCGCGCAGCAGGTGCATGAGGGCAGTGCGCCGACGGCGGGCTGCCCAGCGCACGAAGCGGGTCAGCGGACCGGGGCGGGGAGCGGGAGGATCCGGGATGGGGGGCATCGGGTGCTCCTTGACGGAATTCGGGCATGGTCGGCAGCCCCCGGTCGCCCGTGTGCTTGAGTTCTAGTGGTCGTCGCAACACCCCAGTTCAGGGGACGCGATGGACTTCAAGATCCGGGATAGCCGGAAGGAACAAGGGCGCCGGAAGCTGCACCGGGAGCGGGAGGAATACTTCCGGCTCGTGCAGCAGGGACTCAACAACGCGGAGGCCAGCCGACCTCCCGGCGTCAACCCTCGGACGGGTCGCGAATGGCGTAACGGCCGTCCCGAGGGCGGCAAGAAGCGGCCGAGGCCGCCCGCCCGTCCTGGGCGAGCGGCCTCTTCGCTGTCCCGGTATCTCTCTGAACCTGAGCGCATCCACATCGCCGACCGGCTACGGGAGAACGCCACCGTCCGAGCGATCGCCACAGAGCTGGACCGCAGCCCTTCCACGATCAGCCGGGAGATACGCCGCAATGGAATACCGGAGCGTGGGGACGCCGCCCGATGGTCCTACCGGCCCTACGCTGCTCAGAGCAGGGCCGACGCCCGCCGCCCCAGGCCCAAGCCCGGGAAAATCGGCCAGTGCACCCGGCTGCGGGACTACATCCAGGAGCGTCTGGAAAGACGCTGGAGTCCGGAACAGATAGCCCACCAGATCCGCCGGGACTTCCCCGACAACCCTGAGATGCGCGTGGCACACGAGACGATCTACCAGGCGCTCTACGTTCAAGGCCGCGGTGAACTCCGCCG
The DNA here is from genome assembly GCF_053646035.1 of Streptomyces sp. NPDC055287. NCBI lineage: Bacteria > Bacillati > Actinomycetota > Actinomycetes > Kitasatosporales > Streptomycetaceae > Streptomyces > Streptomyces sp. NPDC055287. Next base: position 4,495 of record NZ_JBSHNE010000046.1, on the reverse strand, counting down.
TGAACTCACCAAGGCCCTGCGGACCGGACGGGCCCGCCGGCGCCCCCAGCGCCGGGCCTACAAGCGTCAGCCCCGCTTCACCGCGCCCATGGTGATGATCAGCGACCGCCCGGTCGAAGCAGCCGACCGCGCCATTCCCGGCCACTGGGAAGGCGACTGCATCGTCGGTGCTAACAACGGCTCCGCGATCGGCACACTGGTCGAACGCACGACCCGCTTCACCATGCTGGTGCACCTGCCCGACGGCCACCGGGCAGAACCCTTCCATCAGGCTCTCACCGCCACGATCAGCGGACTCCCGCCCCACCTGCGGCGGTCACTGACCTGGGATCAGGGCATAGAGATGGCAGGCCACCACCTCTTCTCCACCGCCACGAACATGCCGGTCTACTTCTGCAATCCCGGCAGCCCCTGGCAGCGCGGCTCCAACGAAAACACGAACGGCCTGCTGAGGCAGTACTTCCCCAAGGGCACCGACCTTTCCCGCTACAACCGCGAGGACCTGCACGCCGCCGCAGCCGAACTCAACAGCCGCCCACGCAAAACGCTCGGCTGGGAAACCCCGGCCGAGCGTCTCGCTAAGCTCCTGGCAACAGCCAGTTGATCACCTGTGTTGCAACGACCCATGGAATTCGCCCTGGCGTGATCCGGGGGCTGATGTGTCGGTGCGGTCTTCAGGAGGGGGTGTGACGTGGCCGTTGCCGCGCTGCGCTGGTGCCTCGCGGCCATGAGGCACCAGCGCGGCCGCAGAGTGTGAGTCAGGGCCTGACGAGGGCCTCGGGGAGCTGTTCGAACGTCATGAAGTTGCGCAGCTCGGTGTTCCACGGGGCTTGGCAGGCGAGGCCATCGGCTATGGGCGCTCTTCCCTGGACAGGGTGGGGGCGGTGCCGGTCAGGGGTGTAACCCAGCATGCGGGCGAAGGTCCGCCACAGGCGGGCGTCTTGCACGCAGTCGGCGCCGGCATGGTGGGCGGCGAGCAGGTGGGCGGCGAGAGGATCGCCGGCTCCGGCGGCGAAGCGCCACCAGTACAGGGCGCTTTCGCAGCGGTCGATGGTGTAGAGCAGGCAGGCGAAGGTACGGGCGCCCGTTTGGTCGTAGTCACTGTCGAAGGCCAGCAGCGTTTCGATGTCGTCGGAGCGCAGCACGCTCTCACAGGTGCGCCGCACGTAGTCGAGTACCGCTGCGGGGCGCACCGTTGGGTCGGGCGTGATGATCGGGGTGGGGCGGCGGCGCAGCGCCCTGCGGATGCGGGGGCGGGTGGACCGCTGAACGAGTGGCTTGTACGACGGCGGTGGCGCAACGGGCCCCGCCGGCTCTTCTTCCTCCTCTGCGGGCTGCGGGCCGGATCCCACCTGCACCCTGGCCGGGCGGGCGGCGTCCTGGGCGATACGAACGGCGAGGCGCTGCATGAAGTCGTCGGTGTCGTGTGTGCTGATCATGTCGTGGAGTACCTGCGCCTCGCCGCGCAAGGTTTCTTCGATCATCAGGAATCCCCTTTCCCCGGTTCGGGGTCCATGAGGGCTTGCAGGTTCTTTCGTCCCTTTTGAATGTTGGCCTTGGCGGCTTCTTTCGTGATGTTGAGGTGCACAGCGATTTCGTCGACGGTCTGGTCCTCGAGATAACGCAGCCGGACGCATTCGGCCTGCTGCGGTGCCCGTGCCCGAAGGCGGTCAAGGGCGTGGTCAAGCCGGTCGTAGCCGCGCAGCAAGAGGATGTCGTCGACCGTGGGTGTGTCGGCGTACGCGGTGTACGACGTTCCCGGAATGGACACTTCGCGGCTGATGTGGCGGGCACGCTTGCGGTAGAAGTCGGTGATCGCCGCGCGAAGGATCATGTGGGCGAGGGCGAGTGGATTGGGATGGGCTTCGATCCGGGGCCACTTGCGGGACATCTGTATCCCTGCGTCCATGAGGGCCTCGTCGGCGTCGTGCAGGTTGCGCAACCGCCGTACCGCGATGCGCAGGAAGTCATCCTTGCGCCTGGCGAAGAACACCTCGAAGGCGTGCAGTTCAGCCGGCCGCGTCAGGTCGCTGCCCTGTCCGGACGAATCGTTCACCGCACCTCCCGCTGGCATGGAGGAAGCGGGATGCGGCGCAGCCCCTGCGGCGCCAGCTTGTTCTGCTGCGAGGGATGCAGCGGCGCGACGCGCACAGCGGAGCGATGCTCCGGGCGAGCCTGCGAGGCGATGCGGACGCCACGGCAAAGACCGCGGTCGAAGCCCGCGTCGGGCAGCTGGTGTGCGACGGCTCGCGCCGTCGCACACCGGACCTGGTGAAGCCTCACGGACCCTCCTTCGTTCCAAGTCGGCTTCTGACACGCGTCGTTGCGAGCCAGGACGAGCGAGAGTCGGTTCTCTCACCCCTACACCGTTCAAAGGAGGCCTCGGGGGTAACTCTGCGGCACATGCTCTTTTCGGAACGTGATCATTCGTTCGGTGACACCCTGTGTGACCTGCACCCCCACACTGTCACGTGACGCTAATCACATCGGTAACGCGCGCATACGCCGAGGACCGCCACCGCTGTCCGCCTGGCGCACTACCTGCATGAACACGCCAGACAGAGACTTCGCAAACGTGATCACCATTGCCGCGATGCGGCGTACGCCCCACGCCCGCGAACCGATGCCTGCCGCTATACGCGGGCTGGGTCGATGCCCCCGCTCAGGGCGAGCATCCGGCTTCACCGAGGGCGAGGGCGAGGGCTTCGAGAACTCACGACAGGGGCATCGTTTCTAATTCGTTGCTAAGGCCTCTGGCAGTGCGGGTGGCTCTGCCGGGGCGTGTTCGAGTGATGGACCGTGACGTCTCGTGTCAGCCCGGCGGGCGACGCCTTGCTATAGATCGGCGCGCGGTCCGTTGCTCGTGGTGATCGCGTGAGCGCCGGACGAAGGCCCACATCGTTTCTGGCCACCGAGGCCTTACCGCAGAGAGGCAGCGTCCGGCGCTCTCGCGATCGCCACCACTCGATTCCTTGATCACTCGTTGGTGTTGGTGGTGCGAGCCCGCCGTGCGGATGACCTCTTGTTACGTCCGAGCTGTTCGAGCTCCTGGTCAGACCGAGGCCCGTTCGGTGCGCTGGTGCCACGAACGGCTTGTGAGGTGTCGGCCCGGCCCTTGGCGGTTGAGGCCTGGAATTAGGTCGCTGCGTGGCCCGCATGCGCTCGTGACCAGCGCAATCACCCGCACTTTGGGGAGGGAACAACTTGATCTACTGCGGAATTGACTGGGCGGAACGAACCCACGACGTTGCCCTGGTCGACGACACCGGCCAGCTGCTGGCCAAACGGCATATCTCTGATGATGCGGACGGCTACAAGATCCTGCTGGACTTGCTCGCCGAGTACGGCGACACCGAGGACGACCCGATCCCGGTTGCCATCGAGACCTCCCGCGGCCTGCTCGTGGCAGTCCTCAGGGCTGGCAAGCGGCAGGTCTTCGCGATCAATCCGCTGGCTGCCGCCCGCTACCGCGACCGGCGCTCCGTCTCCCGCGCGAAGTCCGACCCCGGCGACGCGCTCGTCCTGGCGAACATCCTCCGCACTGACATGCACGCCCATCGCACGCTGCCCCAAGACTCCGACTTGGCCCGTGCCATCGCCGTGCTCGCCCGGGCTCAGCAGGACGCGACCTGGAACCGGCAGCAGATCTCCAACCAGCTTCGGTCGCTGCTGCGCGAGTACTACCCCTCCGCACTCGACGCGTTCGCCACCTGGACCAATGGCCTGTGCCGACCCGAAGCCCGTGAACTCCTGAAGCTCGCCCCGACCCCAGCCCGGGCGGCCCGGCTGAGCAAGACCCAGATTGGCGCGGCGCTCAAGCGAGCCGGCCGTCAGCGGGGGATCGAGCCCGAGGCCGAGCGGCTCCGCGCAGTGTTCCGCGCCGACTGGGCCCACCAGCCGCCGCTCGTCGAAGACGCGCTGGGCAAGCAGATGCTTGCCCTTCTGGTCCAGTTGGACGCCGCCTGCACGGCCGCCGACGACCTTGCGAAGGCGGTGGCCGAGGCGTTCCCTCAGCACCCGGACGCTGAGATCATCCTCAGCTTCCCCGGCCTCGGCACTCAGCTCGGCGCCCGGGTGCTGGCCGAGATCGGAGACGACCGCAACCGCTTCGCTGACGCGCGCGGTCTCAAGGCTTACGCGGGCGCCTCGCCCATCACCCGAGCCTCCGGGAAGAAGTCCAGCATCACCCGCCGCTGGGTCAAGAACGACCGTCTGAACCACGCCGGCTACCTGTGGGCCTTTTCCGCCCTCAGAGCCTCACCAGGTGCGATGGCGCACTACCGGAGACGGCGTGACGAGCACGGAGACTGGCACGCAGCCGCCCAGCGAAACCTCTTCAACCGCTTGATCGGCCAGCTCTACCACTGCATCCAGAAGCGGGTGCTGTTCGATGAGCAGAGTGAGGTTGATCCCGGGGAGTGGACACCGTGTTTCATGCGACGAGTGACAGCGTACGTGTCGTGATCAGTTGTTGTTCAAACTCGGCTGGTGTGCG
>NZ_JBSHNE010000045.1:0-39179 GCF_053646035.1 Streptomyces sp. NPDC055287 | reverse complement strand
TACCGCACACCAGCCGAGTTTGAACAACAACTGATCACGACACCTACGCTGTCACTCGTCGCATGAAACACGGTGTCCACTCCCCGGGATCAACCCAGCTCCGGCCGTGCCCCTTCGGGCTTCGCACCCTCGGCCTTGGCGCGGATCAGATCTTCCAGGGCCTCACGGTAATGATCACGAAAACCACTGAAATCCTCAACGGCCATGGCCTCCATGAGGTCGACGGCCGCCTCGATCTCCTCGTCGTCCACGGGCACAGGCTTGGGAAGCAAGGACTCAGGGGAACGGATCTCGTCCGGCCACTTCAGGCTGTGCAGGACGATCGCGTCCTCCTTGATCCGCAGCAGCCCGAGGCGCTCCCGGTTGTGCCACGCGTACTTGGCGACGGCGACCTTGCTGGAGCGCTCCAGGGCCTGGCGCAGAAGGACGTACGGCTTCGCCGCGACGGCGCCATCAGCTGCCAGATAGTCAGCCGTCTGCCAGGAGTTGGCATCTTTATAGAAAGATCACTCGATAGTGGATATGGGCTACATGGGGGGTGTTTGGCGGTCACACTCGAAACGCATTGTGCCGAACACGGCCTGAACCCTGCGCTTTGTGCCGACTGGCCGGAGCCGGGGCGGGCATTGCATGCAGGGGGACACGCTGTGACACATCACGACGGCCGCGGGCCCGGGCTGACCGGAGATGCTGTGGCTCTGGTGGCTGGGCTTGCCGATCTGGCCGTGTCGGGACTCAGCAGCGCTCTGGGCGGTGTGAGCGGCCTGTTGCGCCGAGCCGACCTCGGGCATCTGCTGGCTGATGGCCAGGAGGAGACCAAGGCACGAGGCCGCCTGGTCCTGGACCGATACGCGGCTGCGCCGCCGGCTCACCTGGAAATCCTCGCCCGCACTGTCACTGCCAGCGGCCCCAGGGGCAACAGCAGTGCCTGAACTGGACGAGCACGCCTTACTGAAGAAGCGCATCGACCAAGTCCTCGACGAGTTCGTCACCGCGGAAGCACAGGCGCTGGCCGACATCGATGCCTCTCTGGCACCGGTCGCAGAGCAGCTGCATGCGGTGACGGAGCACGGGAAACGGTTCCGGGCGGCGTTTTGCTACTGGGGCTGGCGCGGGGCCGGCCAGCCTGACAGCGAGGCGCTGGTACGCGCCGCCGGCGCGGTGGAGCTGGTGCACGCGGCCGCCGTCGTCCACGACGACCTGATCGACCGCAGCCGTACCCGGCACGGCCGGCCCACCGCCCACATCGCGCTGCGCCAAGCGCTCACCAGTCGTGCGCGGCCGAAAGCCGGCGCCCGGGCTCTGGCCATGCTGACAGGCAATCTCCTGATGTCACTGGCCGGCCAGCTGTTCACCACCTGCGGCCTGCCCGGCGCGTACCTGAACAGAGCCCGGCCCCTGTGGGGAGTGCTGGCCCGTGAATTGGTAGCGGGGGAGTGCCTGGAGATCCTGCGTACCGGCGCCGAGCCGGATGCGGAGGCTTCGATGAGAGTCATCCGCTACAAGACGGCCAAGTACACCGTCGAACACCCTTTGCACATCGGCGGCCTCTTGGCCGGTGCCCCGCCGCGGCTGCTTGAGGCGTACAGCGCCTACGGCCTGCCGCTGGGCGAGGCATTCCAGCTGCGCGATGACCTGCTGGGCCTGTTCGGCGACCCCGTACGAACCGGAAAGAACCCGGCCGACGACCTGGTGGGCAACCGGCCCACCGCCCTGATGGCTCACACTCTGCAGTCCGCCGCCCCAGGTGAGCGCCAGCAGCTCCACCACCTGCTGGGACAGGGGAAGCCGAGTGAGCAGCAGGTGGATCGGGTACGGGAGATCGCTCGAAGCACCGGAGCCGTCGCCCGCGTCGAAGACATGATCACCGCACGGCTGCGCGAGGCCCACGAGATTCTGGCCGACGCCGACCTGACCGCCGAAGCGCACCACGCCCTGTCCGGCCTGGCGACATTCGCCACCGCCCGCCACCACTGACCGCCGCATCCCTGGGAGCAACACCGATGACTTACACCCAAGCATCCATGGACGCGCTGCGGCTGGCCGGCGACGAACTGGCGGACGCTACCGTGGCGACGCTGTTCGAGCGCGGAGAGGTGGGCAAATTCAACACGCTCATGCGGTACGTCTCCACCGCCGGCCAGGAACTGCCCGAGGGCCTGCCAGACGTGGCCCGTGAGTACCTGCATGTCACCAGCACGCCGCCGGCCTGGGTGGACTGGAGCGAGATGGAGAAAGCCCGGCTGTTCTTCATCGACAACAACGTGCACATCTCCACCGCACTGTCCTTCGCCTCCATGCCCGCCTGCTACGTCCTGCCCCACGTCGCGAAACTCCTGTCGGCCACCCACTCGCTGAAGTACCCGTCCAAACGCATGGCCGAGACCGGGCAGTTCACCGTCTACCTCATGCAGCCCGACGCCTTCGAAGCCGGCAGCCGGTTCATCCCGGCCGCTCAGAAAGTCCGCCTGCTGCACGCCTCCATCCGCCACCACCTCGAGCGCGAGGGCCGCTGGGACATCGCCGGGCTCGGTACACCGATCTGCCAGGAGGACATGATCGGCGGGCAGATGATGTTCTCCATCCAGGTCCTGGACGCCCTGCACCGCCTCGGCATCCACATGAGCACCGAAGGCGCCGACGCCTACTACTACGCCTGGCGGGTCGTCGGCGCGATGCTCGGCGTCGACCAAAACCATGTACCCAAGGACCTCCAATCCGCCCGGGAGTTCTCCGACCTGTACATGACCCGCCACATGGGACCGAGCGAAGAAGGCGCCCAGCTCACCCGCCAGCTCATTGACCTCTACGAAGAAGTCGTGCCCGGCACCTTCTTCGACCCCGTCGTCGGCGCCCTCATTCGCTACCTCATCGGCGACACCTGCGCCGACTGGCTCCAAGTACCCCGCACCCCGTGGGACACGGCAGTCAAAGCCGCCCCCGCCCTGCTGAACATCTTCGAGACCATCGAGGACAGCTCCCCATTTGGAGCCTGGGCCCTGGACCGCCTCGGCCACTTCACCACCGTCTTCGAACTGTCCTCTCTCACCCGCGGCCGAGTCATGCACTACGCCATCCCCGAACAGCTCAAGAAGGACTTCGGCGTCAGCAGCACCGTGCCGCCCACAAGCCGCTGGACCCCGCCCCCGGCAACCATCAGTGGGTAGGCAGCGGCCTCTGAGGTGACAGGCACCCCATTCGAATAGGTGAGGACCGCTGACGGCCAGACGGGCGCGAGGAGGACGCTGTGTCGTGGCCGATGACCGAGCATCGGCCGCCGCGGTGAGTGTCGTGCACCGGCTGGGTGAGGTGCTGCATCTCGTTATGTCGCCCGGCATCCCGACGGATGCCGGGCGTCCGTCCCACCCGTCGGTCAGGCGGAGAACTCACTCTTGTAAAAGACGCTTGACTCGAAGGAATCCGGTTCGGTCGCTGTGATCTTCGAGGAGTAGCCAAAGGCGAGCCTGGGCGCTCCGTTGACCCGCCAGATGGCGATTCCCTGGCCCTCACGGCCGGGGAGGGACTCGCCAGCGTTCGTGAGGAACTTCTCGACATAGCTCGACCCGGTGTCGTTCAAGTCGAGAGTGACGAGGTAGGAGGAGCGGTTCGGGCCGCCGAAGAGGAGATATGCGTAGCGGCCGCAGGCGGTGATGCCCTGGAAGTAGTCAGCGTCGGTCAGGCCCAGCTCCTGGTTGGTCGGGATCGCCCGCTCGGTCAGGCGATAGCCGTCGCTCAACCGCCCGGCCACGGCGTCGGCGAGGGTGAAGACGACGATGCGCCAGGGGCGCGTGGCGCTCCCTGAGTGATAGCGGAAGAGCACGCGGTCGTAGTGCGTGTCGATCGCCGGCCGCGGGCTGTGGGCGAAGCTGGAGACCGAAGGGGTTCGGTTGTAGATGGAGGAGGCCGTCGTCTCCAGTGTCCCGCCATCGATCCAGCGGAAGCGGGCGATCCGGGTACCGGCGTCGTTGACCGAGTGGCTTTCGATCCATATGTAAGGCGAGTTGCCCGCACCGACCGCCTCCACGCCCATCGACGAGCCGTGGCCGAAGCCGTGGATGGCCATCGTGCTCAGCACGTTGCCGGACAGGTTCGTCTTGCTCAGCCACAGATCACCGGTGCCGCTGCCCACCTTGTGCTGGGCGAAGTAAATGTGGCCGTTGACACTGTCGTAGGCGAACGACTGCATCGCCCAGTGGGGCTGATGGAGCGTCTGGCGCCAGACCGGATTGCCGCCTGCCCCCGGCAGATGGAACTTCGGCGAAGCGGGTACTGCCGCATGCGCCGGACTTGCTGCAAGTAGCGAGCCGCCGCCGAGCACCGCCGCCCCCGCGGCTAGCTTGATGCCGCCGGTAAGCAGGCTTCTGCGGCTGTGTGCCGGGCGGGCTGGTCTCTCTAAGGCGTCAGTCACGTCGCCACCTCTCCATCGACAACAGGTTCGAGCGGTGAATCTAGCAGTCGGCCCGACAACGACGAACTTGTTCTGGATCACGCCCAGTTCGCCGAGTCCTGTCGTAGATCGTGATCTTGCTGCAGGGGACGGCACAGATACGGCCGCGGCCACCGATGATCATCGTGGTTTGTGAAGACATCAAATGATCGAGCGGTGGCCGCAGGTCGCAGCGTGGAACCCCGCCCGCTGACAGGCCGGATTCGAGGCTCTGTTGGACCGGATCGCGGCTGGTTCGCACGGGTCGAACCGCGTCGCCGGGCCCGGGACTTCATCCTGGGCCGGCTGTGGGGTCTGCCGCGCAAGAACTGCTGGAAGCTCGCCGAGCTGGCCGGACACACGAATCCGGACGGGCTGCAGCACCTGCTGGCCCGGGCCAAGTGGGACGCCGACGCGGTACGCGACGACGCGGCCAGTATCTCCGCGTGCACGCTGCCACCGACGGGCTGCAACTGGGCCGACGTGGCGGCCCAACTGGCGAGGTGGCCTGAGCCGCTGTCGACCTTGGAGGGGCAGCTGCTACGGCCGGGGACCCCCGGACGGTGAACATCTCGGCGAATTGCTCTCGGCGCTCGACCACTGGGAGGGCCTGCCCCCCCGGGACCCGGGACGACGCGGCGGTCGGCAGCAGCTGTGGAACCTAGCCCGCGCGATCTCGGGAACGGCGCAGCGGCGGCTCGCCGAGTTGCCGCACCTCATGGCTGTCGAGCACCAGGCTGAGTACCAGCCCGGGGGGCGGGGTGGCTGGCTGAGCGAAGCTGGCCTGCACCGCTGAACCGCATACACGAGGGACTGCCGCCCGTCGACGACGAACCGGCCCAGACTCCGACAACACCCTGACCCCCACCGAGTCACCCGTGCCTTCGGACAGGGCTTTCGTAGGGCAAACCTGCGATTCCCCTCAGCGTGCGGCGCAGGTACGCGTGGCGGACGATGACCAGCGCCTACCAGCGGCTGCAGGCGCCAGCTCAACAACAGGTGCTGCCGGTAAGGGGCGCTGTACATGATACCGGGGCGGCGGTCACCGGTGCGGCGGTTCGTGGATCGGGCTGTGCGGCGGAAGTCCAGCCGTCTACGCTGACAGGCGGCAAACTGATGTGGCATCAGGAACACAAGGGGTGGGGTCGGTGGACATTCCGCTGGTGGACGCGGTGGCGGCAGTGCGCGATGAGCTGCTGGCAGCCGCAGCGCATGGCGCGGACCAGGAGATCGCATTCGCGGTGGGGCCGGTCGAGATGGAGTTCCAGGTCGAGATGCGCGCCGACGGAAAGGCGAAAGGGGGCTTCAGGCTGTGGGCGGTCTCGGCGGAGACCGAAGCGGGGGTCTCACGGGGCCGGACGCACAGGGTCGCGTTCACCCTGACGCCGAGGAGCGCAAATGGCGAGGACCTGCTCATCAGTGGCTCGCCGAACCGTTCCGCCGGACCTGGTGACACAAGCCGGCGTATCGCGCACTGACGGATGCATCGGTGACGGGCAGTCGGCCAGCACCGGAGCAGGGGGTAGACGGTGGACGAGGCGAGACTTGTGGCGGTCACCGGGCCAGGCGGGCCGGGGTCGGGGTACTCCGTGGGGCCGCGGCTGGTGCTCACCTCGGCGCATGTCGCGGCCCCCGAGGGCGGGCGGGTACGGGTTTTCCACCCGGGCGGCGACCGGGAGTTCGTCGGCGAGACGGTGTGGCGGGGGACGCCGGGCGGTCTCGACGATGCCGCACTGGTCCTGGTCACCGACGACGGCTGGCGGCTGCCGCCCGGGGCGGGGGTTCGCTGGGGCCGTCTGGTGACCTCCCGACCAGCCCAGGAATGTGAGACGTGGGGCGTGCCCGACTTGGTCCAGCGGCCCAAAACCGCGGTTGAGGCCAGTCAGCAATGCGGCCACGTGAACCCAGGCAGCGGTTTCGTCAACAACCAGTACGTCATGGACCTGACGGCGCACCCGCAGAGCTGGCCGTCTGGCATCTCCTCCCCGTGGGGTGGCTTGTCGGGCGCCGCGATGTTCTGCGACCGACTGCTGACCGGTGTGGTCCTCGCGGAGTCGGCGCACTCTGGGCATGCCGCGCTGAAGGTCGTTCCTGCCTACGTACTGCACCACGACGCGTCGTTCCGTGCCGTCCTGGCCGCCCACGGGGCAGGCTGGCAGCCGCTTGAGGCGGTGGAGTTCCAGGATCTGGCCGCCGTGGAGGCCGCACCCGCCCGCGGTCTGCGGTCGCCCGCGGCCCTGCTCACGGCGGACCGGCAGACGGTGCCCTTCCGAGGCCGCGTGGAGCTGATGGACCGGTTGGAGGCCTGGTGCGGCCTGGGCGGGTTCGGCACCTGGCTCCTGCACGGGCCCGGCGGCCAGGGCAAGACCCGGCTCGCCCGCCATCTTGCCAGCACTCTCGCGGCCAACGGCTGGGCCGTGCTGTGGCCGCACGCCGAGGCCACCGCCTCCGAAGTGCGGGCCCTGCGGCACGCTGCCAAGCCCATGCTGGTCGTCGTCGACTATGCCGAGGCACGCACCGGGCAGCTCGCCGGGCTGGTGGAGGCCGCCGCCGAGCACGGCGGTGGCACCCCGTTCAAGATCCTGTTGCTCGCCCGGACGGCCGGTGACTGGTGGAGCCGGGCGCAGACCCTCAGCAGCATCATGGAGGACTACCTGGAGGGCACCCCGGTAGTCGCCCTTCCTCCGCTCGATCCCGATCCGCCGGACCGCTTCGATGCCTACAGGGGCGCGGTGCGGGCGTTTGCCGCTGCACTTCCGCAGGTCGAGGGCTACGAGCATCGCGACTGGCCGGTCCTGGCTGAGACACTCCCCACTCCCCAGGTCACCCGGGAGGGCTTGGGTAATGCGCTGACCCTGCAGATGACCGCGCTCGCCGACCTGCTCGACCAGGCCGAAGTGCCGGCCGTCGTCACCGCGGCGGCGCCGCGCCAGAGCGTGGAGAAACGGCTGCTCGGCCACGAGAGCCGTTACTGGGCTCGGATGGCCGAGGCCGGAGGCGTGACGCCGGGACTTACCGAGGTGGCCCTGCATGACTCGGTCACCGCCGCCCTGCTCGTTGGTGCCGCCGACCGTGAACAGGCCGACGGGACCCTGCGGCGCGTTCCGACGCTGGCGGATCAGCCGCGCGACCGGCGGGATGCCGTCAGCTTCTGGTTGGCGGCGCTCTTCCCGCCCTCTGTCCCGGGCCGCCTGTGGGGCAGCCTCTACCCTGACCGGCTGGCCGAGCGATTCATCGGGTTGCGCCTCGAGACCGATCCATACTTGGCGGAGTCTCTGGCGCCGGCTGCGGACCACTTGCAGGCCGCGCAACTGCTGACCGTCTACAGCCGCGCAGCGGCCCACCCAGACGTCCAGGGCCGCCTGGACGAGCCGCTGACCGAGCTGTGCGTCCGGCACGGCGGCCGCCTGGCGCCGCAGCTCATCGAGGTCGCCACCCAGACCGAGAATCCCGGCCCCCTGCTCGCGGCCCTTGAGCGGATCACCGGCGACCTCGGCACGGACGACCTTCAGCGCCTTGTCGGGCTGCTCCCGCCGTCCAGCCAACGCCTCGCCAACTGGGCCGCCGAGGCCGCCAGGCGGCTCGCGGACCGCTGCCGCGACCTCCCGCAGAACGCGCCGGACCGGCTCCCGCGGCTCGCAAGAGCATTGAACGAGCTTTCCAACCGGCTAAGCGATCTGGGGCGGCAGGAGGAGGCGCTCGCCGCGGTGGAAGAGGCTACCGATGCCTTCCAGCTCCTCGCTCGGGCCGATCCGGCATCCTATCTGCACGATTTCGCCAAGGCTTTGAACAACCTGTCGAACCGGATGAGCGATCTGGGGCGGCGGGAGGATGCGCTGACCATCATCGAGAGCGCTGTGAGGATTCGGCAACGGCTCGCCGGAGCGTCGTTCGCGGAGCACTTCCCCGACTACGCGATGGCGCTAAATAACCTGTCCAGCCGGCTGGCTGAGCTGGGACGACATGAGGAAGCGTTGGAGACGGCCAACCAGGCGCTGAGCGCCCATCGTCTGTTGGCCGACATCGATCCCGACACCTACCGCCCCGAACTCGCCAAGATCACGAGCAACTACGCGGTCCGATTGGCAGCGTTGGGGCGGCGGCAGGAGGCCCTGACTGCCCTCGAAAGCGTCCTGACCACCTGCCATGACCTCGCTGAGAGCCGCCCCGACGCGTACCTTCCGGACCTCGCCATGGTCCTCGGAAACGTGTCGGTCGAGCTGGGCGCTCTCGGGCGGCACCAGGAGGCGCTGGCGGCCTCCGAGGAGGCCGTCGCCACCTACCGCTCGCTTGCCGAGAGCCAGCCCGGCGCCTACCTCCCGGACCTGGCCCGGGTGGTGAGCAACCTCTCCGCCCGACTGCGCGCCGTAGGCCGGCACCAGGACGCGCTGGACGCGGCCGAACAGGCCGTCGCGATGTACAGGGGACTTGCAGAGGCCCACCCCGACGCGTACCTGGCGGACCTCGCGACCGCGCTGGACCGGCTGTTCATACGGCGGGCCGTACTGAACCGGACGGACAAAGCCCTGGCCGCGGTCGTCCAGGCCGTGGCCCTCTACCGCGACCTCGCGGCCCGACTCCCCGATGTCCACCTGCCGGATCTCGCCAGAAACCTGCACAGCCTCGCTATAGCTCTGGTCGCCCTGGGCCGCCGCCAAGAGGCGCTGGCCGCGGTCGAGGAAGCCATCACAATCCGTCGGAACCTCGCTGCGGCGGCCCCTGGAGCCCACGAGGCATCCCTCGCGATGTCGAGGGAACTGCGCACCCGACTCGACACGCTTTCGGTCCCGCCCGACGACGGCTCGGTCCGCACGGTCGTGATGCGGGTGACCGCCATCATCGCTGAGCAACTCGGGATCGACGAGGACCGAATCACTCCAGACGCCTCGCTTGTCAACGACCTGGGAGCCGACGAGCTGGACATGGTCGAGCTCTTCATGTCCATGGAGGACGAGTTCGAGATCGAGATCCCGGAAGAGCACGTCAAAGATGTGGTCACGGTCCGAGGGCTGGTCCACGCCGTGGTGACCCAACTACTGTGACGAGGCGCTGGGGCGAGCCTCCACCGCCGGCCGCGTCGGTGGTGGTCACGTGATGGCACTGCCTGGCCTCTCTGTACTTGATCACAGGAATGGCGGCGATGATCTGGTCCTGCCCGGAGGCCTCGGGGACGGGGCAGGCACAGATCGGCTGGCGGTTACAGTAACGCCCACATCGTGCTGTACGGCCTGCCGGACGAGGCGGCAGCGCGGGGTTCGGCCGCGGCGCTGCACGCAGCCCTGTACGGGTACTCCAAGCTGACGCGCCCAGCGTCGGCTGCCCCCGCACGTGGGGCGAGGCAGCCGAGGAACGCTACTGCTCTTCCTGCATGACCGCGGTCGGTTCGGCAGTCGTGGGCATCCTGCGGCGGCCGACCGCAACTTGATCCGCGCCACTCGTCCGGCCTGAGGGACTCCGCAGCCGACTGCGCATACCTGATGTTCAGGGCACGGTCCGGGTGCGATAGGCAGGGCGCTGGGTCTGGCCCGGCAGCTCCCCACCGGTCTGAAGCACGCCGAAAACGGTGATTCATCCGCTGTGGTGGGTCAGGATCTAGGGACGACTTCGACTGACGTCGATGCCGAGGCGTGCGCGTCCTCGCTCGGTAAATGGACGACGTCGACCGCGTGAGGAACAGCCCGCTCGTCGGGATCGGCCTGTGATCGGCCAGGAGATCAGACCCGGCACGGGAACGCCCGCCTGCTGGTACTGCGCGCTCGCCCGTCCTATCGTGAGTGTGGCTCCTGGCTCTGCTGCCGCAACTCAATGGCCAGGGCCCGAACCGACCTCAGCCCCGAGGCCGACCGTTGGATTCCCGCGCTCCCGCGCTGCTTCTCCATTCCTCGCCGTAACCGACCACGCCCCATGGCGTTGTTCTGGCGGCGCGTGCTGAATCCGTCCCCCCCACGGGTGCGCGCTCCCGGGGGACCTGACACTGTGCCCGGCTCAGGGCCCCTCCGGGCACCCGTACCGCTGGGGCCGCTGCCGTCTCGACAGAGCTCCCCGCTTCGAGCAAAGCCCCCAGGCTGAGCAGGCGGGGTCGGCCTCCCGCCTGCTGAGGGTTCAGGCAGGCCAGGCCGATCTCATTGCACCTGTGGATCACATCCCGAACAGTGTCGTGAAGGCCCGCAGGGCAACCTTGCAAGCTGGTGCGCGCGTTCATCCAGGCGGCGTGAGTCGACGTTATCGAGTCGGGTGGGAGCCGACCCGCCGGGGCCGCGTGCCCGATGGATTCCCGCTCACTTCTCGTTGAAGACGATCTCCCTGGCCGGGCGGGTCATCTTCACGGTGTCGGCAGTGACCTCGACGATGTGGTGCAGACCTCTGTGGAGCGTCTCGGACTCCGGGAGGAGGCGGTACTCGTCGTCCGTAACCCCGGCCAGGAAGGCGCGGAAGCAGGCCAGGGACGAGTCGGTGCCCTTAAAGTCCAGGTAGTCCTTCAGGCGGCGGAACAGCTTCGGAAGGATCACCGCGCCGGTCGTGTCGTCCGTGAGCGAGGTCATTCCGGTGACCTTTGCCCCGTCGAGGGTCTTGTCGACCTTCCACACGCCCTTCGCGGACGCCCTCGCCTTCTCCGAGGCGTCGGTGAGGAGCTCGCGCAGGTACACGGGCAGGCCCGAGTAGAAGGTCGGGTAGGCCAGGCCGAGCAGGAGCAGGCGGTGGTTGGCGGTCCGCTTCAGCAGGCCGTCGTCGACGCTGGTCCAGTAGCCGCTGTACACGGGCGGGGTTCCCTTGCCGACGAAGGCCACGCAGCGGCCGAAGGTGTCGGCGCCCCGGGTGAGGATCCAGCCGGGCACGCTGTCCGGCGTAGTGGCGACGGTCTCGTCGTCGTCCCGGAGGACGGTGTCGAAGCCAAGAAACTTCAGCAGCTCGTCCGCGGCCTCGTGGGCGAGGCCCCGCGGCTGGTGCTCCACGTGCTGCTTCTCGCCGTAGTGGGTCTCCAAAGCGTCGATTCCTTCGAGCCGGATGCTCGCGCGGCCGTCGGCCTTGGGCACGATGTGAGCGTCCCCGGGCACGAGCTTCCAGTCGGCCACGTTGTCCGGGATGAACGGGAGGGTGTCGCCATCCGGTTTGGCGCCCCCCTCCACCTTGAACTTTCCCCTGATCAGCAGCATGGACATGGCGGCTCCCAGTATCACCGTAGGTGTTCACTGGCTACGCACAGTACACATTCGGGCGGTCGTCGAGGTCATTTCGCGCCCGTCGGGCCCGGGGAGTGTCAGCATCAGGGCCACGTCGTCGGGGGCCGCTGGCCGTAAAGGCCGTCAGATCCCGCCAGGCCGCCCCGACCAAGCCGCCGGGGTCCCTCGCCAGTACGGGGACCCGCGCGGCCAGCGCGCAGAAGCGCCCTGTCGTGTGACCGCAGCACTCGGCGGTTTCGTCTGGATCAGTCGGTCGTTGGTCAGGGTGTCCGTTGACAGGTGGGCAGTGGGCGTGGATCGAGCCGTTGCTCCCGGACCGTACGCCGAAGCAGGGTGGTCGCTGGCCGGATCACGTTGAGGTGATCGACGCGATCGCCTGCAGAGAGCGTCGTGTTCTTGAACCCGGAGCGTCGGGGCGCGGTGGCCGCCCGGGGGCGCGACCTCAAAAGCGGAAGGGCGGAGGCAAGCCGCGTACCCCTTCGAGCTTCGCTCCGGTCAGCTTCGCCGTGGGCGGGTTGTCGGATGTGACTCGCCAGGTTGGGGTGGATGCCCACTGAACGTCCTGGGATTGAGATGATCCGCCGCGACCGTGCCGGCCGGGCGGATCTCGACCTCCTGCGGAAACGCGTCCTCCTGGCGTGAAACGTACACGGAGCGTGATCGGCCACAGGCGCCGTCCGCCAGGACGCCCTGCCAAGCCTCCACACCCTCGCCGCAGGCATCGACCGTGCTGCGACGCCCGTGATCGCCGGCCTGACCTGCCCTGGAACTCAGGTGTAGTGGAAGAACACGTCAACCGGATCAAGATGCTCAAGCGCCAAATGTTCGGTTGGGCCGGCTTCCAACTCCTCCGCAAACGGGTCCTACTTGCCTGACCTTCTGGCCGGGCCCACACAGCCGACTTCACCTTCTACAGGGTGCGACGGTAGCGAACTTCGGATAGGGACACTCCGTCGTAGTCGTCAGCTTGGACAGCGCCATCAGCGACATAGCCATCTCGCTCGTAGAAGCGACGTGCCGTGGTGTTGTCGGTGAGGACCCACAGCAGCACCAGGTCGAAGCCAAGGGTAAGAGCGTGTGTGTGCACGGCTTCGAGCAGCGCGTGACCGATTCCGGACCCAATGAGTGAGGACTGAGCGTACAGAGCGTAAAGCTCACCTGCAGTCGTACTCGTTCCGGTGCCGCGATAGGGCCCGTAGCAAGCCCAACCCACGACTCCTCCATGGGTGTCGACCGCTACCAGGTTGGTCGTGCCCTTCTTCCTGAAGTGCTGTCGGCGCTGCCGCGTATCTGCTTCGACCGTCATGCGATCGAGGTAGGACTGGGGCACGATCCCGGCATACGCGGCCTTCCAGCCGGTCACTCGTATCGCTGATACAACCGCAACGTCGGCTTCCGTCATCGCTCGTACAGTCAACATCTCGGCACCGTATGGGACCCCTCGTCACGGGCGCCTGGGCATTACGGTCGGGCAGCTATAGCGACTACACATAGTGACGCTTCACAGAAGTTGAGCCAGAACCTGAGATTGCAGGCGCTGGGTTCTTGCCAGGGAGGCAAAGGGATGCTCCAGGCGAAAGGTGACGGTCATGCCGCAGATGTCGAAGGTCAAGCTGTACGCAGCGATCCGGAGCGATCCACGTCGCGTGCGGTGACCGGTTGCGCCCTACTCGCTTAGCCCCACGACTCCCCAGCCCCGTCGGGCGGCTTCGGATAGGACGTGGCCCCAGTCGTCCAGCAGGCCGGTGAACTCGTCGAAGTCGCTGACCCACCCCTGGGGAACGGCGGCGTGCTCGTTGTAGGCCCCGCGCAGCCCGCCAAGCCGGGGCCGTACCCGCTCCGACGTCGCGGCCAGTCCCCGCACGCTGTCCGGCGACCGTGCGAGCAGCACGCCGTGCGTGACTGCTGGGTCGTCGCAGAAGAAACCCGGATCCATGTGCTCCGCCTCACCGTCCAGTCCTCCCCAGATCAGCCCGAGCAGCAAGGTGTCCAACCCGGCCCGCACCAACGGGTCGGCATGGTCACGTACGGACTCCCACCGCTCCCCGGCCCAGAAGTGCGCCTTGAACGAACCGAGGGTGCCCCGGAACTCGTAGACGGCGAACGAGGTGCTGTGAGGCCCTCGTGGCCATTCCCAGTCGCCTTCGATCACCGGTGCGTCGTGATCCCACAGCCCGGTCTCGTCGGCGTACCAGGCATCCCTCAACCGCGACAGCCTCTCCCTGGGCGGAACCTTTCCCAGCCACGACCAGTCGGCGATTAGCACATTGATGTCCAGCCCCATACCCGTGAGAGTACCGATCACCCGTACAGCAAGATGCCGGTGCTGGAGACCCGCCTCGGATGCCTGCCGGCGACTGTGAACGGACAGCCCGAGGCCCTCTTCCCCCACGGACCTGATGGCTGGTCAACAACGGGGTCCGTGCCGCTGCCTGGTGCCCTTGTAGACGTGCCTGTGCCCGCGTGGTCGGCCCCACAGGGGGTACCCGCCAGGCCCGTCTCCATCGGGTGCCGTCATTTCTCGTCAACAGCCCGCATTGCGCTGACCACCACCGCCGTCGGACTCGTCAACAAACGCTGTCCTCGTTTCGGGGAGGCATTGTCGACGTGTTGGGGCGGCACTCAGGGATGGTGCGGCGATCAGCGCCGATGAGTTTTGACATCGCTCGCTTGTGCGATCGAGGGGCGTGGTCTCTTCATGATCCAGGAGTGGACATGTCCGATGAGGGACAGCCGCTCAATGCCGCCTGGCTAGCGGTCAACCACAACGTGTGTGGTGGCCTGCGCGGAGCCCCGGGCGCTTCGTTGATGGCCGAGCGGTTCATCGGGGCAGGCTGGAGTTCCAGATCGGCTTCGTGGGCGTCGTATGAGGTCGAGACCAGCTGGTGCCGCATCGAGGTCGACCCGACCAAGGGTTAGGACGAGGAGCTGTGGCGCCCGCCGACGGATGATGCTCGTCGCCGTCGCGACGAACTGCCAGCACGCGCCGGAGTGCACCATCCGGCCCATGCCCACCCCCCAGCCGCCCGTAGCCTCAGCGGTAGGAGGTGGCTCATGGCCGAGTGGATTGACCCCCGGTACGCGGCAATGGTCGCGTTTCGTGGACGCGCGCGAAGCAGCCGGACTCGCGCGACCCAGAGCCCAAAGCGGTGAGGGGGTTCATCGTTCCCCCTCCGAAGGGCTGACCCACCGCCCCGGCCTGTCGTCGCCCCTGCTGTGGCTGGCCGGGGCTCTTCACCGCCTGACGAGGTCGCTGAGCGGAACGCCGACGGCGGAGACGATGAGATCAGGCTATCGATCAGTGCGGCCGCCTGCCCCTGCTCGATCCGTACGTAGGGAGCGCGGTTCAGGCCGGTCCGCTCGGCGACGGTCTGCGGCGCGTGTTCGCGTGCAGTCGTGCCGCCCGCATCTGTTCGCCGATGGCCCGGCGGCTCGGGTGACGGTCCTGGTGGCTCGTACCGGGGGATGTGGCGTCGCAGACGGAAAACGCCGCCGGTCGATCACTTCCGTTTCTGGAAACCCTGGTCCGTGAGCGGGCGGAATGCTTCTGGCTCATGGACGAGGGCGCAGCAGTGTGGAGGCTTGCCGGATCGTCGGTATCAACCGGCGTACCGGCAGCGGTGGCGGAACCTCCGCCAGGCCACAGGAAGCACACAGGTTGCCCCGCCGGTGCACAGGCTGCTGTCCACGATCAGCCGGGAGATACGCCGCAACGGCGCGCCGCTGCAGGGGGACACCTCTCGCTGGGCCTACCGTCCTCACGCCGCGCAGTCCCGCGCGTTTGCGATGCGGCTTCAGGATGTTTCGGCAACAGGAGCACGTGCTCCGCGCGTCGCAGGGTGTTTTGAGATATTTCGTCCTAATCTCCCGTAACTGTACGAAGTCGATCTATCGCAGATCGCACCCGCCTCACTCCACCGGAGATGACATGTACAAGCTTCGCAAGGCTGCCGTCCTGGTCGCCGCCATCGCCAGCGTCGGACTCATGGGTGCCGGCACTGCCCACGCCGGCGGCGATGGCGACCACTTCAAGATCAAGCAGAGCACCAAGTGCACGTCGCACGACCTGAACCTCGACGTCCTCGGCCAGGTCGGCGTCGCCAACGGCCTGCTGGGCAACGCGCTCAACGGCGAGGGCAACCCGGGCGCCCAGACCAACCACATCGGTTCGACCATGGGCTGCAGCAACAGCGCCTTCTAAGGCCGTGTCCGGCGGATCGTCGGGGGCCGATCACCAGCACCGGACGGAGACCCGGCGCGGATACGGTCATGGTCCGCCGGACACTCCCTAGCTGTATTGATCACGAGCGTTGTTGACACTCGCAGGTCTTGATCATGGCGAAGACCTCCGGTGTGGTGGAGCTGTCTAGGACTGCGCCACACCGGAGGTCTTCGTGTCCCACCGTAATGCTCGGCTGACCGTCCTGGGGGGCGACTGCTGGTCGAACGTGTCGCTTCAGGTCGTCCGGTCGCGCATGTGGCCGCCGAGATGGGCATCTCCCGCGCCACCGCGCACAAGTGGGTGCGAAGGTGGCGGGCCGAGGGCGAGACCGGTCTGCACGACCGCTCCGGCCGACCGCACACGACGCCGCACCGCACGGCACAGCGGTGGAAGCGCGTGTCTGCGAACTGCGGGCAGACCCGCAAGCTGGGACCGGCCCGCATCAGTCCGATCCTCGGTCTGCCCGCATCGACCGTGCATCGAGTTCCTGACACGCCACGGCTTGTACCGGCTGGCCTGGCTGGATCGGCCGACCGTAGAACCCGTACGACGCTACGAGCGGTCGAGGCTGGGCGAACTGGTCCATGTCGACATCAAGAAACTCCCTTCTTCGCCCACCACGGCATCGCTGTCGAACGCGTGCCGACCGACATCGGCTCCTGCTGCAAGTCCTTCCGCTGGCGCGTCACACTCACCAAGGTCGGCATCACGCACAAACGCATGCGGCCCTACCGCCCGCAAACGAACGGCAAGGTCGAACGCTTCAACCGCACCCTGCTCGACGAATGGGCCTACCAGCGGCCCTGCTCCAGCAACACCGAGCGGACCGAAGCCCTGGCAGACTTCCTCCGCACCTACAACCACCACCGCTGCCACTCCGCACTCGCAGGCCAGCCACCCATCAGCCGTGTGAACAACGCAGCTCGACAGTCTCGGGATACGCCTTGTGCTTGGCGTGCTGCGCATCGCAACTGGCGGCCGACGCCTCGTCATGGGACGGCCGGGGGCGGGGGAGGGCGCCCTGGCGCGCGCTCGGGTGAATCCCAATCACCGGTGGGTGCGCCTGGACCGGAGCGTCACCATTTGTCACGCATGGTCATTTTATGTCATCAACCTATGACGCAGGACGGCCGGAGAGCCGCCACTACGTGAGCCGGGGGGTGGACGTCCGGATCGCCGAGAGGGAGGACGGCGTCGATCTCCGGCTGGACGGCATGCCCGTCCACGTCACGTACATGGACGGCGAGTACCACAGTCAGCTCGCCAACATGTTCACCGGATTCCCCACCGTCGACGACCTCGTGGAGTCGCTCCTGCAGACGCAGGGGAAGGCGTGGGTGCTGCGCGGCGGTCACACCGGTGGAGGTCACGGCGGTGGCGGTCACACCGGTGGCGGCCACGGCGGTGGAGGTCACGGCGGCCACGACCACGATCGCCCTCATGACGGCGGAGGCGGCGTCCGGTGAACATCCGCAAGAACATCTACCGCCTGACCGCGCAGGAGCTCGCCGACTTCCAGGATGCGCTCAACGCGATCAAGGCCGACGGCAGCTACGACGGCTTCATCGCGCGCCACCACCACGCCATGATGGACGCGACCCCGATGCCGGACGAGGAGGCGGACACCAATCGCCGCAACGCCGCGCACCGGGGGCCGGCGTTCCTGCCGTGGCACCGTTACCTCTGCCGGGAATTGGAGCTACTGCTCCAGACCAAGAAGAAGCACGTCACCCTGCCCTACTGGGACTGGTCGGCCGACGCGGCCGCGCCCCTGGCGGCGCCGCTGTGGAACACCGACCCGGCCGCCGGTCCGGTGTATGCGGGCGGCGACGGTGACGGCCCGAACGGCGAGGTGACCACGGGGCCGTTCCGTCATTGGGCCGCTCTGATCGAGGATCTGGAGACCGGCGGTCTCGTGCCCCGGCCGGGCATCTTCCGGGCGCTCGGCACCACGATTGGCCGACCCGACCAGAACGTGCCCGTGTTCCCCACGGCCACCCAGGTGGAGGACATGGTCCTCAACTGGGACACGTACGACGAGGAGCCCTGGTACGGGCAGAGCCGGCGCAGCTTCCGCAACCGGCTGGAGGGCTGGCGGCGGACCGACACGGAAGGCGGCTCCCAGCTGCACAACCGCGTCCACATCTGGGTCGGCGGCGACATGGGACCCGGCACTTCCCCCAACGACCCCGTCTTCTTCCTGCACCATGGCAACGTCGACCGTCTGTGGGCCCGCTGGCAGCACGCGCACCCGGATGCGCCGTACCTCCCGGCGGGCGACGGTCCCGCCGGGCACAACCTCCACGACACCATGGCCCACCTCCTCACGACCGACGCGACGCCCGCCCGCTCCCTCGACTACCGCCGGACCCTCGGCTTCATCTACGACACCGACCCGCCGCTGGTGGAGTTGGCGACGCCCACCGTGAACTTCCGCATCATCCCCTCGGGAACGACCCGTTGGCGCGCTGCGGAATTCCGGGTCCGTGCCGCCGCCCCCGTCCACCTGGAGATCGTGCCCGGCAGCGGACCGGCCGCGCCGTACGGGCTCACCGCCTTCGGCGGAATGGTGACCCACGCCCCGGTAGCCGACAGCGCGCCCTTCGACGTGGTGCGGTTCTGGTTCGCCTTCACCGGCGAGGCTGCGGCGGGGCCCGCAGCCGGCGGCCCTGTGCAGATCCGCTGCGTGGAGACCGGGCAAGTCTTCGACGTGCTCCTCACTGCCAACACCGTCGAGCGGCAGACCACCGGAGTGGTGTTCGCGCTGGACAAGTCGCTCAGCATGGCCCGGCCCGTGGGCGCGAGCGACAGCCGGATGCGGCTGCTGCGCGAGGCGGTCGCCCAGGGCATCGAGCTCCTCCGCGACGGGAGCGGTGCCGGACTGGTGGCGTTCGACCAGGACGCGCACCCCGAGGTGAAGCTGGCGGCCTTCAACCCGGACGTGAGCCAGCGCGGCGACGTCCTGGCGGCGGTCGCCGCGCTGGAGCCGGGCGGCGACACCTCCATCGGAGACGGCCTGGTCGCCGCCCAGCAGACCGTCGTGCCGGTGATCCGCGACTTCGCGGACTTCGCGCTGGTCGTCGTCACTGACGGTCTGGAGAACCAGCCTCGGTTCCTGGACCAGGTCGCCGGGACCATCGGCCTGCGGACCTTCGCCGTCGGCCTCGGTCGCGCCCAGCCGGTCAGCGCCCCGGTGCTGAGCAGGCTGACCCAGGTGACCGAAGGAAGCCTGCTGATCACCGACGCCCTCGGAGCCGACGCGGACGACCGCTTCCGCCTCTCCTCGTACGTCCTGCAGGCCCTCGCGTTGGCCGCGGACGACGACGTGGTGAGCTCCGTGTCGGGCGTCGTGGCCGCCCCCGCGGCTGAGGTCCGGATCCCGTTCCGGCTCACGGAAGCGGACATCGAGGCCACGGTGATCCTGCTGAGGGACGCGGAGGCGGTGCGCCTGACGCTGGAGACTCCGGCGGGGCAGCTGCTGACGGAGTCGGATCTCGCCGCGCTGGGCACGCCCGTCCGGCCCGGCCCCGCCATGGCGTACTGCCGCTTCCCACTTCCGCTGGCCGCCGGCCCGGGGGCGCACGCCGGCACCTGGCACGTGCGCCTCACGGCCGACGAGGCCGCAGTGCGCGAGGAGACCGGCCGGCTGAGAACCGAGGCGGAGGGAGACCCGGCACGGCTGGCGGACCTGGACGGGCTGGAGGCGCACGGCCCGCGGTACGGCCTCCTCGTCCACGCCTGGAGCAACCTGCGGTTCAACGCCCGGCTCACCCAACCGAGTCTGGAACCGGGCGCGACCCTGCGGCTCGACGCCTCCCTCACCGAGTTCGGCCAACGGGTCGAGGGCCGGGGTGAGGTGACGGCCGAGGTGACGCGTCCCGACGGCGTCCTGCTGCGCGTGCCGCTCGACGAGGAGCTGCCGGGGGCCTTCCGGGGCGGATTCGAGGCGGGCATGGCGGGGGTGTGGCGGATCCGGGTCACAGCCACGGGCCATACGCACGGACGGATGCCGTTCACCAGGGAACAGCGCTTCACCGCCGCCGTACTGGCGGGCGGGGACGGGCCGTCGGTCCATTTCGTCGCCTCGGACGAGGACGGCGAGCCGGCGACGCGCTGAACCGCCGGAACTCCTTCGATCGTCGAACCGCGGCCGGGAACCGGCCGCGGTTCGAATATGACGTGTTGGCGCCGCCTGGCCAAGTGGACGGAGGCCGTCGTGTGGCCCCCCGGCTCCAGGAGGCTCTCCTCGTCAAGCCCCGCAAGGTGGACGCGCCCTGGACCTCTCTCGGGTTGCCGTCGATGGCTCCTGCATCCGGAACTCGCCAGCGGACCGCACTGGCTGCCCGACGGCTGGGGCGCTTTCGGACAACTCCTCGGTTCCAGTGCCTGAACGCCTTCCTGTCGCGCTTCCCGGTGTTCTCGGGCGCGACCTTCGGCCGGCTGATCGCGCCGGTGAGCGGGGGTACCGCCGGCAGGCTTTCCGGGCGCACCCGACGGCGCCGTCGACGCGGACGGCTTGCTTGTCCTCTTCTCCCTCCCCGGCCTTCGCCTCGGCGGAGTGAGCGGACAAGGCGGGCAGGAGTGAGCAGTGCTACGAGTGGGGGTGCTCACACGTGACGGTAGTTCACGTATCGCCTCCGGTCGGTCGGTTGTGCCGATCGATCACGTGCCGCATCCCTGTCATCCGCATCTGCGGGGAGTCGGCTGCCACGGCGGAACTTCTCGGTCTCGCGTCCTCGTTGACCGGGCGGCGCTAACCGAGAGTGAGCGTCTCCTGTTCACCCCGTCGCTGAGGGGCGGTCCAATCCCTACAACTCGGGTATCACGCAAGCCAATTGGGTCATCCCCAAGGTTGAGGGGAGACGTATCCCGGCGGGGGATCCGCATGCGTGGCAGGTTCCTGAAAGATCTTTCCCGTCACAACATCTGACCGGAAGGATCGATATCGTGCGCAGACGACGTCTCGCGCCCCTGTTGGCCGTAAGTGTCACGGCAACGCTGGCTCCCGCGCTCGCCACCTCGGCGGCCACCGCCGCTCCGCTCGTCACCCCGTCGACCACCTCCTCGTCCACCGCCAACGGCGCGCTGGACCGATATGCGAAGCAGAAGCCGCACTGGAAGCGATGCGAAGCCGACTCCCCGGCGGAGTTCCAGTGCGCCACGATCAAGGTACCGCTGGACTACCGGGTTCCCGCGGGCAAGCGGATCGACTTGGCCATATCCCGGATCAAGAGCATCGCGCCCGACAAGCGGCACGGTGTCCTGTTCTCCAACCCCGGCGGCCCGGGCGGGCGGGGGCTCTACATGCCGCTGGGGATGCAGGAGAGGCTCCCCGAGTCCACACAGCAGAAGTACGACCTCATCGGCTTCGACCCGCGCGGTGTGGGACAGAGCAGCCCGGTTTCCTGCGATCTAAAGCCGGAGGAGGAGAACTGGCTGCGGCCGTACAAGGAGGAGACGTTCGACAAGGACGTCGCCTGGGCACGCACCGTCGCGAACAAGTGCAAGGAGAAAGCGGGCAACACGCTCCCGCACATCACCACGCGCAACACCGCGCGCGACATGGATGTGCTCCGGGCGATCCTCGGTGAGAAGAAGATCTCGTACGTGGGTTACTCGTACGGCACCTACCTGGGCGCCGTCTACACTCAGCTCTTCCCGGGCCGGGCCGACCGGTTCGTGCTGGACAGCGCGGTCGATCCGGCGCGCGCCTGGCGAGGGATGATCCAGTGGTGGGCGGAGGGCGCCGAGCCCGCGTTCGACCGGTGGACCGAGTGGGCCGCCGCGCGTTCGGAGAAGTACGGCCTGGGTGCCACCCCGAAGGAGGTCGACCAAACCTTCTGGAATCTGGTCGCGCAAGCCGACGAGAAGCCCATCGAGGTAGAGGGGCAGCCGACCACCGGTGATGACATCCGCAGCGGTATGCGTGAGGCGGTCTTCAGCCCGGAGTACGCCACCGACGGGATGGTGGAGCTGAAGAAGGCCGCGGCCGGCGAGCCCGCCTCCGAGAAGAAGCTCGCGGCGTTCGCCGGATCCGAGAGAGCCCGGACGGCAGGCGCCGCCGCCCAGGTGCCGTCCGACAACATGACGGCGAGCTTCGGGGCCGTCGTGTGCGGTGACAACTCGGCCGCGTGGTCCCGCGATCCTGAGAGCTACCGGCAGGACGCCATCGAGGACAAGGGTCGTTACCCGCTCTACGGTGACTTCACGTCCAGCATCAAGCCCTGTGCGTTCTGGGACAAGTCCGTGGAACCGGCAACCAAGGTGAACAACAAGGTCGGCTCCCTGGTCGTCCAGAACGAGTGGGACTCGCAGACCCCGCTGCCCAGCGGCCAGGCCCTGCACGGAGCCCTCAAGGGCTCGAAAATGGTCACCGTCCTCGGCGGCGAAGGCCATGGCGTCTACCCGAGCGGCAACGCGTGCACGGACGGCACGGTCACCGACTATCTGCTCACCGGCAGGCTCCCGGCGAAGGACGTGACCTGCGAGGCGACGGCCGACTCGAACGCGGAGGCGCGGAAGAACCAGAAGCGGGACGTGCTCCCCGGGTCTCCGCTCCCGGAGCGTGCCCCGGACCGTTTCTGAGCCTTGTCGTAGGGCCCATTGCCGCATGGCCCACTGAAGATGGGGCGGAACCTCCTGGCGGGGTCCGCCCCATCGTGTCAGGCCCGGGACCTTTCGTGAGCATGGCCCCGTAAATGATCTACGACGTGTTCGCTGACCTGCTCATTCTTTCGATGCGGCTGAGCAGGCCGACGTCGGTGGGGGTGTCGATCGCGTCATCGAGGTGCACCGGCTCGGCGTCAGGCGGATGCATCCCGGGCTCGGCCAGTGGCCCCCCGCGTTCGGACACATCCGCGAAACGGGCGCGGCCGCTGCGCAGGAGCGCGTCGAGGTATCCGAACGTGCGGGGATGTCCGCCGACACCGGCATAGGCCGGCTCCCTGATTGCACGGGGAGAGCGCGTCCAGCGCCGGAAGGCCCACATCAGCTTGCGGGCTTCGGGCCAGGACAACGGTCCGAGCTGATGCACTGTCAGCCGACGGTCGGCGCGCCGCGGCAGGGGAGTGGGGTAGCGGCTTGTGACGAGCAGCCGGTGCCGTCCTGGGGTGCGGATCCGGCTGGCGAGGAACTCGCCGAGTTCATCGCCAGCCGGATCCGAACTTGCCAGCACCCTTCGGCCGAGGCGGATTGTCCTCGAAGTTGTCCAGCAGGAGAATCACTCGCCATGGTCGGCGATAATCGCAGCCCGGCTGAGCTTGTTGTGTGCCGTCCCCTTCGGTCCCCCAGAGGGGAGGTTCGCCACTGCTGGCGTGGCGTCCACCGGGCACCACGTGACCAAGCGCAGCACGGGCCAAGGAGCTGAGTCGGCACACACGCAGGACCGCTGCAGAGCCGGTCGGCGGCTGTCGGCTCAGAGAAGAGCCAGAACGCGACCCCGGACCGCTACTCTGCGCAATCCTCGCTCACGTCCGGGCCTCGACGTACCGGAACTCCGGACCGTAGGTCTTCCCGCTGCCGTCCGGCAGCGGGATCTGCATCAGCTGCTGCGCCGACTCCTGCAGTTCGCGCATCTCTCCGACCGCATTGCTCAACAGCTGTCCTGCCGTACTGGCCTGCTCCGCCTGCCACGCTTGCTCGAGGAACCGGAGCAGTGAGCTGTAGTGGTCGTTGAAGGTGTCAAGGAGTTTCCTCACCTCGCTGGAGACTGGTACCCCGCCCTCCGCCCAGCCGCCTCTCGGTACCGTTCCCATGGGGAACGTCCTTGGCATGGGAATCTCGGCGCCCTGAAAGTCGAACTTCTTCGGGTCTTCCGACACAACGATCAACTTGCGGCCGTGAAAGATCTCCCGGAACGAATAGAAGTGAGCCAGTTCCCCGGGATGCCCGGGAAACGGGTTCTCCGGCGACGCGGCAGTGCCCTCGCCCTGCTCCTTGATGATCTTGATGGCGGCCTCGACATCATCGAACGATCTCAGCGCGACGACATCGTTCCCCTCGCCGTGGGACGACATTCGTCTGGTGACCTGCCGGGTGCCCGAGATCAGGTTCTGATGGTTCCGGAAGGCTTCCAGGATTGCCGTGTAGAAGGCCCCGATGGACGTGTGGACTTCCCTGTCCTCGACGACGGGGTCGTCAGGCCTCTCGATCTGGGAGTACATGTCGAGCGATTGCTTGGTCAGTCCAGTGAGGGAAACAGACAACTCGGGTCGCACGCCGCCGGGCAGTGGGCCGGGGTACTTCGGCACCAGTCTCTCGTCGACGATCCGAGGAACGCCGCCGATGGTGGTGAGCATGTTGCACACCAAGCCCATGTGGGACATCTCGTCGAAGACGATTTCATGGATCGTTGTGAAAACGTCGGAGTCACGGCTGGAATCATCGATTGACCAGAGACCGCACAAATAGGGCGGAAGTGTCGCGAGTTCCAACATGATGGCCTGCTGAAGCGCGTTTTTCAGCCACAGCTCATCATGTTCCTCGGCAGGTACCGCCATAAGCTCGACGATCATGTTGCTTTCATAGCTGAGGGCTGTGGCCACGATGTATCCCTTTCCCGTTGCGAGATTCTGGTCCATCTTGAAGCGAAGTACCCCGACATGATTGGCGCGCAGGAGCGCGCTCCCCAAGTCCACCCGTACGGCTGACACGCAATCAGGCACCTGATGAAGGCCGAATCGCGCATGTCCGGGCCTCTGTCGGGCACCGGCAGTACGCCGGGCACCGCCGCGGCGTCCGCGCCGGCCCTCGGAGCGTCAGAATGCTGCACGACGGGAACGGAGAGGGACCATGCGCGACCTCGAAGAGCGGATCGCCCGTGTCCGCACCAGAGACGTGCGGCCCCTGGTGCGAGAGGCATACCGTATGAGCTCGCCCCGCGGTGGGCGACTCGCTGCCGGAGCGCTCGCGACCCAACGGCCGTGGTGTGTTTCCTCTATGGTCCACTACCGGCGATGCGGAGACGCTGTTGTTCAGGGTGCGACGAAAGAGATTCCGGCAGCATCGTGGGCGGAGAGCGGGAGGAATTAATGCGCCGGTCGGCCGCCGGCTATTCTGCGCCCGGTCACGTAAGCCGAGCTCGGTGACGCCGCGGCCGTGCCGAGCCACAGCGCGTCGCCTCCCTGGTACCGGACCGGCTCAAGCTCCCCTCGTCCACGAGCCTTGGTGCGCCCCAACGCCGTTGGGACAGGCGGAAACGAGGCCCTGCGCCGGGCCGGCCTCCCGAGATGCGTCACGCCCCGGCCGGTCACATCCTTGAGACAGGGGCACAGGCGCGCCAGGACGCTCCTCACGCACCCGGGGCGGGTTCGTTCCCGCGCGAGGGATCCTTGACCGCGCTGTTCACCCACGCACAACACCCGACAGCAGCCCTTGGGCGGGTCCGAGCGAACAGGTGGAAAGCCATGGACGAGCACGGTGGCCACATGCACCACACAGGCGAACACCCGGAACCCGACGCCCCTTCCTTCCATGGCATGGCGGTGGTGGGTGACGGCACCGTCTTCCTTTCCCACCTGCCGATGGCTCATGAACCCCACAACCACCAGATGATCGTGCAAGGGTCCTTCGGGCCCTCCAACCGCGCGTATCGCAACGACCGCAAGGCGCACCCGGAAGCCCGGCTCTACACCTTCGCACCCGAGGTGTTCGCGCTCCCCGACCTCTATCCCGGCGAGGCCGGCGAACCGCCCGCCCGCACGTCGTTCACTGGGAGCCTGTTCCGCAATCACTTCGAACAGCCGGACGCCCATCCCGAGACGCCTGTCGAGATCGCCTCCGATGTCGTGGTGGACGTGGTCGACGTGGTCACCCACCACGAGTTCACCCCGGACGACCATCAGCCGGAGGAGCTGACGTACATCCTGTTCGGCAAGGGGCCGGAACGGTTCCTGGCGCATCGGATCACCGGCCCCTTCCAGCCCACGAGCCGACAGGAGTTCGATCACCTGCTGCTGACGGCCGACGTCCAGGGCCTGGATGTGTCCGACGACCTGCTGCGCCATGGCGTCGAGGTCACCGTCACCGGTCGTCCGGACGAGCCCGGCGGGAAGCTCAGGGAACGGGAACGAGCGGCTGCCGTCGCCGCGGTCGACGGTCGACGTGTCACGGTCGAGATCGAGGCCGGAACAGAGCTGTATTTCGAAACCGGCGATCTGACACCCGCTCATTGACGCAGCGGCGCCCCCTGCCCGTCACCGGGAGAGCCGGGGGTACCAGTCGCCACGGCCTTGCGGGGTGAGGTCGAGCAGGTGCCAGGCGGGGCTGAGCAGGTCGGTGGCCTGCTGGCCATCGCCGTCGGCCATCCGCACACGGGTGCTGTAGAAGTGTCGGACCGCGCCGCCTTCGTCGCGGGTGAACACCGACAAGGTGGCGTCCTGACCACCGGCGGAGTCCTCGCTGCCCAGGTCGTATTTGAAGCGGCTCGGTGCCGCGCTGAGCAGCCGCAGTCCCGTCCAGCCCCGGTCCCTGGCATACGCGCGCAGCGCGGGCAGCTCGGCGGCGGCCACGACGGCGAAGTCCACGGTCCCGGCCAGGTGGTCGGCCACCGAATTGAAGCCGTCGATCGACATCGTGCACGAGGCGCAGGGCCGGTCCTGTTCCTTGCCGTACATGAAGTGGTAAAGCATCAGCGGCCGGTCGGGGCCGGAGAACAGCTCGCTGAGCCGGACCTCGCGCACCGGATCGTCCCCGGCTGCCAGCTCGGCCGGCCCCTCGTGGAACAGATAGTCCTCGACGACCGGGCCCTCGGGCAGCCGTCGCTTCAGCTCGGCGACGTGCTCGCGCTGGCGCTTCAGCTCGGTCTCCGCCCGGCGCAGTTCTTCCCTGGCAGCGGTGTACTGAGCGGATTCGTTGCTGAGGTGGGTCACGCGCATGTCTCCTCCTCGCCGGCCGCCGTTCGGCGCGGCACACCTGCCCAGAAGATCAGGTCGGCCCGCCGGGGTGTGCCAGGCGCGCAACGCGGTCACCTGAAGCGACCAGTTGCGGCTGGTTCCGAGCGGAGCCGGTCACGGACGTCGCGTCGGAGCACGGGTCGACACCGGATTGCGAACGCCCATGAACGGGGGGACGATGAATGCGTTGCCGGCTGAAGGCCGAGCCGCTCAGGGACGTCGTCATGTGCTCCGCGCCCGGCTGACCTGGGGCAGCGTCACGCTCCCGATGATCGGCGAACGCGGGGTCGCTCAGCGGACCGAATCGGGACCAGAGGCGCAGAACCTCCTGGCTCTGGGAGTGCGGCGCGCGGTGTTGCCGTGCGCGGGTCAGGTCGGTCACCGCGAATCGACCACCGTCCTCAGCGGATGGCCCCGCTTTCTGACGCCCGAATCTCTCACCGGGAGCCGCCATGAATCTCGATGACGTCGCACGCTGCGAGATCCATCCCACGATCGGCGTTGCCCGGCTGGGCAACAGCCCCGACGGCTTCTTCATCGGCCCGGAGGCCCCTGGAATCCCGCCGAATCCGTCCGGCGGCTTCAAGGACAGCGACGGGCGGATCAAGCGTCAGGCCGCCCGGTTCCGTGTGTACGCCTACGACCGGACCGGCACTGTCCTGGGCGAGCTCACCTCGGCCGAGGCACAGATCGCCTGGGCCGCAGAACTGGCCAACGCCAAGGGTGAGTGGTTCAAGTTCGCCGGGCGCTTCCGTGAGTCCACCGCGGACTCCAACCGCCGTAATCGGCACATCGATCCCGCCGATCCCGCCGCTCGGGCGCGGCTGGTCATCCGGCCGGGACCGCGCAGCGTGACCGGTCCGTCCCAGGACGGCTCGGATGCCAGGTTCGACACCGGGACCTTCCTCGGCACCCCGGTACCGCTGGGCGAACTGCGCACCGACGAGGCCGGCCGGCTGCTCGTCCTCGGCGGCTTCGGCACGTCCGCTTCGGTCAAGCCCGCCAATCCGCTCAGCGACTTTGCCAACAATGACTTCTGGTTCGACGACGTCTCCGACGGCCCGGTCAGCGCAACCGTGCGCCTGGGCCCACAGGGGCGCCAGGTCCCGGTGACCTCGGCCTGGTGCTGCGTGACCACGCCCGATTACGCCCCCTCCACACCGAGCCTGGTCACCCTGTACGACGTCGCACTGGAGGTCGCGCGCGCGTCGGGCGGACTGCCCCCGCCGCCCGAGGTCTCCTTCACCCGCGACATCTACCCGCTGCTCGCCCGCCCGGTCGGGTTCGCGTGGGTCAACAAGAGCGCGCGAACGATGCACGGCGATCCCCGACGCAACTTCCTCACGCCGGCCCGCCTCGCCCGGCTGTCCTCGAACGCCCCGGCCGACGCCCGTGCGCGTCAGACCGTCTTCGGCAGGTTGCGTACGCCCGGGCTGGTGGACGACACCAGTCAGGCCAACGAGGGGTTCATGCCCGTTCTGTCCGGTGATGGCGGGGACCAGGAGCTGAACGAGCCACGGACGTGGCTGACGCTGTTGCCCGGCCAGTACGCGCGGATGCAACGCTGGGCCGCCGGCGACTTCCTGGCGGACTGGACGGGGGTACCCGCCCCGCTCCCGTTCGAGGCTCTCGAGCCGGCCGACCAACCCCACGCCCTGGTACGAGCTGCGCTGGAGACGGCGAGCGGCGGCGGATTCTTCCCGGGTATCGAGATGACGTATATCGCCGACAGACAGGCCACTTGGGTGGCGCCCTTCCGGCTGCGCGAGGATCTGGTCGCCGGAGATGTCACCAAGTACATGGCCCTGCCCTGGCAGGCCGACTTCTACATGTGCATGGACCACTGGTGGCCGGCCTCCCGCCCCGATGAAGTCCTTCCCGAATCGGCACACGACGTGCTGGTGCAGGACGCGGCCGGGGCGTTCCAGGAGTGGGACCGCGGTATCGGCGACGGTGGAAACGCCAAGGCGGGGATGAACGAGATGGTCGTGAAGTGGAGCACTCTCGGGTTCGTCGTCGCCCGGCCCGGCCCGAACGGCCTAGCCGATGTCCTGGTCGAGACGGAACGGACCGACCACGAAACCGGATAGGCCGGGAAGAGGCAGGAGCGGCGCAGTGAACAGCGGCGGCCCGAGCGGCTGCGGGAAGACCCGGCGCTTCGACGTTCTCGTCGCCGGCGCAGGCCCCGCCGGGTGTGCAGCCTCGCTGCCGCTCGTCCGGGCAGGGGCGAGCGTCGTCCTCGTATCCCCGATGAGCTCCCCCGACTGGCGGGTCGGGGAGAGTCTCGCTCCCACCGCCCGCCCGCTTCTCGAACGACTGGGGGTGCTCGACGGGCTCGTCGGCGATGGGCACGCTCCCAACTACGGCAACCAGGCCGCCTGGGGCCAGGATGCGCTCACCGCAGTGGACCACCGGCTCGGTCCGTACGGCGAGGGCTGGCATCTGGACCGCACCCGGTTCGACGCCGCCCTCCTGGAAGCGACCCGCGCCGGTGGTGCTCACTGGCTCGCCGGACATGTCCGCGACGCCCGTCGGCATCGGAGCCACTGGCAGATCACCACTGGCGAGGGCGGTGTACTGGAGGCCGGCTATCTGGTGGACGCCACGGGCCGAGCCGCTCGGCTGGCTCGTCGCGTCGGAGCGGCACGCACCCGCTCCGACCGCCTGATCGCGGTCGCCGGGCTGTTGGGTCCGCCGAGGAAGGAGGCCGCCCACCTGGACCGGGCGTCGCTGGTGCAGGCCACTCGCTGGGGCTGGTGGTACACCGCCCCGCTACCCGGTGGGGAGCGGGTCCTCATGGCGATGACCGACGCCGATCTCCTCGCCGGCGTGCGCCTGCTCGACCCGGGCATGTGGTGGACCGAGGCGCAGGGTGCCGGTCATATCCGGGAGCGGATCGCGGGCTGGGAGCGACCGCCGCGGCGGCTACGGGTGCTCGCCGCCGGCTCGGCCTGCGCCACTCCTGCGGCTGGCCCGGGCTGGGTAACGGTGGGAGACGCCGCCACCGCCACTGACCCGCTAGCTGCCCGGGGGATCGTCACCGCACTGGCCACCGGCCTGGTCGGGGCGCGGTCGATCCTGGCCGCCGGGGCCGGTGACGCCGATGCCATGGCGGCCTACGCCCGCCGGATGACAGCCGTTCACGCCGAGTACCTGGAGGCAAGGGCTGCACATTACCGCCGGGAACAACGCTGGGACACCCCTTTCTGGGACCGTCGGCACTGAGCGGCACTGAGCGGCACTGAGCGGCACTGAGCAGCGCGGTGCGCGGCCTGGGACGCCGTCGACCTCGGCGGGTGAGGAGGTGATCAGGATGCCGTTGCCGGATGTCGGACGTTCAGGTGGTACATGCCCTCGGTGGAGCGGAACGCGGTGCCGAACCACTCCGTGGTCACTCCTCAACCGGCAGCCCTGCACCCCAGGTACGCCGGAGGCCCGGCGTTCCCCCGTCCAGCCCCGGCGGTCCGCCCGGTCCGAACAGACGGGCCGCCAAGGCACCGGGCTCGGGCCTCAAGAGGACCGGGGTCCGGGCAGGGGCGTGCGTCGGGAGCTGCAGCCGAACGATGTCGGCGCCTGCTGGACCTTCCTACGTTTGAGGGACTGTGGCCGCCTCAGCCCTCTCGGCCTCCATGCCGGCCGGCGAAAGCAGGAAGACGCTCCGGCCGACCCGGTGTCGGGTCTGCGGCGTGTGCCTCGATGTCACATAGGAACGTACTGCTCGGTGTCCTCGGCGAAGTCCTTCAGCGCCCGGTCGGTGAGTGTGGGACGGGTCTGGGCGATGCCCCCTTGCAGGGGGGAGGTGGGATGGTGCGGACACGTGTCACAGACCGGCGAGCGTCAAGGCGGTCGCGGTGACGGATCGCGCGACGGTGGCCGCGAAGTGCGTGCTGTGGTCCTGGTCGTGGAGGGTGTCGCCCGGGGTGTGGTACTGCCGGGTGCCGTTCCCGGGCGCGCCGTCAGGCGTGGAGAACAGGTCTTCGGAGACGGCGACGGCCGCCCACCCCCGCTCGTGGAAGCTCGCATGGTCGCTGCGCCCCACCGCCGGGTCGGCGGTGCCGGTGACCTGCTGGACCGTCACCTCGGGGTCGATGACCGGGACGGTACGCGCGACACGGCGGCCCAGTGCGTCGGACGCGCTCACGACCGGGCCCGGCACCGAGGAGCCGCTGTGGATCTCGACGGTGGGCGTGCTCCCCTGCTGTCGGCCCGCGATCATGTCCA
This sequence comes from Streptomyces sp. NPDC055287, assembly GCF_053646035.1. Taxonomy (NCBI): domain Bacteria; kingdom Bacillati; phylum Actinomycetota; class Actinomycetes; order Kitasatosporales; family Streptomycetaceae; genus Streptomyces; species Streptomyces sp. NPDC055287. The sequence continues at coordinate 8,237 of NZ_JBSHNE010000045.1, read as the reverse complement.
TCTGGAAGACGCCGGCGATGCGGTCGCCTGCCGCAGCGGCGGCCCGTGCGTAGAACTTGCTGCCGACCAGCGCCTGTTCCTCGGCGTTGAAGAGTACGAAGCGTACGTTGCGGGTCGGCGCTCCACCGTCTTCGAGCAGCGCCTTCAGACACTCGGCCGCAGCCATGACGCCCGCGGTGCCGCTCCCGTCGTCGTCGGCGCCCGGTGCCGGGTCCACGGCCGGGTCGTACGTGCGCGGCTCGCCGTCCGCGTCGAAGAAGTCGCCGTTGGCCGCGGTGGAATCCAGATGCGCGGTGATGAGCACGGTGGTGTCGGCGCCGGTGACACTGTGCTCGGCCTCCACATTGAACAGCTGATGTCCTCGCCACCGGAAGGGGTGCCGTCGGACCGTCAATCCGAGGTCCTGGAACCGGCGCGCCAGCGCCTCGACGACCCGTTCGTTGTCCTCGGCCGATGCGTCGCGGCTGCGGACCTTCAGCGGCCGGCCCGCCACCAGCGGCTCGATCCCGGAGATGCGGGCCACGTGCCCGCGCAGCACGTCGGGGTTCACGGCCGCACGGACCGCGGCGATCGTCCGGGTGGAGGGGAGACCGTCACCGGCCACCGAGGTGAGGCCTTCGGGCCGCATCTCGCCGCGGGGGGCGAGGAGGGCGGGGTCAGGCAGCAGCCGTTCGGTGTGTCCGGGCTTCGCGCCCGGCAGGTGCACATCCTCGACCGGAGTACCGGCAGGCGCGGCGAGATAGACACCGCCCGGCGCGGGCCCCAGCGAAGCGACCGGCGGAGTCGCCGTGCCCGCCAGTTCATCGGCGACGAAGCCGAAGACGGCCGTGGCGCGCAGCGCCGTTTCGGCCGCGTAGCGGGTGGCGGACGGGGTGTCCGCGAAGGCGTCGGCGCCCTGTAGCGGACGGTTGTCCCGGATGAGGAAGGCCGCCGTGTCCTCCACGTTTCCTCGCATGTCCACGGTGAATCCGGCCCGTTCGAGTGTGTGGACGCCGCGCGTGGTGGCCATGGCGAGTACGAGCCGCTCGGAGGCGACATGCACCGGAACGATCTCGGCCTCGTTCGCGACCGCCTCCAGCCCGGGCAATTGCCGGGCATCCGGCAGCTCGATCCGTGTCCAGAAGACGGGACGGTTCTCCACGGCCGCGAGGGTGAACACGGGGTGGGCCGTGGTGAGCATCCCCGCTTCCCGGGCGAACGCGCGCTCCTGGGGGTCCTCGCCCACGAAGACACACGCGGATGCCGCGACGGCCCCCGCCCTTACGCCCGCCGCGCTCCCGACCGCCTCGTCGAAGAGCCTCCGGCTGTCCTTCGGACCCCAGTGCACGAGACCGTCGTCCGGGAAACGGCCGGGGAAGGCCTCGTGAAGGGCGGCCGCAGCCGAGGTGGCTGCGCCCTCGCTCGTTCCGGGGTTGGAGATGATGCCCTTGGGCACCTCACGCAAGGAGTCGAGCACAGCGCGAACGCGCGGCCGGGGCAGGAGCTTCAGCGAGCCGTCGGCCTCGAGCCGGCCATCCGCCAGGGTCGCCCCTATGTCGAAGAAGAGCACGGGCATCTCAGTTCCTCCGAGACCCGGAAGCCCGGGGGCCCAGCGGCCCCGCGCTGCGGCCCGCGACCGTGCACGCTGCTCCGAGAACAGGCTCCCGATGACTCCATCCTCGGCCCGCGGTTGCGTTCCCGCATCCCGGGGCGTAAGGGGATGCCGTTCAACGTCGCACAGTTGAAGGGGATACGGGTTGCCCCGGGGCGCCGAATCGTCCACTTGCCGCCTGCGCACCGCGGTGTGACGTTGGAAGGGGGCATGTGTGAACGGTGGGAACGACAAGGGGGTGCGACAGCAACAACGAGGGGCGCAACGAGGGGTCATAGTCATGTCGCATTTGGAAAGATTCCGCTATCACTTCACCGACGACCCGCGGGCGGGCGAATCGCCTCCGGGGCCCGAGGCGATTCGGGGCGTGGGAGCACCGGAGGACGCCGAGGGCCGGCGGGGTTTCAACTCCGCCGAGTCCGCCGCACGGTTCTACCTGGCCGAGAAGCTCGCTCAGGAGGAAGCACCGGCGCTGCGTGGCGCCGTCCGGGAGGACCGGCCCGAGCGGGTACCCGATCTGACCGTGAGCACGGAGCGCCACCAGGCCGGCACGGGCACCACTCTGGTCCGCTTCGAGCAGACCCAGCATGAGATCCCCGTCTCCGGCGCCGAGGTGCTGGTCGAGATCGACGACAACCAGCGGTTGGTCTCGATGGACGGCAAGCTCGGCGAGGTGACCGGCGTCGGCTCCGTTCCGGAGCTACCGGGCACGGACGCGCTGGAACGGGTCAAGGCGGCGACCGGGAGCACGGTCAGCGCCGAGGAGCTGCCGCCGCCGACGCTGGCGTACGTCAGCCGGAACGACCACTGGCACCTGGCCTGGCACCTGCGTGAGGTGCCGGCCCAACTGCCGGAGAGCCGCCGTGAGGACGGCCGGCACGGCCATGGCCTCGGCGCGTCGCCGCGCGAGGACTTCCCGCTCACCGGCTACTTCGTCGACGCGTACTCCGGCGAGATCCTCAAGTCGTACGGGATGGCACCCACGATCACGGTGCCCACCCGGCTGGAGGGCGAGGACGAGGTCACCGTACGACACCGGTTCCAGGGAAGCCGCCGGGACGGTTCCTTCCTTCTGCACGACCAGTGGAGGCAGATCGCCACCTATGACCTGGACTTCGCCGACATCGAGAGCGCCCGGCCGCCGACCTCGGCGATCGGCTCGACGCAGGCGGACTTCGGCGCCGGCCACCGGGCCGGGATCTCGGCGCATGTCAACGCCGAGCGGGTGGAGAAGTTCTACCGCGATCAGCTCTACCGGAACGGCATCGACGACGCCGACATGGACCTGGTCTCCATCGTCAACTGCACCTACCACGAGGACGGGCCGGGGCCCGAGTGGTTCAACGCCGTCTGGTGGAAGGGGCGGATGTGGTACGGCCAGGTGTCCGACGGGACCCGGCTCGTCAGCCTGGCCCGCCATTTCGTCGTCATCGCCCACGAGATGACCCACGGGGTGATCGAGACCTCTAGCGACCTGGTCTACCAGGACCAGTCCGGCGCCCTGAACGAGTCGCTGGCGGACGCGATGGGCGTCATCATCGCCAACTGGTACCAGGCGCCGGACCGCGACGACGTACGCACCTGGAACTGGGAGATCGGGGCCGGGCTGGGCGGCGGCGGGCTGCCGCTGCGCGACATGAGCGATCCCGTCCGGACCGGCGATCCCGACCACATGCGCGACTATCTGCACACGACGCGCGACAACGGCGGGGTGCACACCAACAGCAACATCCATAACAAGGCGATGTTCCACCTGCTCACCTCGGTGGACGCGGCGGGCAAGCCGGTCCTCAAGGTCGAGGAGTGGGCGCTGCTGATCTATCTCGCCCTGGTGCGACTGCTGAGGGAGTCGGAGTTCCCGGACATGCACCGGGCTCTGCGGGACGTCACCAGCACGTACCTCTCCGGAAGCGCCCCGCTCCGGATCGCCACGCAGACGGCGATCGACGAGGCGTATCAGAAGGTGGGCATCGCCTGAGCGTGCCGGGGGGAGTCGAGGACGGCCGGGCCGGGTCCGGCTGATGCCTGCGTGCCTGCAAGTTCTTCGTCTGCCTCATGTGGGTGGTGACCTGCTGCAAATGTCGCCAGGAGCCACCAGTCGCTGCGGCGCCGTGCGACGCGAACCAGGCAACGCCCCGAACGAGGGTGGCCGTACAGCTCAGTGTTCGTCGTGGTCGAATCCCCTCGGGTGGCGGCAGGGCATTGCACCGGTGGGCAGGGTTCCTGGGGCGTACGTCGGCCCGTGCCCCCAGTGGTCTGGTGCGAGCCAGTCTCTGTTGTCCTTCGACATCGTTCCGGACGACAGACTCCGGAACGATGTCGAGTGGCAGGCGCGAAAAGCCCCTGCCACTCGACGACTCATACGATCTCGACGTCTGCCAGCGCCATGCGCTGTGTGCTGGAGAGCAGTTGCTGGCTGCTGCCCGACGGCGGCTCCCGATGCGGTAGGCGCGGTGAAGTGGACCGTGTCGGTGGACTCCACCATGAATCGCGTCCACCGGCATGACGCCGGACCGCAAATGACGGCACAGGAAGGGGACGAACTGGAAAATGCCTTGGAAGCAGGCTCAGGTGACGGCGCCGTCGCCATGTGCCAGCGGCCATTCCCGGTGCAGGGCACCCAGGGGGATGCGGTGCTGGAAGACGGGGGTGCCGAAGATGGACAGTTGGAGCTGCAGCCATCCCGTCAGGTCCACGCCGCCGTAGAGCTTCCAGGCGCCCACGATGGACCCGGGCGCGGCGACGGCGGTGGCTTCCCCTCGTAGGTACGGGGCGAGAACGCCGGTGACGCCGACCGCGCCGTAAAGCCCGACACTGGCCTCCGTGCCGAGGGCAGCCTTCACCTTGCCGGCTGCGGTCACTTTCGCCTGTACCGGGGTGCTGGTGATGTCGGAAGTACTGGCCGGCTTCCAGCCGCCCGCCTTTGTGTAGCTGCCGCCGATGCGGAAGCCACCCTTGACGTCCTGTTGGACGTCGACGGTGACGGCGCCGTCCGCCTCCACCTGGACGTACGCGGTGAGGTCGAGGTTGACTACGACCGGCACCGGCCCGACCTGGATCACGGGATCGGCGTGCAGCCTGGCGAATGGAATCCGCACCGGCTTGCCGCCTGCGAGAGCCTTGCCCTTCAGCGACAACTGCGAGGACCAGTCGCCGGTCAGCCCGAGGAATGCGCTGTCCGGAGCGATGACGGAGGAACCGTCGTAGGAGAACTCGACCTCGGGGGCCAGCTGCACATAGCCCGCGACCGCCGCCGCCCCCGACAACGGTGCACCCTCTGTGACCGGGAGCGGGACCGACGCCCCGACATCGATCCGCAGGCTTCCCAGGGGCATCTTCGCGCCCCTGGGGCCCACATGCACGTTCCCTGCTTTGGCCCAGGAGACCTTCACTCCCTGGACCAGGGGCTCGACGTCGAAGCTCGCCGGATCGACCGGGACCGTACCGTTCGCCTTGTCGTCACCGAGCAGCGCGCCCAGCGTCGCCGCCTCAGTCCTGACCTCGGTGCCCTTCTCGGTCTTACCGGCCACGTCGGTGACCTTGGCGAGCAGCCCGTCGGGGGCCCCGGGCACCGGCCCGCTGGCGATGATGTCACCGACGGCTGGGGCATTTCCTTCCGGGCCGGTCGCTGAAGCGGCCTTCTGCGCCCCGGAAATGACTGCTCGTCGACTCTCCCGGTCGTAGGAGGCCACCTTCAGCGGCGACTCCTTCGCCTTCCCGTCCCCGGCCACCCGGGCGACGGCGGTCGGCTCCCTGTCAGGGGCCTCTGCCACAGCGAGCTGCCGCGAGGGACTCGGGTCCGGATGGGGGACGCTGCTGACGCTGGTGGGATGCGGTGCCTGAGCACTGCCGCCCGCCGGGGACGGTGCTGGGGTTCCGGCCGAACAGCCGGTGGAGAGCAGGGAAATGGAGGCCAGAGTCGCTAACAGGGCCTTTGTGACAGGGGACTTACGCACGTGGCAATCCTCGGAGCGTGGTGGGGGATACGCGCAACAGGGATGGGACTCGCAGATACCAGCGAGTAACAACCGGCCGTACGATCCCACACGCCTCACAAGCACCGCGGGCATTTCTTGCAACCGCGGGGATGACCTGCATCACACCGCCACAGGCATCGCCGATGCCGCCACCCCGAAGCCCTCTGCCACGTGCAGTGGCAGAATCCGGGCGGGGGATCGTTCCGCTCGGCTTCAAGGGCAACCTTCAGCGAGTGCGCGCCGTTGTCGTCGAAGGTCACGTCAACAGGATCAGGATGCTCAAGCACCAGATGTTCGGTCGCGCCGACTTCGCCCCCCTGCGCAAGCGGGTCCTGCTCGCGTGACGGAGCCTTGCGACCTCCCACACTGGCCCGGCCTATACCGGCTCCTCTCCTGGTACAGGTCGATCTCGGAGGACCCGCGATCAAGTAGCGGGTCGAGATGCCCCTCCATGGCGGCGAACCACTCGTCGGGGGTCCGCATCGGCGTCGCGAAAGAACCAGTCGTCGAGGCTTCCCGGGGTGTCCAGGGCGTCCAGGGCGGATTCGGGCTCGTAGCGGAGTTCGCAGTGGCGTCGAAGCAGGCAACGTCGCCCTCTACCCCTATCGGACCTGACAGCGGCGACAGGCTAACGGCCAACCAACCCCGTACTGCCCCTGTGGTCTCTGCCCGTCGGATCCGGGCTGCGGCCCGGGGGTGGTGTGGATATCCTGGAATGGAAGGATTCACGAGCTTCTGAGACTCGGGCAGGAGATGTAATGGACCTGCTGCCGATCGAGATCAAGGTCAACATCGAGGGCGACGTGGCGGAGGCGCTGTCGGCTCTCGGCGGTTCGCACGGCGCGCTGACGACGCGTCGGATCTGGTTCGCCGAGGACCGGGACGGTGTCGCCGAGGGTCGGGTGCCGCTGCTGGACGGCGGTGCGATCGTACGGTTCAGGATCGGTGGCGGTCCGGACGACCTGGCCGTTAAGTTGCGTCCGTGCACCCGGGAACAGCTGGTCGGCCGGTTCTCGGCCCCGTTCGACGCGAAGCCCTTCGCATACAAGATCGAGGAGGACTGGTCGAGGAACGGCCGTGTGCTGGCGGCCTCTCTGGTACGCGATCATCCGCCTGGGGCGCTGGCGGACGCGGTGGAACGCGGAGCCGATCCCGCCGCGCCGATCGACGCGGTGCAGGACCAGTTCCTGCATGCCTGCGCGCCCTCCGTCCCGCTCGACGGGCTGGTCGCGCTGGGGCCGATCCTCTCGACGAAGGTCGACGACGTTCCGCTCGACGACTTGGAGGTCGACCTGGAGGTGTGGTCGGCGGCCGGCCTGGACTTCCTGGAGGCCTCGATCCGGGTGAAGCCCAAGGACGAGGACGACGCAGAGGAGTTCACGGCACGGGCCGAGCGCAAGCAGCGAAAGCTCGAGGACGCGGTGCGGGAGCGCAGAGTGGTGCTCTCCGAGCACCCCGAGAACAAGACCCGCCGCGTTCTCACTGCCTTGGCGGAGGCCGGACAGGTCTGAGACTAGGTCTCCGTCAGATGGCAACCACGGTCAGGTGCTTGTCGAGCTGGGTGCGGGCCGCCGCGGCCACCTCCTCCAGGCCGCCCTCGCTCGTCTGCTTGACGGTGACGGTGGCCGTGCATGTTCAGCGTCTCTCGCAGGGACGCTGCCCATCGCCGGTTCCCTCTTGAGCGTCACCCACGCATCGCCGAAGACCTTGGTCCACCACGCGGGGCGGGATGGCCACCCTGCTCGGCTTGGGCGGCGGTGTGTCGACGACGGCGAAGAGCTGGTCCTTGACCATGCGGAAGACGGCTTTCCGAGTTCTCGGTGTCGCCGAGTCAGGCGAGGGCGGACGTGTCCAGGGGCGCGGTGCTGGTCTCGGTCAGTTCGGTGCGGACGGCTCCGGCAGCGACAGCGGAACGGAGGCGGCGCCTGCGGCGTCACCAGGGTTCTCCAGGCGGCACGGCCCGCCGAGAGCACCCCGTGCAGCGTTTCCATGTCGACGTGGACGTCCGCAGTGACGATCACCGGCCCGGTGTCGAACTGTTCGGTGAGCACGTTGCGGATGAGGAACGGGCGGCGCGGCGGCGTCCCGCAGGCTGGTCACGACCGCTTCGGCCGCAACAGGACTGAAGGACACCAGGAAGGAACTGCGCGCCTGAGTTCCACATGGCCTGGGAAGAGCCCCCCACGCCCGACATGCAGCTGCGCCGACCACGCTGCCTGAGGCCTGCCCACCTGCCCGGGCTCGCACCCCTTGGTGCGGGCCGTGGGCGTCTGTCGGGGTCCCGAGTCTCGCGCGCCTCTGCGTTGCCGAGGCTGTCGGCCAGTCCCAGCGCGATCTGCTGCGTTCCTGCTGAGTGAGTCTGCCTCCCGGCATCGCGGTCTTGCTTCGTGATCCTTGGCCCCCTCGGCACCTCCAGCATAGCGTTCACTCTCAATTTAGTGCAACGAACGGCGCCTGTCGTTGCATTAGTTCATAAGGTCCTTGCAACGACTTCTGCGCTGTTACCTGCAGTGATGTTGATTGTGTGCAACTCTGCTGTTGCCAATGCTTCGAACGCAACGTAGCGTTTCTTTTATCAGAAACAACGAGTCGCAGGAGAACACGATGCAGAAGTTCGACACCCCCGCCCCGATCTCCGCCGTCCTCGACATCCCCGCCGGGCGCGTGCA
>NZ_JBSHNE010000044.1:0-41301 GCF_053646035.1 Streptomyces sp. NPDC055287 | reverse complement strand
CTTCAATACCGGCCCCACACCCTCGACGGCTTCATAGCCGGCACCGGCCTGACCCTCGAGACATCAGCCTCACCCTGACAGGCCGAAGTCAGTAAGCGAGTCCAGTTGTTGACCCATCAGAGATTCCACGTGCTGAGGCAACGCCTCGGTAACGAGGTCGATGACGGTCTCTCTTAGCCCCACAGGATTGCCTGCGGCGGCGAGACGGGTTTCCAAATGGTGGTCGACGATCTCGATCGCTGCCTCTTGGAAGTCCGTCATCGGTGACCCTTGGTGCGAGAAATCACGGCGGTTATGGCGTGTGTGAGTGTTGGGTGGGCTGGCGTTGCGGGGGGTGAGGGGGGTTCGTGTCCGGCGCGCGTAAGAACCTCGGCAGCTCCTACTCGGACGGACAGCATGTCGCTGCTGCACAAGGCCACGAGCTGGTCGAGGAGTGCTCCACCCAAGGATCCTGGTGGCAGATGGTCTTGCACGACGGACATAAGCCAGGTGAGTGGCCCGGCGCCGAGGGAGAAGGAAAGCACGTGCGCGAGTGCGGTCTGGGCCTGGCTGGGGCGGCTCGCCAGCAGCACTGTCGCTGCGATCAGGGCGCGTCGTCTGTCGCCGCGTTCGGGCAGGGCGATGGTGGCCATGGCAAGAGTGCACAGCGCGGTGTCGATGTCGTGCTGTGTGGCCGGCTCCAGGTTCGGCTGGTAGGCACCGTCACCAAGGCGAGCGTCGCCCGGCAGGCGATGAGCGATGACTTCGTAGGCAGCGTCCCAGCAGGCGAGCGCATCGACGGCTGGCGGCCGGTCAAGTGGGGCTTGTGCGGCGAAGGCGGAGATTAGCGCTTGACTGACGCCAATTGTTCGGCTGTATGAGGCGTCGGCGACGGCGCGTGCCACCTGGTCGGCGAGGAGGTTGGCTGCGACGGCGGTCTCCGCCGAGTGCGCCTGCTGCCAGAGATCCAGCCGCTCTTTGCCTGCGAAGGAACGCCAGCCGCCTCCTCCCCGCATCGTGGTGAATGCGAGCACGCCGGCCGTTGCGGCGAGTGGGCCGAGGGTGTCGGAGGCAGCCTCTTGGCGCAGACGGAGCCCAGTGGCGATGTCGGCCAAGAGCTCGCGCGGCTTGATCGGGCTCAGTTCCTCAGCGATCCGGTGCAGGAGTCGGGTGGCCGCGTCGGCGCCGTGTCGGTCGATGACCTCCAACAACCTCCACCCGACCGCGTTGACCAGGCTCTCTTGTGACCACCGGGCACCCGGGGGAGCGTCGTAGGGCTTGTCGTTGTAGTCACGGACTGCTGCCAGCACACCGGCAGCACCTTCGGCAAGCGTGGGACGTTGCTGCGCGTGTAGATAGACGCCTGTGGCGTAGCGCCCTTTGGGCTCGGACCAAGCACGTGAGGTCTTGGCGGTCGCGGGCTTCGGCGACCATAGCGGGCCGCCCTCGCCACCGCATTGCTGTGCTGCTGCGGTCAGTGCCGTGCTGGGCGAGTCCCCAGCGCCGCGTGAGGTGTAGATCAGCGTCTGGTCGTCGTAGGTGGAGGTGATCGCGTTGGCCATCACCGGCAGGAGTTGCTGTGTCCGGGCCGCATCGTCGCTCGGCAAGTTCGTGAGCCTGCCGAGCAGGGCGATGTCTGCGTCAACACTCCGGCCACCGGGACCGGCGGCGATGCGCAGCGCAGTCAGGACGACGGGGTCGGCGGTGTTGGCCTGTGTGACAAGCAGCTGAAGATGGGCCGCTTCTACCCGGGCATCGGGCAGCCCTGGTTCGGCCAGCAGCACGTGGGCTCCTAGCTGGGCGGCAGCCTGTGGGTCCAGTTGGGCGAGGAACCGCCACCACTCATGGGGGATTCCGTTGGTGCCCCGGCCGTCGGTGCAGTGGGCGACGAGATAGGTAAGAGGCTGCGTGCGCGCCAGTCTTTCACGGGCCTGGGCCGGCTCGGCCTGAAGGAGCTGGGGCAGGGGATCCAGCAGCTCCTCGACCGTGGCGTCCTTGTGACTGCCATAGGCACCCATGAACCGGGCGGCGCGGTCCCAGCACTCCTGCGCTGCTCTGGGGGCGCCGCAGGCGAGACTCACGCGGGCCATCTCCAGCTCGAAGTCCGCATCCTCCGCATACAAAGCCCGGCGGTCCGCTTGAGCTGCGCGCAGGGTGTCCATGAGCTCGTGCACTACATCAGCTCCAGCCTGGCCGACACTCTCCGCGAGCAGAGACAGCAGCTCCGTCGTGATGAGAGGTCCGCTGCCGGCCATGCCCATGAGGGAGGTGGTGGTTCCATGGCTGATGGCTTGCAAGGACGTGATGCCCAGCGCCACGTCCTTGCCCCGGAGTACGGCCACGGCATCGTGCAGAACCTGCCGCACGAGCTGGTGAATGGCACCAAGGTCGCTGGCCTTCGGCCGGCCTGTAAATGGCTGATTGTTCTGAGCCAGCTGCTCGAGCGCCACACGGGCGGTCAAAGAAGCCGTTTCGGCGGGGATTCTGCCCGCCTCGACATCGTGGCGCAGGCCCAGGGTGGCCAGGGCGAAGCGCAGCCAGGCGCGGTAGAAACCGACACCTTCGCAGAGCGGTTGCAGTCGAGCGGCAGCCTGTGGGTCGGAGGCATGAGCCACGGTGAGCAGCGACAGCCACCTGCTCACCGGTGCCGGCAGATCACCGGCGTGATCGGTCAGCACCTCCCGCGTGGCCTCTTCAAGGACGTCGGTGATGCCGCCGCCGGAGAAGACGTCCTGCGCCAGGTCCGCCACCGGCACGCCGTAACGGAGCAGACGTCGCGGGTCACAAGGCCCACTTGCCCAGGCCGCTGTGGCTAGAGTGCGCGCCGAAGGCAGCTCTCCTGAAGCGCTGTCACGGGCGTCGGCGAGACACAGCAGAACAGCCGCACGCCGGTCGGGACGTTCAATGAGCTCCACGCTCGCCATCAGCGGCTCGTGTCCCAGGCAGTCCAGCAACACACCCAGGGCACGCTCAACAGGCCTCAGGTTCTCCTGGTCAAGGAACTGCGCTACTCGCTGCGCGACCGGGAGCGGCGCGGCGTCGCTGTCTGTGTTCCGGCGTGGCTGCCGGATCTGACCGCGCAGCTCCGCGAGGAATACAGCATCGTCGCTGTCAGAGCCGTAGCGGACGTTATCGTCACGTTCCTTGTCCCAGGCCGCCAGGTACGCCTCCCAGGGTGCTGCCAAGCCCGCACGATCGACAGCCGCGCACAACTGCAGCCCCCACCGGGCCATCATGGTCGCCTCGCCCTCATACATCAGGCTCGCTGCCACCCGATCGGCTCCGCACAGCGTCACCAAGACATCGGCGTACGGAACGAGGGATCCCGGCAGGCCTTCCTGCTCGTAGGTCGCCCGGGCACGGCTGAGTTCGATGCAGCGAATCAGCGTGGGCCAGTCGGTGCGGTCAGCCGCTCGGCGCGCGGCGACAGTCAGCGTGTGGACGATGGCCTGCGGGGGTTGCAGGCCGGCGATCGCGCGGGAGAGGAAATCGGGACCTACGAGCACGGCCAGTTCGTCGTCCCGGCCCAAGGCGGACAGAAGCTCGGGCAGGTGCCGGAACGCCCGGGGGTCCGTGAAAAACCCACGCTTGTCGAGCCACGCGGCAGCCTGTGACCGGACAAGATCGGCCCAGTCCTGATTGCTGTCGATCTTTCGGATGAAGCGGCTGAAACTCTCATGGTGGATCTTCAGTCCGCCGATACCCGGCTGCTGCGCGACAATCGGCGCCACGCTGGTCAGCGCAGCGCCGAGCATCATCCCAGGCAGTGGGAAGATCTCTCCCAGCTCCTGCGCGGTTACGGCGAAGTCGCAGATGGCTAGCATGCAGACGGCCTGCCGCTGCTCGTTGGTAAGGCCTTTGAAAAGGTAGTCGTAGTAGTGGTCAAGGTCCTGTGCCGAGGACGGGACCGCGCGAAGACGTTCCAGGGGGTCCCCAGCGACGTCCGGAGCCGACAGCGATGCCAAGACGGCCGTCGGCCCCACCGCCTGGCGACACAGGTACGTGGCATAGAGGGCATTCCCCCGTGAGCGCTCCTCGATCAGGCAGACAGCGGCCTCTGCAAGCTCAGCAGATGCCTGCTCTGAGGCGGATTCCGACAGGGCCGACAAGACGCCCAGCCGATCCGCCAGCGCATGCAGTTCCCCGCGATTGAGAGGCGGGACCATCAGGCGTTCCGCACGGTCGTCCAGGGCTTGGAGATGAGGACCGGGCTGACTGGCCAGGACAAGGACCACACCGGGAGGCAGGGTGAGAGCAGCGAGTTCTTCTACCAAAGACGCGGCTGGGTCCGACTGCTGCTGAAACGCGCTGCCAGCAACGCTTCCGAGGACCCGGCTGACATGGTCGATCCCGTCCACGATCAACGCGATCGGCCGATCTGGAACCAGACGGCGCACCGCAGCGACTGCCGCCGTGAGCGTCTCGGCCGTGGCCGCGTAACGCGGCCTGACCTGCGCCACCGCCTCCGGGACGGCTGTCTCCAACTGCTTCAGAAGGCTGCCGATCACCACATCGGTCAGCACACGATCACGAAGCCGGTCGTCATCGCTTCCGAGCCAACAGTGATGCCGCGCGGCGACCCAGGTGTCCCGCAGCGCATCACTGAGCTGCTCGCACAACCAGGACTTGCCGATGCCAGGACCGCCGGTCATCACGACGACACCACCCGTATGGGCCGCGCTGTCCACGACGACTGTCATGTCCGCAAGAACCGTCGGGCGGATCACCTCCGCGGCACGGTCCACGGGGCGCCCCTCCTGAGCCGCTCCGAAGTCGACGTTCAATCCCAGCCGGGGAAACAAGCGGTCGAGGGCCACCGCCCCTCCTCTGGCGCGAGCCTCCTTAGCGGCGTCAATGAGGGCCAGGGCTACGTCCTCAGATGCACGATGCCGGTTCGGCGGCCGCCCAGCACCGAGTTCTTCGCTGACACGATGCAGCAACGCAGCCTCGGCCGGTCCTGGCTCTCGGACGTTGAGGGAGCATGCCGGTACCCCCGTGTCCACAATCAGGGAGGCACAGGCACTACTGAGCAAATCATCATCCAGATCGGCGAGCATCGAACGCCACGGCTCGTGATCCCGCAGCGCAGTGGCACTGAACCGAAAGCGCCTGCTGTTGAGCCCCGACAATGCCGGCCCCGGGTCGCTACTCGCGCTGAGCGGCTGCAGCACCTGGGACAGATCAGGGTCATCCGGCTCCGTGTCCCGTACTACAAGGCGGTGCGAGGTGTCGGGGTCCGTTTGTAGGTCCTGGATGACGGAGGAGAACAAGAGGTCCAGTTGCAGGCTGCGCTGGTCCTTGGTGAAACTCTTCAACGGCAATGCGCGGTCGTGAGTCGTGTGCTTAATCTGCAGCCGCTCACGGCTGCCCTCGGCCCACTCGCAGGTAATGTCGTCGAACCGGTCCCCAGCGAACATCTTCGTGTCGACGAGCACCGACCGCGCGCGTCCCACCGCGAGATCCACCAGACGCAGCGCGGTAAGCAGATCTTGGTAGGCGTAACCAAGGTGCGTCGGCCGCAGGTCCATGATTACCTCCGACATACCTTTGGATCACCCCGGCGCCGGCCCAGGGCATGAGTCTGGGCAAACCTTAACCTCAGCAGCTGCTCCCAACGCGCCCTTGTCCATGTGCCGTCAACGCACGACTGCCCGGCGCCGAGTGCCAAGGCATGCCCGCGCCCTATACCAGTGCCCCCGTCGCATAGAGGTTGTGGGACCGGCACCCCGATAGTTGCCAGCCGATGCGAATGGCGCCATGCCGCACACGGGCCTGCCCCATTTGCAGCCCTGAGGACCGGGGCCGACCTAGACCACAGGGGCGGCTGCCGTGTGGGGGCCCAGCAAGCCCGCAGCGGCAGCGCTGGCACCACCGCACCGGCCCACGTGCGCAGCAGAGCTGTGATCGATGACATCGATGATACGTATGTGCGAATTGATGCAAAGGGAGAGTGCCGTGCCTTACGACCTGGAAAAGCGGCTGGTCATCGGCATTGCCTCCAGTGCCTTGTTCGACCTCGCGGAAGCGGATGCTGTCTTCCGTGAACAGGGGGAAGAGGCGTATCGCGCCTACCAGGAGGAGCACCTGGACGACACCCTCGCCAAGGGGGTCGCCTTCTCCTTCATCCGCTGGCTGCTGTCCCTGAACGACCTCACCGCAGCAGACGACCCCCTGGTCGAGGTCATTGTCCTGTCACGCAACGATCCCGACACCGGCCTGAGGGTCATGCGCTCGATTCAGAAGTACGGCCTGTCCATCACCCGGGCCATCTTCATGCAGGGACGCTCGCCCTACCGGTTCATGCCCGCCCTGAACATGTCGCTCTTCCTCTCCGCTAACGAGACCGACGTCCGCGAGGCCGTCGCCCTGGGCCTGCCCGTCGGCCACGTCCTGGGGCCGGCCGCTGTTGACGAGGTCGACGACGGGCACCTGCGCATCGCCTTCGACTTCGACGGAGTCCTCGCCGACGACTCCTCGGAGCAGGTCTTCCAGGCCGACGGGATCGAAGGTTTCCGCTCGCACGAGACGATGAACGCCGCCACACCGCACGACCCGGGACCCCTGCGGGACTTCCTCGCCAACATCAACCGGCTGCAGCAGCGCGAAGAAGAGGAACGCGTGAAGAACCCGGACTACAAGATCCGCGTGCACGTTGCTCTCGTCACCGCCCGCAACGCGCCCGCGCATGAACGAGCTGTCCGCAGCCTGAAAGGCTGGGGAGTGACCGTCAACGATGCCTTCTTCCTCGGCGGCATAGACAAGAGTGCGATCACCAGCATCCTCAGACCGCACATCTTTTTCGATGACCAGGTCAGCCACCTGGTCGGCACCTCCCGCAGTACTCCCAGCGTGCACGTGCCGTTCGGGAAGATGAACGAACCGGCCGACTCGACCCCTGCCGAAGACGCAACTCAGCCCTGAGGTGGCCCAGGGGCGCTGGGTGGCACCCCTGAATCCCGGTCAGCGGCGGCAGAGCCAAGATCGTTGAAGAACTCTGCGGTCCCGCGGGGGAAACCTGTCAGCAGGGGAGTGACAGACTGAGCCGCGCGGACTGGTCGGCAGCGGTTCAGCTGTGCAGGTTCAAGGCGTGGACCTCGCCCCTGCTGCTTGTCACATACGCTCTGTTGCCAAGGAGCAGGGGGGGCGCCCTGTCGGGATTCGTCCCACATCACCTCGATATGCCAGACCTCTCTGCGTGAGCGGGCGGCCCAGCCGTGCAGCACGCCGCCCCGGTGTCCTCCGTAGACAATGCCCGCCGCGGTGAACGGCGCCGACGCGAACGAGCCAGAGGTCTTCTTCTGCCACAACCTCGCCCCCGTGTCGGCGTGGAGAGCGAGAAGGCATCGGGGCTGCCAGAGCCCGAGATAGACGACACCGTCACTGATGTGAACGGCTGTCGCTGTGCGCGCGCCCGCCTTGGCCCGCCACCGTTCCTGGCCTGTGTCGGCAGACAGTGTGATCACGTCAGCCTGGATGGTGGTGAGGTAGAGGCAGTTGCGTGCCGGTGTAGGCGGTCCGGCCACATCACCATCGAAGGCGTGCTGCCAGCAGACCTGTCCGCTGCTCACGTCCAGTGCGGTGACTCTGCTCATTCCTGACTGGTGTCGCGTGACGATGTAGACGCGGTCGTTGTCGGCGGTCCAGAGAAGCAGGCTGCCTTCGTGGACCTCTTGCATCCACTGCAAGTGGCCGTCTGTGCCGAAGACCCACAGGCTGTCTGCAGTGACGCAGTCGGTGTTTCCTGCGTGGCCCCTCTGCACGAACACCCTGCCAGCCTTCACGTGAGGGGGCCCGACTGGGCTTCCGCTGACCGGCCGACTCCATAACAGCACGCGAGAGGCCAGATCGACTGCGTGAACGTATGCGTCCGGCGCTGCGGTGAACAACGTGCCGCGATCGACAGTTGCTGCCCCATCCAGCATGCGGACCGGCAACGGCTGCCCCTTCTTCCCAGTCCACACGTCCACCGGTACTGCTCTGCCTGACCGGTCGGCCACGAAAGTCTGACCAGCCCCGACCACCGGCGGGGCGTCGAAGGCCGTCTGCAACGTCCACAGCTGCTTGCCCGTGGTCTGGTCGAATCCCAGCAGCCAGTACCCGTCCCGCACCACGAGCGTCTCGCCCGCCAGCACCGGCTGAAGAGCCTTCTCGCTCATGGCTGGCATGCTCCACAAGACAGCCTGCCGACGCTGGCCCGCCTCTGCTCCTCCCCGTGCTTCCGGCTTTCTGGTGTGCCGCGGCACACCAGAGGCGGTAGTTGCCCCAGCGGTGCTGTTAGGTTCTGTCGCTGGGGCGAAGCACGCGAGGCCGTGAAGAGCAGCCCTCAAGGAGGGCAGATCGACCTCCGCACCTCCGGGTGCGTAGATGCCCGCCAGCTCTGCCAGGTGGGCGAACAGCGCATCTGCCTGCGAGGGGAGTTCCTGAGGCGTGAGTCGTTGCAGGCGTGCGACGGCTTCGGTCCTGTCGGACAGGTCAGCTCCCTCCAGGCGTAGCTCGATCAGAGAGAGCTTGCTCAGTAGGCGCCACGTCAGTACCTCCTTCGGTGGCTCGGTCCGGCGGGTCCACCCTGAACCAAGGGCAGCAACAATCAGTGCGTCGAGCTGCACCAAGCGGCCGCGCATCGCCTTGTTCGCGTATCCGCCTTCGACCATCCGCCGTCGGAACTCCGCAGGAGTTGGTGCGGCCGCCGCGACGACTGCTACAGCCGCCAGTTGCTGGGCCGGTTGGCAGCCCGGCGCGACAGCCAGCGCCAGCCGTTGCCGGCCGCTTTCCAGCAGCGGCCACTGGCCGATGACGACATCCAGATAGGCGCGGACAAGCTCTACCGAGTCTGTCTCGCTGGGCACGAGGCGAGGCTGGCGACGCACTCCGACCGACAACAAATGCTCGGTCCCTGCGGCGCTGCGCCCACGGACCAGGAGGTCATCAACCCTGCTGACTTCGCGGCCCTGAAACCGCACGTGTGTGGGAGTGATGTGATCACCAAGGGCGGGCACTGGCCTGCACGTCAAGAGATGGGACAGCAGCACTGCTCCGAAGCGGTGCTCCAGCACCGTACCGCCGCCCCCCGTGGAGTACGGGCCCGCCGCAGACACCGCCTTCAGAGAAACGGAGTTCATGTCACGCGAGACCTGTGCCAGATTCACTGCATACGACTTGCCGTTCTGCCGCGTCAGCTCCTTGGCCCTCTTTTTTGCATAGTGGTAGGGGTTCATGCATCGTCCTTCACTGCAGCACAGCCCCGTGATCCGGCTGCAGACACCAGCACCCACCGGAAGACCCTGTGCTGCTCAGCCTACTTTCGGCTCTCGTCCACACCGTGTCGCGGTCACGGGCCGCGACGGGAGCTGAGGTCGTCACAGGCGGCCCGTGACAAGACAACGCCGCGTCGGCCAAGTGGGTTACGAAAATGGATGACGGATCCTGCGGGCAGCCCGGGTGGTCATGCGTCACTTGAACTGGGGCATGACCACCCGCGACGCGTCAGAGCCGGCCAGAGAGTCCGGCTGTGACCGCTGACGGGCAGAATGCCAGGCCGGTATGGGCGAGCTTGTTGCGCATGGCTCTTCCGCGTGACTCTGCCTGGCCTGCTGGTGCGCAGTCAGTCGAAGAGGCTTTGCTGTGTGCCGCGCGTGGCGCTTTTCTGCACCGGGGCAGGTTCCGGAGCTGTCGACGCCGTCAGTGCCTCACGGAAGGCGGCGCGCAGCGCGGGCAGGGACAGACCGGTGCCCAGCAGGTGAAGAAATTCTTCGGTAGTCCATGTGATGAGTCGCCCTTGCCGGGCGAGGTACAGTCCGACCCGGTTCACTGCGTAGGTGTCCGCGTAGTCCAGGAGCAGGTAGCCGGCCAGTTGGTGGATTTCCTTCTTCTCGCCGATGCGATCGGGCCGGATGGTCGCCTTACAGTCGATAAGGCAGCTGTCGAGGATGTAGTCGGCGTCAGCCCCTGCGACGTCCGCGCTGCCTGAGAACTCGGGAGCGCAGACACGCCGTTCCGCCGACAGGGCCACAGACCATCCCAGTGCTTCCTCCGCCTCGGCCAGCTTCACCTGCCGCATGATGTCGTGGGGCACGTAGGAGGGGACTTCAGAGAGCAGGTCGTCGAGGATCGCACCGGTCGTCACCTGCGCGAGGGGGTTGCCTGGCTTCAGTCCGGCTCGGTGCACCTCCTCGAAGTGCGATGCGACGAAGCAAAGGCGGGCCAGTCGCTCCTCCTCCACCGCGGGGCGTGCCGTGAATCCGTCCGAAGCGGCGGCCAGGGTCTGCAGTTCGCCCAGCAGCGCTTCCCCCATGGCCTGAACGGCCCTACCCGCCGCAGGTGTGGACTTCTCCGCCACATCGAGCGTGGCGTAGAGGACCCCTGACCTCAGTGCTGCGTCGAGGGGAGAGCCGAGCGCTACGCGCAGACGACGGTCGATGGCGCGTCCCAGGCTCCGGTAGTCGAACCGGTGAGCGCTTTGCGGCTTGATCGTCAGCGGACGCAGCGGTAACTGGCTGCGAATGCTTGCAGTCACGTGTGCGGTAGCTGGCAGATGAGCGTTCATGAAGCGCGACACTGCCGAATGGGGGTTGTTGAGCTCGCTGGTCAGACTCATGACCGGATCATCGGGGCAGGCACTGACAACGGCCTCTTCTGAATCCGCACGAGAATCGAGAATGGGAACATGTGAACCACTAGCCATCCGCACAGCCCCATGTGGCTGCTCCGATACTTACGGCAGTGCGCGCATCCCTGATTTTGGCGGCTCCGGTTTCGTGACGCCGTCCACTCCTGCACGCGGCAGGACCAGGGAATTCCGACCCGTGGGTCCGTCCGTCGAAAAGGCGCCAGTTCACTCTCGTGGGGAACATGCCGGGAACAGGAATCAGACAACCCCGCAACAAGCGGCACCTGCAAGCGGCCCTCGTGCCGGGGGCGTTGTCAGTCCCTTGCAGTAGGGTGACCCGCCGCCGCGGCCAAGGCCCGGGTTCCCGTGCCCTTTTGCTGTCGAGGAGCGATGCGGAGACGCACCGGTCCTTCCGACGGAGCCTTCCGGTAGTCCGACAGGTGTGGTCCAGCCTTTCCCGCAGCTCTGCCCTGCAGGACCGGTTGCCAGTACCCGCAGTCGCATCGCCTGCACAAACGCGGTCTGCTCTTCTTTTGCGCTGAGAGCGCCAAGAAATCACCACGCCAAACTGCATGGCCCTACCAGCGTGCGGCGGCCAAGCGGACCCCGAATGATGCCCTTTGGCGGCTATCGGTCGAAGAATGCTTTCTGGCGTTAGAAGGGTGTTTGGTGATCACCTTCTATGTAACGACCTAAAGCCGACACGACAACTGCTTGCACGGCATACGTTGCGGCCACACAAACCTCTCTCCGCGGCATACCTCACCTCCCGCACTCCGTGCGTCGCGTACACCCCCACCCCCGGGTGTATGGCGGCGACCGCACACCGCAGATGTGTGCCGCGCGCAGGACACATTCCGGCGCCGGCTCACCCCTGACCCTGTTGCCGCAACGGCCCACACGTGACATATCCCTACGCACAGGAGACTCGAAGATGGGGTTCGGACGACTCGGAGCCCAGGGCGTGCCCGCGGCGGTAGCCCTTACCACGACACTCGACGAGATCGCTGGGATCACCCACCCCTACCCGACCGCCGAGGCCGGCTGTAGGCGCCATCTGCTGTATCTGACCCGCTCCCGCGCCGGCTACGCCTTGATGCAGCACAGCGGAATTCGCCTGGACCGGCGGAAGATCGCCGCGTGGCTGTCCGAGGAGCGATCACCCAGAGCTGAGCAGCGGCTACGTGTGGAGGAAGCCTTCCGTTTGCTGCGGCGCCGCAACATGGCGCCCAGCCTGACGCGCCGACTCAACAGCGACGGCGGAACGAGGGTGGAGATCTATCCCGTCGACCAGAGCAAGGTCGACGCCAAGCACCAGCGTGCGGCCCGGTGGCGGCGCAAGAACATCTACCGCTGGGACCCCATCGTCGCGGCCTGGTCCCGCAGTGACCTGCGTGACCTGACCCACCAATGGCAGGACGTCATCTCGGACCTCGACTCCGACTGGCGTCAGTACGAGCACGTCACCCACCTCGGCTTCTGGTCCTGATCAGCCCTCCACCGCCCTTACGACGCCCCGAGCCTGACCACCATGAAAGAGCCGTCCCACGGTGTCCCCAGACCTCGAAGACTCCCAGACCCCGGCCCGCGGCAAGCGCGTACGTGACGAACTGATGGGGCCCGCCGTCCGGGCCCTGCTACAGCTCGCCGAGCGAGGCGAACTGACCACCGCGCACGTCACCCTGTCCGCGCACACCCTCGGCGTCCACGTCCGCACCGTCTGGCGCAACCTGGCCCGCGCACGCGCGGGGGAGCCCTTGCGCCGTACCCGTGACCGGTTCGAAGTCACCGACCAGGTCCGCATCCTGCTCGCCTACTACCGCGGCAACATCAAGCGCGTCCACGAGGAACTTGAGAAGGACGCTGTCGCCGCCGGAGTCGAGCCGGTGAGCCTGTCGACTCTGCACCGGGCGATCAAACGCGACCTGCCCCCGGGCGACATCGCCGGCCTGAGAGCCGGTCTGCCCGCCTCACGCGGCCACGATCCGCACCTGCGCCGACCGCCCACTGCCCGCAACGAGGAATGGGAAGGCGACCACAAGCAGGCCCCCGTCGTCGTTTACGCCGACGGCCGCCTGGTCAAGCCCTGGGTCACGTGGTTCTGCGACTGTCACACTGGCATGATCATGGGCTGGGCCGTCACACCGCACTACCCACACCGCGGCTCCATCCTGGCAGCCCTGCGCTCCTGCATCCTCACCGACGAGGCTCACGGACCTGCAGGCGGACTGCCCACCCGCATCCGCATCGACCGCGGCAGGGACTTCCTGTCCAATGCAGTCAAAGAAGCCCTGGGAGCCTTCGCCGTCCAGGTCGACGTCCTGCCGCCCTATACCCCCCGTCTCAAGGGCAGCATCGAGAACCTCAACCGCGCGGCGACCTCCATGTTCTTCTCCACCCTGCCGCGCTATACCGGCGCGCAGAAACTCGATACGCGCAGAAGGTCGGGAGAGAAGGACCCGCCGCTCACCTTCGAAGGGTTCGTCGCGAAGTTCGCCCAGTGGGTCCGCACCCGCAACGCCGAGCACCGGATGCAGGACTACGCAGGCGTCACCGCACTGGAGTGCTGGAACGCCGACACCACCACGCTGCGGGAAGTGCCAACGCAGGACCTGTACGCCTTCCTGCTGGAGGCTGACCGCTCCGAACGCGTCATCCAGGGCCACGGCATCCGCTGGCGCGGCCGCGACTACATGGCCCCCTGGATGACCGGCCGCACCGGCACCCGCGTCCGGATCCGCTTCCAGCCGCACCAAGAGCAGCAGATCGAGGTCTTCGACGCTGTCACTCACCGGCACTACGGCACCGCCTACCTCGCCGACCAGGCCACCGAAGAGCAGATCGACGAGGTGTACCAGGCGCGCGCAGAGCGCGCCCGCCGACTGCGGCGCGACATGCGCAAGGCCGAGGCTTTGAGGCGGCGCCGTTTCCGGGCCGTCACCACCGCCGCCCCTGCCACCACCGAGGCGACGATGACCCGCAAGCAAGCCGTCACCGAACTGCGTGCCACGCGTACCAGCCGGGACCAGAGCGACCTCCCCAGCAACTACATGCCCCGGCGCATCACCCCCTCCAGCCGATGGAGCATCCCCAACCCCACCAGCCACGAACAAGACGAGGCCACATGACCCCACCCGACCACCCCGCCCCATCAGCCAGGGACCGCAGAGTCATCAGCGCCACCGGCGTGCGCTGGGAAAGCCGCCGCTACGCAGCCCTCTGGATGACCGCACACCTGGCCCGCAGCGTCATCGTCCGCCGCTGCGGCGCCGACACCATCAACCTGCTCGACCCCACAACCGGCGCCGTCCTCGGCACAGCGCACGCCACCGACGCCGCAGCCCTCAACACCCCGCAGCAACCCTCAGCCGAACGAGAGCTGCTTTCCGACCAGCAGGAGGAACCCATGACCACGACCCGGACAACCACCCTCGACGACGAATCGATCGGAGAACCCGACTTCTACCTCAACCTCACCGACGCCCGCATCGTGGCAACCGAAGCACTCCTCGAAGCCAGCGAGAACATCGCCGACACCATCGAAGCCCGCGCCATGTCGTGTTTCTACGGCGACGCCGGCCTCGGCAAGACCTTCTCCGTCCTGGCCGCGCTCAAGGAAGTCGCTGCCGACCGTGTCCTGCTCCTGCAGTTCCGCTCCCGCCCCACCCCGCGTGACATCCGGATGGAACTCTTCACGGCACTGCGCCTCGAAGGAGAACCCCCTTCTCACCCCAGCGAGTTCGACCGGCTCCTCAAGCGCACCCTGGCCCGCAAGCCCTACGTCGTCGTCTGCGACGAGGCACAGCAGTTCAGCCGTGAATGCTTCGAATTCGTCCGTCACCTGTGGGACACCGGCAAGGGCCCCACCCGCCCCGCCGTCCTCTTCGTCGGCGGCGAGGAGGCCTACAAAACGCTCTACAGCGAACCCGCCCTCGCCTCCCGCATCTACATCTGGCAGGAATACACCCCCATGGACCCGGACGAGGTCCAGCGCAACATCCCCCTCTTCCACCCCGTCTGGGCCAACGCGCCGGCTGAACTCATTGAGTACGTCGACGACGAAGGGGGCGCCGGAACCTTCCGCATGTGGTCCAAGATCACGTACCACATCCTCGAAGGCATGAAGCGCCGCAGCCTCACTGAAGTCGACGAGACCATCGCCCGCTGGGCCATCCGCCGCGCACTGCCCAACCGCGGCAAGTCCCGCCGCACCGCCAAGGACGCCGGGTGACCACCACCCCAGCCGGCACCCAGGCGCACCACTACCTGAACCTGCCCGAAGCCCGCACCGTGACCACCACCGCGGTGCGGGCCGCCGCCCACGCCCTCGACACCACCATCCAGCAGCAAGGCATCCTCTGCCTCATCGCCGACCCCGGCGCCGGAAAAACCTTCACCCTCCACACCCTCCTCGACCAGCGCCCCCACCTGCCCTCCCTGCGCCTCCTGGCCCGCCCCCAAGCCCGCCCGGACGACCTGCGTCACAGCCTCTACCGCGCCCTCGGCCTGCCCGGCACCGCACCCAAAGACCCGGGCATCTGCGACGACTACCTCCGCCATTCCCTTCACCACACTCACCGGATCCTCGCGATCGACGAAGCCCACCAACTCTCCGCCTCCTGCATCGAATACATCCGCTACCTCTACGACGACCCCAAGCCCCAGATCACCGTAGTTCTCCTCGCCAGCCGGCCACGCCTGCGTTCACTACGCTCCCAGCCCCCGCTCGTTCACCGCGTCACCACCTGGCACCACATGGACACCCTCACCCCCACGGAAGTACTCACCGCGGTCCCCGACCTGCACCCGCTGTGGCAGAACGTCCCCCGCAGCACCATTAGCCAACTCGACAGCACCTGGGCCTGCGGAAACCTCCGCCGATGGGCCGCACTGACCCACCGGCTCCTCACCACACAGCGCCGCAACCCCCATCACCCCAGCGACCCGACGGCTCTCCTGCGACGACTTCAGCCCACACCGGCGGTGATCACATGACCCCCAGCAGCCCAAGCGCCCCCATATCGGCCAGGGAGCCGCGCGCCTGGACGCCTCAGTGGACACCTGACCAGACGAACACAGACCTGCCCCCCGTCACGATCATCAGCGACCCGGACGACCTGCCTGCCTGCACCACCAGCGCACTCGCCGCCCACCGCCCCGCAGACGGCCGCATCACCATCCACCCCACCCCCCTGGCCACCGCACCCGCCTACCTCGCCCATGACTTCCTCCGCGCCCTCGGCAAGCACCTGCCCCCCTCCGACTCCGACGTGCCCTGGTGGACCACCAACACGGACGACTCCTGGCGCATCGCCGCGGCCTGGACACGAGCCCTCGGCATCAGCCACTACGTCCTTGCACGCGCACACCGGATCCCCAGCCGCCACTGGGAGCACCTCATGGCCCTGCGCGAGAACACCGGCATTCACCTGACCCTCGTCGTCAGCGGGCCCGTCCCCGCCGCACTTCACAGCATCCTGACCGCGGTCCAGCACCACTACATCGACAACCCCGACGAGGGCAGCACCCACCTCTCCCGTCCCGGGCACCCCCCATCGCCCGCTCCGTATCCCTGGTGGCACGCCGCCCCATTTCCACCCGGAGAAGACGAACAGTGGTACCAGCTGCCCCCGCGGCCCAAACAGCCCCGAGGCCGGCCCGGCGAGCCCAGCACGGACAGCCGTGGCAAACCCACGCAACTCGCTTCCGACCGCAACCCTCCCAGAGCCATCCCGCTGGAAGTCCTCACCCCGAGCTCCGTACCACCAGCCATCGCCCAGCGCATCCACACCCGCATCGCCCACCCCGTGCACGCCGCCGCAGTAGCTCTCAGAACGGTGACCGGTTACGAGACGGACCAGCTTCGGGGCTTGGCGGAAAGCTCTACAGCCGCCGGGCCGCAGCCGCCCATCGTAGAGAACCTGCCTGCCTGGGTGAGCCTCCTCACCGACGCCGCCTACGCCTATACACAACTGCAGAGCCACGCCCGGCAAGGCAACCCGTTCTCCCTGGCCACCTGGGACAGACACGACATCGCCCACGCCACGGAAGCGTGCCATCTTCTCGCCCCACCCTCCGCCCGGCGACCAGTCCGCATTCGCCACTCACTCCAGCACGAACGACACAGTTCAGGAGGCTCCAAGATCGGACGAACCAAGCCCTGTTGAACGGGGCAGAGCCGGAGCGAAATCACCTGATCACCGATGCTCCAGGCATTCATCTCGCCGTCCCGTTTACTGGCGGGGCGGGGAACGATGTCACCCAGCTGATCCCGTTGCTCCAGGCCGTGCCGCCCGGGTCGGGGCAACCGGGGCCGACCGTGCGCCGTCTCGATGTGGTGCTGGCGACCGCGCTTACGACCACGACAAATGCCGCCGTCTGGTCCGCGCCCTGGGCCTGAAACCCCAGATCGCCCGAAGAGACACCGAAGGCGGCCCCGGCCTGGGCACCCAGAGGTAGGCCGAGCGTGCCTTCGCCCGCCTCCACCGGTTCCACCGCCTGCGCCTCCGTGGGGAGATCCGCCATGACATCCGCGAAGGCTTCCTCGCCGTGGGATGCGGGGTCATCTGCTGGCGGCGTTTTAACCAATTCAAATGGGAGTTCTGAGACGGTGCAGCACCACGGACTGCGCCCCTGCCTCGACTGCATGCGCCGCACGTCGATCCGGTTCTCGGCACAAGCTGTTCACTCGGGTGCATATGTGGTGGTTGTCCCGTATGTCCTCGCCGAGGTCCGTGGTGCGCAGCTCGACCAGCTCCCCGCTGCGCGCCGCGGTGTCCAGCTCCAGTGCGAGCAGCGTCGTCAGCCGGGTCTGCGTCGGGGACATGGCGCCGGCGAGGTACCGGTCGAGCTGGCGGGCCAGCGCGGACAGGGCCGTCCACCCGGCGGTGCGCAGCGCCCCGGACTCCGCGAGCCGTACGTACGGGTCAAGCTCCTCTTCCTCCAGGAGCCGCTGCGGGCTGCGGCGGGCGCCGACCGGCAGCGACGCCCCCCAGGCCAGGGCGCGCTCCAGCTCCCCGCGCACCATGTCCATCTGACGCCGACGGACTGGCGGCTCGGCCAAAGCCGCGGCGGGTAGTAGGCGCGAGGAGCGGTGAGGGCACCTGCCCCCTCTCGAAGTCGAGGGCGGCGTCCTCGTGCCGTGCACGTTCCTCGCTGTCGACCTGGTTGCATCAGGCGAAGCTGACGGCGTGCGACCGGGCTTGCGACCCGGAAGATCCGCAGGCCTCGTCGTGCTTCATGGGGTCCGTAGGCTGAGCATGCGGGCCGACGGGTGTGGGCGCTCGGCGGCGCGCATGTCGACGCCGCGGCGGCCCGCACCCGCGCGTGACCTGCTCGATGCCGCTTGGGGGCGAATTGGGAAGATATCGACCTGTGGATCGACCATCTGCCAATCGGCATCACGACGCACGGCGCTGGCCACGTGCCGAGTGGAGTTCCTTAGTGAACCGGTGCCCGCTGCCTCGGTTGGTGCCTTGACAGTTCATCAGTCGCCTCGGGAGGCTGAGCGGGATGGACTTCCATGAAACCCGTGAAGGGTTAACCGAGACCACTGCGCGGCGGGCCATGCTTGTCGCGTGCGACTCTGCCGGACTACCTCGATTTCCCGAGGCGGAGCTCCTGCGGCTTGGGGAGAACGCGCTGTTCGCTCTCCCTGATGTCGGCACTGTAGTCAGGGTCGCCCGCTCGACGGAGATGGCTGACAAGGTCGTCAAGGAACTGTCTGTGGCCCGGTGGCTCGCTGGGCACGGGTTCCCTGGCGTGCACCCGACGGATGCCCCGCAACCGATCGAGGCGGACGGCCGACTGGTGACTTTTTGGGGCTATGTGCCGGACAGCTCTCCGCCTGCCTCGGTCACTGTCCTGGCAGCCCTTCTTCGCGACCTGCATGCTCTGCCGGACCCGGGCTTCCCGCTGCCCGTCCTCGATCCGTATCCCATCATGCGCCGTCGTCTTGAGGTCGTCTCCGGCATAAAGCGCGAGGATATTCACTTCCTCGCCGAAGCCTGCGACAACGCGGAAGACGACTTCCGCGCGCTTGTCGCCTCCTCACCCCCGCACCTGGTGCATGGTGACGCCCACCGTGGCAACGTCCTGTGTGACGGCGACCGCGCCCTGCTCATTGACTACGAAGCGGCGGCGATCGGTCCGCGAGCCTGGGACCTGGTCCCCACGGCCATGGCCGTGGACCGGTTCGGCCTGTCACCCACCGACTACGCGGCCTTCGTACGCACCTACGGCACCGATGTCACCGAGTGGCACGGCTACCGAGTGCTGCGCACAACGAGGGAGCTGGGTATGACGACCTGGCTTATGCAGAACGCCCAGTCCGGGCCGGCGGCTGACGAATTCGCGCTGCGCATGGAGTCTCTGCGAAAGGGCGACCTTGAACGGCGCTGGCATGCCCTCTAACGGCACTGACGGCGGCCTCTTCGCCCCTTACGCCTCCCGCCCGCACCTACGCATCACCACGGTCTACTCGACGTCCTGGGTCTGCGACCCCGCCCAGTTACCTCCTGGCGGACACGCTGCTACGGACGCCCTCGCGTTCGGCCGTCTGGCACCGTTCTACGCAATGGCCGGAGAACAGTTACCTAGGGTGCTCCGGAAGGAATCCCTCGACTGCGCGTCTCTTATATGCCAACGCTGGCAAACAGGCTCACCCGCAGCAGCCACGCTCTGGCACTTCCTTCACCCCTCGGGTCAGGTCCTGGTCGCGCTGACCCTGGACGTCCCCCTGAGCCTCGTCGAAGCAGTCCCGCTGATGGAAGACCTCTACTACGCGAGCATCGAATGCGCGGGCGCGCCACTGGAACAGATCGCCGGCGAGCGTGTCGGCTGCCACACAGAGCGAGCGGAAGAGCGAACGCCCGGCTTTCTCCCTGAGCGGCACCAGCTGGTCTTTCGGAGCGTGTCGTCCGCCGAAGACGCCCCCAATGACGACACCATCCAGCGGGTCATCTACCGTTCCGACCTCCCGTACCGGCCGGAACACAGCTCCATCACCTACCCGGCCGAACTCAACAGACGCCCCACCACCGTCGGGGCCCTTGGACCGTATGCCAGCCTCATCTGCGGCCACCAGGACTACATAGAGAACAGCGTCCTGCTCTCCGCCGTGCAGGCCGTGGGATCGGCAGCGCGTCTGCGGGAGATCCGAGAAGTCGCCTACGCATACGGGCACCGCTTCCGCGCTCGGTCCGACGGCGAACGCGACACGCACCGCCGCCGCACCATGCTCGAAACCATCTCCGAAGGCCTGAGCCACCTCGAACTAGAACTCAGTTACAGCGTCGAAGCCGGCGGCGACATCGGAACACTCATCCCCGCACTTCGCGTAGAGAGCTTCCACAGCGCCCTCTACTCCGCGATGGGGCTCACCGAGCGCTCCGCACTCATCGGACAAATGCTGAGCCGACTGAGCAACGCCATCGGTGCCGAGCTGACCTCGGTCGAGAGCGCCGAGCAACGAGCCGGTGACCGCCGTCGAATCCGGACAGTTATCGCAGTCACCTTCGTCACCACAGTCACCGGCACCCTAAGTCTGCTCTTCGGTTTCTTCGGCATCAACGCTCGACAGGTGGACGAAGACCGATCGATGTTCGACGACCACTACACCCCTATCTATGCGCTCATCACCCTCATCCTGGCCTGCGCCCTGGCGATCTTCAGCGGCATGCGGCTGCACGAGCGCTGGACCGAGCGGCGGGAACGCAACCGCATCCGCACGTGGGAGACCATCCACGGCCTTCTGGCCCGTGAATTCGGCGCGGTCATGCTCGACCCAGCTCGCATGGCGCCTGTTCCGTCAAGCCGGACAGTCCCCGGCACAAGGACCCGCCCTCCGGACGAGGAACCACAACCATCCGGCACTCCCGCCAGGTAACTGTTCGTTGCGACATGCGTGGTCTGTCCCGGCCGGAGAGAGGCGCATCAGCGGTGGCCCCGGTGAGCGCGGCGACGTTCGCGGTCAGGACGGCGGGGACCGGGCGCTCCAGGGCGGCGAGCGCAATTGCCGCAGCGGTGACGGAGACGACGAGGGCCGCCTCGGCGGCACCGAGATGCCCGGACGCGGCCGGGGCGGCCGGCTGGGTGCCGACGGGTTCAGTGGGCGGGACAGTAGGCATAACTGCGCTTCGGGCGGGTGTTGGCCTGGTGCACTCGATGGTCGACGGCAACGCCGCCCCGACCGTTGGCGGTGCGCTCAGGGACGGTTCTGCGCCCGCTGTTTGGCGGTTGAGTCCAGTTCTTGCTGCCGGAGCGTGAGTTCCTTGTTGAGCCTCTGCACGGCGTCCTTGTTGAGACCCTCGTCCGTCACCTGCCAGTAGTGCGGCTCGTATCGTCGGCGCGGGCGTGCTGGTTGGGTGTACGGCTCAGGGGGTTGGGCGTAGCGCATCAGCCCGAACTCCCGCAGGCGCTGGCAGCCGTCCTCCCACGCGTCGTCACGCAAGCCGAAGGATTGCAGGCGTGCCTGGCCATAGAGGTAGACCCCCGATGCGGTGTGGGTGTTAGGTGCCCATTTACTGAGCACTTTGAGGATGAGCCTGGTGGCGACCTCGGAAGGGTTGAGTACCTGGATCCAGCCCTTCAGGAAGAAGGCCGCGGGGATCGCGATCGTCTTGGCAGCCGCCCAGTGCTTGGTCGGGACTGTGTAGACGTCCTCCGTCTGATTCCCGCCCCGGCCGCTCTCGTTCATGAGCGAAAACCTCTTGTACTCCCGCTGCCCACTCTTGCCCCGAGGCATGGTGACAAGGGCGTCCTCGTCCCCGAGCCCTTCCAGGGTCCTCAGGGCCCCCTTGATTTGCCGTAGGCGTAGATCCTCCAGCTTTCTACTGCCGACGGTGTCGCTCATATACGTTGCCGAGCTGGTGTCATAGGCCCCGTCGATGGCGATCAGGTCCGACCATGAACCGGGCCCCGACAGCGGGAGAGCGTTCTTCCAGGTCTCGCCCGGCGCGAGTCGGCACTGGGCCTCGAAGGCCGGCACGTTGTCGCCGGCAGGCGCGCACTCCAGACCAACTTAACAGCTGCAGCAGGGCGGTTGCCTTGCTCATTCCGAGGTAAATGGATAGCGTGCATCCGTAATCAGATATCTGAGTTGAGTAGAGGGGTTGGGGTGGGTGCTGGTCACGACCGGACAGGCGGCCGAAGCGCTCGGGTGCGCGATCACGACCTTCCGGCGGATCGGCAAAGCCGGGCTGCTGCCAGGGCTTGCCCGCCGTGGTGTACGGGTGATGGTCCCCCTCGAGGCAGTTCAGGCGCTCCGCTCCCGCCCGCCTGCCCCTCTTCATCGGCTTGAGGCGCCGGAGATAGCGGTGCTGCGGGTCGATGTCGCCCGGCCGGTTCAGGAGTCAGACCGCGAATGGGTCGGTTTTGCTGCTTCCCTGCCCCCGCAGGAGCTGCTGAAGGCACTCCGGGGCTCGTGGCGTTGTGACCCTGCCAGCGTGGCCGCCGGTGGAGTTCTGCCGGTGACGCTCTCGGGTTACGTGGTCGCTGTTCTCACCGGCCTCGAGCGCTGGGCCAGAGACGATCGGGGGCGTCACGGCTTTCCTGACGCTGTTCTCGCGGGGCATGTCACGGACCTGGTTCAGCCGGTCACGCACCTCACATCACCCGAACCGGCCGACAGGGCCCTGGCCGACCTGCTGCTCGGCACCCGCCTGGCTTCCCACTCGGGTGGCGCCATCGCCTACGTCACCACCGCTTCGCCGGCCGAAACCGAGTACCTGCCCGAGGGATCGTGATGGACGCAAAGACCTACAGCGCGCAGCTTGCCGACCTGCGTGCCCTGCGCGACGACATCAAGAAGACCCAGGCCGCGCTGGCGAAGCTCGAGACAGCACGCGCCCGACAGATCACGGCTCTGGCCGGATACGAGAAAGCGAAAGCTGAACGGATCGCGCCCGCGGCGGGGCTAAGCCTGGCCGAGGTCGTAGCGATCGCCCCGATCCTGGCCCCGGACCGACTCACGACCACTCCCCAGCCCACCAGCCTCGCCAACGATCAGAAGATGCTGGCAGCCGGTCACGAAGCGTCCGGTCCCGTGAAGGCCGAAGAGGCGCCCACACCGGCGGCCGCAGCGGCAGCCCCGCCACTGTCCCGCCCCACCCCTCAGGCCGCCGTGACCGCACCTGCGTCATCCGCCACTGCTCCCGCCGCAGCCACTGCGCCATCCTCGACGGCGCCACCGGCCAGGATGGGGGCGTCCCGCGCTCTTCCGGCCGTTCCGGAAGGCGAGGAGGGTGACCGGTGGTTCGCCCACACCCCGAACCTGGCCTCGACGCATCCGAATTTCACCCAGCAGGCCCGCTCCATGGTCTTCCTGGACACCCGCACCGGCGCCCTGGTCCACCGCAACCAGACCCACCAGCTCACTTTGCCCACCGGGTCAGTGGCCGAGATTCTCAACACTGTCTTTCACGCCGTCCCCGAGGGCGTGGAGAGGATCTACATCACCGCGGGCGACCCCTGGCACCGCCAAGCCGACCAGCACCCCTTCCTCAAGGACGCCGTCGCCGCCTGGCTCAACGCCCCCACCCCCGGCTGGCGTACCGATACCGGCCGCGGCAAGGACCGACTTGCCGGGCACTTCGTCCATCCCCGTCACCCCGTCGGCCGCTACCAGCGCGAGAACGGCGAACAGCACGTCGAGATCCGCTCCGCGGGGGAGTGGTTCGACACCGACAACACCGACCCCGCCACCGTCCGTGACGCCTTCGTCCTACTGTGGAAGACGCTGCGCACGCACTGGTCCGATGCGGTCCTGATGGGCTCACCGTCCCAGACCGGCCGGGACCTGTGGACCCGCACTATCCCCACCAAAGGCCAGTACGCCGACGGCTACCCCGTCCTGTCCGAAGAACTGCGCGGCCTCCTGCACGCCACCGCCGGCCAGGGCCGCACCGAACTGATCACCCCGCCCCGCTTGCCGGAACAGCTCCCGGCCCTGGTCGAGTACGACCGCACCTTCGCCTACGCCAAGCACACCTGGAAGTCCGGCGTCGGCACCCCCCAGCGCGTCACCGCCCGCACCTTCGCCTCCCGTTCCGAGAAGGAACAGACCAAGGCACTGTTCGGCTGCGGCCACTGGCACGTGCGGGTCACCGTCCCCACCACCTGGAACCACGTCGGGATCCTCCCCGCTCCCGCCCCCGGCGACCGCGCCTGGCACTACCCGGCCGCCCCCGGCACCACCTTCACCACCTGGGCCGGCGGCCCGGAAATCTACACCGCCCTCACCAACCCCCTCCAGCCCTGGAAGATCGAAATCCTCGACGGCATCCTGTGGCAGGACGGCAAACCCCTCGACGACTGGTCGAAAAAACTCAAGGAAAGCTGGGCCGCCCTCACCGCCCAGGCCAACCTTCACGGCGACCCCCAGCAGCGCACCGCCGCCCACCTCGCCTCCCGCGCCGTGCGCGCCATCCTCCTCTACGGCATCGGCTCCTTCGCCCAACGCCCCCGCACCGTCACCGGCACCACCCCCCGCACCCACCAGGCCGACGTCCCCCCGGACGCCGAAATCATCGGCTTCGACGACCAGACCATCACCTGGCAACGCCCCACCGGCTTCACCCGCGACCCCTACGCCCACCCCGAATGGGCCGCCCACATCTGGTCCTCCGCCCGCGCCGCCCTGCTCTCCCAGCGCCACCGCGACGACGACACCTACGCCGGCGCCCTCCACACCCCGCCCGGCACCGTCGTCGCCTTCCGCACCGACGCCATCTACCTCACCCAGCCCCACACCTGGCCCTACCACGGCCAGCCCGGCGACTACCTCCACAAAGGCCACCTCACCGGCCCCATCCCCGCCCCCACCACCGAGGAAGAGCTCCTCACCCTGCGCGACACCGGACGTGATGCCCACCAGCCCAACCCCACCCAGGGGACCTGATGCCGCCCCGCAGCCGGCGCCCCGCCGCCCGCCAACTCAACGAAGCCGCCCGCCTCGCCGACCAATTCCAGGCCGTCGGCTACACCAAACGCGACATCGCCCGCATCATCAACCGCGACCCCTCCCTCGTCTCCCAGTTCTACACACGAGGCAAAGGCGCCGCCTTCGTTCCCGCCCTCACCCACGCCCTCAGCGCCCTTCACACCGCAGGCATCACCGACACCAGCGAACTCGCCGCCCTCGCCGCCCCCCACGTCACCCGCCGCACCACCGCCACCGGCGCCCGCGCCCGCGTACGCACCAAAGCCGTCCTCATCACCCCCACCGGCACGGGAACCGGCCGCGCAGGTGCCCAAGCCATCGCCTCCGGCTCCGCGCGCCTGCGCCCCCTGATCGCCGAAGCCGCTCGCCGCGACCTGCGCCTCGCCTTCACCGTCCGCATGCCGAAAACCGGCTACACCCTTGCCTCGGGCAGCCGAACCGACTCACCCGGCATCCGCCGCGACGTCATCCAACGCGCCGACCACACGGAAGAGCGCTCCTACGGATCCGCCACCACCGGAGGCTTCGACGCCGCCGACTTCGCCCGTCGCGTCGACGCCGTCGGCGGGGACGTCACAGCCGCCGTACACCGATGGCTTCTTGAAACCGGGCGCATCCACGAAGAGGCGCATATCACCCACCTCGAGATCCGCACCTGGCGCCCTCGCTGACGGCCTGCCCCTTGGGGTTGTCCCGACCGGCTCCTGGACCACGTTGCGGTGTACCCAGCCCGAGGGCGTATCGGCAGTCCATGATGGCGCCGATGAGGCGTGGGATATCCAGAGCCGTTTGAGCGCGCGGCTTCCTCGCGCGACGGATTAGTTTCAAACGCAACTACCGGGGTTCTCTGCATGGTTGGGCCCTCTCCGGATCTCACGGGCACTTCTTTGTGGCTTAGCCGTGGGCCTCAGGCAAGGGCGTGGAGTGCGCCCTTGCTGAGGTGGAGGGGTGTCCGTGCTGGTGGAGCAAGTAGCAGGCATGTGCGTTTCTTGGCTTCTTCGCGCCATCTTGGGTGTCCGGTGTCTGGTGCTGTTGGTGGGTTGTCGGACGGGTCGGTTACGGTGCTGGTTCGCGTGCGCAATGAGTAACGGGGGTGGCGGGTATGCGTGCTGAGGCGTTGGCGCTGCGGCTGACGGAGTTGGCCGGGACCGGGGCGGGGGATCTGCGGGCGTTGGTGGGTGAGTTCCGGCGCAGTGAGGTCCTGGTGCCGGTGGTAGACGGCGGGTTGCTGTCGGTGGCGACGGGTCCGGTGCGCTGGCTGTTCGCCTTCACCGGTGTAGAGGCGCTGGAGGCTTTCGCCGGGCAGCGGGGCGAGGTTATCGATGAGTGGGTGCCCGTGTTCGGGGCCCGGCTTCTGGATCGGGTGATTCCGGACATTGGCGGGCCGGTCGGTATCGCGGTGGATGCGGCGGGTGCGGCGCCGCTGGTGCTGCCGCCGGTGGCCGGGATCGTGCCGGACGCGGTGGCACTCGACGTGGCGGGGGCTGCGGTATGAGTGACGCGGGCGGGTACCGGGCGGATACCGAGTCACTGGGGCAGATCACCAAGGGCATCAACCTGGCGATGGACGAGCTCAAGGAGCTCGGGTTCGATGTCGATGCGAATCTGGGCCGGGGGTTCGACGACTTGGAGCTGGCCGGGCTGGAGCTGGGTGACAAGCCGCTGCAGGAGATCTTCGCGGAGTTCTGCGACCGGTGGGGGTGGGGAGTGCGCACCCTGATGCAGGACGCGAACAACTTCGCCGCCGGCCTCGGCTTGAACGCGGGGCTGTATCACGAGCAGGAACGTTACGCCGCCAACACGTTCAAGACGGTGTGGAATCAGGTCGCCGGCAACCCGTACGCCTCTCAGGAGGAGATCGAGGGGACGTCCGTGAAGGACACGGTCCTCAGGGGCAACCCGATCGGCCACTTCATGGACGCGGACTACAGCGCTCAGTCCATCGTCGAGGCGGAACGGCAGAAGAGCGAGGCCAACGACCAACTGGCGGAGGATCTGGAGACGTCCACCTGGAACGCGTGGCAGGACGACACCCAATGGCAGTGGGACAGTCCGCCCGAAGCTGAGCAGAACCCCGCCAAAGGCTCCGCGGAGGGTGAGCGCTGATGGGGATCGACCTGCCTGACATAGGCGGCGCGATCAAGAACACCGTCGACCACATCGGCGCAAAGGCCGAGAACACTCTCGACTCCGCCAAGGAAAGCGTCGGCGAGGCCACCAACCAGGTCACGGACAAGGTCGCCGACGGGCTGTCCGCCGTGGGCGCCGACCGGATCGCCGAAGGCGTCCGGGACTACGGCGAAGGCGTGAACAACCGCCTGGGAGGCGATGTCCCAGAACGGCAACTGGGCGAAACAGATGACCCCAAGGAACTCATCCACGGCAGCGCCCCGGCGATCGAGGCGCGGGCATCCCACCTGGCCGACTTCAGCAAGGCGTTCGAAACGGTCGGCCAAGGGCTGCGCGGCCTGGACAGCGGCGCTTGGCAGGGCAAGGCCGGCGACATGTTCCGGGAGAAGTTCGGCATGCAGCCGCCCGCGTGGCTGAAGGCCGCCGACTCCTGTGAGGAAGCCGGCAAGGCCCTGAAGGCGTACGCAGATGCGGTGAGCTGGGCCCAGGGGCAGGCCGCCGCCGCGATCGAGGCGTACAAGAGTGCCCAGCAGGCAAGCCAGAGCGCGGCCAAGGCCCATGATGAGCAGGTCGCCCAATACAACCAGGCTGCCACCCAGTACAACGAGGTTGCCGCGACGGGCGGTGACCCGGGCCCCAAGCCGACCCAGCCAGGCGCGTTCCAGGACCCGGGTGAGGCTGGCCGCCGCGAGGCGCAGGAGATCATCACCGAGGCGCGCCGCCAGCGCACCGAGGCCGCGCGCGAGGCGTACCTGCGCGTCAAGCAGGCATTGGAGCAGGCTCCGCAGAAACCGGGACTCACTGACCGGCTCGGAGCCGAAGCCAAAGACTCCGTCCTCAGCGCGAGCATGAACCTCTCGCACGTCGTCGGCGGATTCGCCAAGGGCGCGGGTGACATGGTGGTTCTGGCGCGCACGCTCAACCCGTTGGACCCGTACAACATCACCCACCCCGCCGAGTGGGGCAAGCAGCAGCATTTGCTGGCCACAAACCTGCTCGGCACGGTGGCTCATCCGGAGCGCATCCCGAAGGGCATCATCGGCACGGGGTGGTCGAGCGACCCCGGAGACTCCAGCGGCAGGTTCCTCTCCAACCTGATCGGAACCAAGGGTGCGGGCGGGGTGGCCAAGGGCGGGCTGAGACGAGTCGCAGGAAAGGGCCGAGACCACGCCGATGGGGCGCGGGATACGAGCCGCAACCCGGACAAGTCCCGCTACGAGGGCGACCCAGTCGACGTGGCATCGGGCCGGATGGTGCTGCCGCAGACCGATATCGCCCTCCCCGCCACACTGGCCTTGACTTTCTCTCGCATCTTTAAGTCCTCATACCGAAACGGGTACTGGTTCGGCCCCTCCTGGGCGTCCACCGCGGATGAGCATCTGGAGATCGACGCTCAAGGTGTCGTCCATACCCGCCATGACGGCGCACTGATGACTTATCCCCACCCCGCACCCGGCATCCCGGTCATGCCCGACTCCGGCGACCCGCACCCGCTGGCCGTCGACGTACACGGCAACTACACGATCACCGACCCGGTAGTCGGCCGGGCCCGGCACTTCACCTCTCCTGGAAGCGACGGCAACGGCATCGCCCTCCTCCGCGAGATAACCGACAGGTCGGGCCAGTACGTCACCTTTGACTACAACACAGACGGCACCCCCACCGGCATCGTGCACTCCGCCGGCTACCACCTC
Organism: Streptomyces sp. NPDC055287; assembly: GCF_053646035.1. Taxonomy (NCBI): domain Bacteria; kingdom Bacillati; phylum Actinomycetota; class Actinomycetes; order Kitasatosporales; family Streptomycetaceae; genus Streptomyces; species Streptomyces sp. NPDC055287. The sequence goes on along the minus strand of NZ_JBSHNE010000044.1, from coordinate 12,953 downwards.
AAGATCACCACCGAGGGTGAGCGCATCACCGCCCTGCACCTGGCCGACGCAGCCCCAGGCGGCGGGGACCAGGAACTGGTCCGCTTCGGCTACGACACCCATGGCCACCTCGCCACCGTGACCCGCTCTTCCGGCATCCCCACTCGGTTCACCAACGACGACCTGGGCCGCATCACCGTGTGGACGGACACCAACAATTCGTCGTACAGCTACGTCTACGACGACAAGCACCGTTGCACCTACCAGTCCGGGCAGGCCGGTCACCTGCGCAACAGCTTTACCTACGACGACACCGACCCGGCTACAGGTCACAAGACCACCACAGTGACCAACTCACTCGGCCACACCACCCGCTTCCTGGTCAACAGCCGTCTACAAGTCGTCTCCGAGACAGGCCCGGACGGAGCCACCACCCACCACACGTATGACGAGCACGACCGCCCCTTGACCACCACAGACCCACTGGGCCGCACCACCAGCTACGGCTACGACGACGCAGGACGGCTGGTGATGGCCGTCCGCCCGGATGGCGCCTACACCAGCATCGGTTACAACGACCTCGGACTGCCCGTTTCAATTGGAGGAACGGACGGATCACGTCGTAGCCAGGAGTTCGACGAGTTCGGCAATCGGACGTTGTTGACGGATAGCTCGGGCAGGACGACGCGCTTCGCGTATGACCAGTGGGGCCATTTGGCCGGCGTCACGAATGCCCTGGGCGCGACGACAACGATTGGCTGCAACGCGTTCGGCCTCCCACTGGAGATCACGAATCCTCTGGGCGCTGTGACGCGGTACGAGCGGGATGGTTTCGGCCGCCCGGTCGCCGTCACTGACCCGCTGGGCGCGACGACGCGGCGAGAGTGGACGGTCGAGGGCAAGCTGGCCAGGCGTACCGCTCCGGACGGGAGTACGGAGTCGTGGACGTACGACGGCGAGGGTAATTGCACGTCGCACACGGACGCGCTGGGCGCGGTCTCGACCTTCGAATACACGCATTTCGACCTGTTGTCGGCCCGCACGGGACCGGACGGGATCCGCTACGAGTTCGAGCACGACACGGAACTGCAGCTCCGGAAGGTCACCAACCCCCAAGGAATGCACTGGAGGTATGAGTATGATCCGGCCGGCCGCCTGATAGCGGAGACGGACTTCGACGAGCGTTCGTTGTCCTACCGTCACGACGCGGCGGGTCAACTGGTGTCCCGAATGACAGCCTCCGGCAAAGTGATCCGCTTTGAGCGGGATGTGCTGGGCCGCCCCGTGGTGAAGGAGGCGGATGGGGCGGTAACCACGTACGAGTACGACGTGACGGGTGGCCTGGCACGGGCGACCGGACCGGACGCGGTCTTGACGCTGGAACGGGACGATGCAGGCCGCCTGCTGGCTGAGACAATCAACGGTCGCGCGATCACCTACACCTATGATGCGGTAGGTCGCCGGACCAGCCGGACGACCCCGATGGGTGCGGTCAGTACCTGGAGTTACGATGCGGCAGGCAACCGCACCAAACTGACGACCTCCGGCCGGAACTTGATCTTCGAACACGACGAGGCAGGCCGCGAAGTCTCCCGTCACCTCGGCGAGACTCTGACCCTCACCAGCGCCTTCGACGACCTGGGCCGCCTGACCAAACAGGGGCTGGCCGGCCCCTTCAGCCGCCGCATCCAGCAACGCGCCTATGCATACCGCGCCGACAGCAACCTGGTCGGCATCGATGACCAGCTCAACGGATCCAGCAGTTTCGACCTGGACTCCGCAGGCAGGGTTACCGCGATCCACGCGGCAGGCTGGACGGAGACCTACGAATACGACGAGGCGGGAAACCAGACCTCAGCATCCTGGCCGGCACCGATGCCGGGCCAGGAGGCGGTGGGACCGCGCACCTACGCCGGGACAGACATCCGCACTGCGGGCCGAGTGCGCTACGAACACGACACCGCGGGTCGCATCACACTCCGCCAGAAGCCACGCATGTCCCGCAAGCCTGACACCTGGCGCTACACGTGGGACGCGGAGGACCGCTTGGTCTCGGTCCTCACGCCGGACGGCACGACCTGGCGCTACCAGTACGACCCGCTGGGCCGCCGCATCGCGAAACAGCGCCTCGCGGCAGACGACTCCGCAACAGTCCTGGAGCAGGTCGACTTTACCTGGGACGGCACGACGCTGTGCGAACAGACGGCTTACACGCCCGGCACCCCACCGGGCGGGCTGACCCTCACCTGGGACCACGACGGCCAACACCCCCTCACGCAAACGGAACGCAAAACCACAGCCGATGGCTCCCAGGAAGAAATCGACACCCGCTTCTACGCGATCGTCACTGACCTCGTCGGCACCCCGACAGAGCTTGTCGACGAACAGGGCGACATCGCATGGCGGACGCGCACCACCCTTTGGGGAACCACAGCCTGGAACCACACCGCGACGGCCTACACGCCCCTGCGCTTCCCCGGCCAGTACGCCGACCCCGAAACTGGCCTGCACTACAACTACTTCCGCCACTACGACCCCGAAACAGCCCGATACCTGACGCCAGACCCCCTGGGCCTAGCACCCGCAGACAACCCAAATGCCTACGTGAAAAACCCGCAGACGTGGACAGATCCTCTCGGGCTCTCTCCCTGTGGGCGAAGTGAGCGAAGTCAAGACAACTACCGCGGCGAGTCGCAGAACAGTCCCGGGGGGCAGCACGGACCTGCCGTGAGCGTCAACCAGGTGAAGATGGAACTGGGGCGTGCGGGAATGTCAGTGACTGACTACGACATTGTTCACGTGCCAGTGATTCGAACCCCCACCGGGATAGCCTTCGGAAACAGCCCCCACACGGCCGACGGGTTTCCGATGAAGGGGCCAAGAAACCTTCCACTGATCGAGATATCAGACATTGGACTTCGAGATCTGGATGAGGCGGTCGCAACAATCAATCATGAGATCTACCATCATCGCCATTTTGAAATAACGCGCAACTCCGAAAATCCATGGGGAGGATCTGAGGGGGCCGCCGAAGAATACGGCCAGCGGATGCTTGACCAATTTAAACGGCAAAGTAGATAGGTGGATGAAGTGCGAGAATTCACTCGAGAGCAAGAGCAGCAACTGGTCGCTGGGCCCAGCTTTTCCGAGCATCCAGAGGAGCGCACCTGCCCAGCCTGCGGCTGCCATTGCGTTCGTACGTACGTCTATCGAAACAGCGCAAGTGGACGTACGTCGCTTATCACGTACGCCTGGTGTGCATCCTGCCGGAGGTTCAAGGGATGGACCGGCCCAGATCTTGGTCTATTTAAGTTCTCCGATCCCTTGAGCTCGCTCCGACCAGATCAGCGCCAAGAACTCCAGCGAGACTTCAGTGCATTCCTTCGACGCCTGGACGAACTTTGGGATTCCGGGCTCCTGCCTCAGAAATTCACTGAACACCGATGAAAAATTCGGCCGAGTGATGCGTCAGGTGGGCTCGCTCCAGTTCTCGGGCATCAAGCCGACACTGGGTGGTGATCTCGCCTGGTTGCAGTCTCGCCCTGTCCAGCTATCTAACTTCTCGCTTGCCGGGTTTCGTCCCAGGGATGTTCTGACCCGGAAGTTGCTCACTTGTCCACCGGCAAGTTGCGACCGTCACCTCGCTGGTAGACGGTCTTCGAGGGTGAGGCGCACCGGCTCGCCGACGCGGAGCGGCTGGGCCCGCCGCTGAAGCCCTGGATGACCTGCTGACTACAGAAGGCGATGACACGGGCCCGGCAAGCCGAAAGTCGGCCGGAGCCTGACGTGTACTACACGCAGACCTCCGGTCGCCAGCCACCGAGGTGCGGGCGTAGCGGAGCGCAGAGCGGCTGGCCTCCGGGGGCCTGCCTGCTCGCCCATCGGGAACAGCCGGAGCGCATTGCCAAGGTCATCGGCGGCAGCACCCGTCCTTGTCGCCCGGTCGACAGACTAGGGGAGGTGAGTGGCCCTGGAGGTTTTATGGCTTCTCATCACACTGGGCATCACGAAATCTGTCCTGGACGATTCTGGGCCCCCTGCCTGCTCCGGTAGTGGTCGTGAACGCGTCAGTGTCGAGCTCCCAGTGAAGATCCTCTGTCGCCGGGTCGAACGCCCATTCTTTGACTACGCCGGCAGTCGCGAGCCGGTCCAGTGTGCAGAGGAGGTCCTGAAGGTTCATGCCGCAGGCCCGGCGCACGCAGTCGGCTCCCAGAATGCCTAGGGTTGTGCCAGTGCCGAGGTGCGCGGTCAGTGCCAATGTCGCCAGCCGTTCTGTTGCCAGCAGTCGCCGCACGGGCAAACGCGACGCCACGCGCGCGGCCCAGTCCGCAGCTTGGTTGCGCCCTGCACGGCCGGGAGCCTGGGTCAGGAGGCCGACGTCGAGTAGGTGGACGGCTACTCCGGGGTGGCGCGGCTTGGCAGTACTGATCGGTGAACGGCGTAGCCAGCGGATCTCCTCCAGCTCCTGCCAGAGTGCAGGCTCATGGGCCAGGCGCAGACTGCGCAGGAGCCCGCTGGGCAGCCATGTCCTCCCAAGGGCGTCGGTGCGCAGCGCGCATTGGATGGCCAGCAATCTGGCTTCGGCGCCAGCCACGAAGGGCAAGGCTGAGGCGAGATAACTGAGCATCTCCTGGATCCGGATTTGCTTCGAAGGTTCAAGCCGCGGACGCTTTCGCTGCAGCCCGCCTCGACTTGAGGGCGTAGTCGACTGTAGAGCGGGCGCGGTGGTGAAATCCGAGTCGGGTACGACCGCCGCGTACGGTGTGGCACCTGCGCAGGCAGCGCAAGCGTCAGCAAGACGCCAGACCCGTCCGCCTTGTTCGCGGCACAGAACGAGCAGAATGCGGCCGGCGCAGCCGCGGTGGCGTTGGTGCCATCGGCAGCCATGTTCGTGACACTGGCAGATGCGCAGATGGGCGGGCAGGGCATCCCTGCGGGCATGCCGGGCCAGGTGGGCCAGAATCGCTGGCCGGGCCGCCATCGCCTGCAACGTTTGCCCGCCCGGCGAGCACCGTGGGCAATAGAGCAACGGGCCGTTCCGGTCCGGGCGTAGTTCCACTGTCCAGGTGCGGGGCATGGGTGGGGTCATGGTGCACAGCCTCATGGTGCGCGTCTTCCTCCTGCCTCCGGCGTGGCGCCGGCCCGGGTTCCCTCTGTCGTTGTGGGGGAGCGGGGTCTTGGCCGCCCACCGTAGTGCAGACCTCTGCCCTGCGTGCAGGGTGGTCACCTGCGGAAATAGGGCAGAGGTCTGCACTGACAGGGCAGGGTTCTGCACCGTCGGATGGGTGGGTGACGATCTTCCCGCCCGACCCGAACCTCCCCGCGCTCCGTCTGGAGCTCGCGCGGCTGAGGAGTGAGCGCGGGTGGACCTACGACGAACTGGCCCGCCGCAGTGGCCTGTCCAGACGCACCCTCATCGAGATCGAGCAGGGCCGAACCGTCGGATCCCTGGGCACCTGGCACGCCCTCGCCCACGCGCTGAACGTCTCCGTCGACCACCTCTTCTCAACCCTCTGCGACGGCCACACGCCCCCTGCCGAAGCGGCCGAATAGCCCTCCCCGCTCTCCCGTCGCCGGATCACCCGATCCGGTCGCCGCCGTAGCGCATACGGTCGGCCATGGCGCACCCGTTCCCACGGATTGGGCCGTTCGCGGGACAGGGGCGGCACGGTGGCCGCGTGTGCGGCGCGTCGCCTGTCACCTTCGCGGCCATGTGCTCCACCACCGCCTCACCCGACCACCGCCCACACCCCAGCTCTGCCGCCGCGTGCCGCCCGCGCGCCCTGCGCATCCACCCGGACAGCCCCACCCGGCTCCTGCGCTCCGCCCAACCAGCCCGGTGCCACGACTGCGGCAACCTCATCCACTGGTACACCCGCACCAATCAACAACGCATCGCCCTGCACCCACAGGAACTCGAGGCCGCCGCCGTCCCGGCCTCCTGCCGCTGGCACGTCTGCTCCGGCATCGCCCACCCCACAGCCGACGCCTCTCCTTGGTGCCGCGTCACTCACCACACCCTGTGCCCCAGCCAGCAGAGCACGACTCCTCTCACCCCACAGCTGATCGAGCTGCGCCGACGCCTCGCGCTGCGCACCCGCCGCTTGATCGACACCGGCGCCATCACGACGTTTCCCCATCTCCCGCTGGCGGCAGCGAGGGCCGCGGATTGCCGGCCGGCCCGGCCCATCGTGCGAATCCTTCACCGCAGCTACCTCGCCGCCAGGCCGGTCGACGCGATCCAGTGCATCGCCCAGACCCGCCGGCGCCACCGCTGCCCCCACCCCGTCCTAACCCCGGACGCGCCGGCGGGGGAGTGGGCGCTCCTTCCCACCCCAGTCCTGAACCGGCACGGAAAGCCGGCGCCACCCGCGGCCAACATGGCCGTCTACGACCTCACCCATCTGCCGTACGCCGAGCAACTGCGCTGGCGCACGCAGCACTGCCCGGCCCACGCAACCGCACCCGACATCGCACACGTCGCCCTCGCTGACTGGGAAGTCTTCGACCCGCGGCTCCACCACCAGCACATCCACAACCGTCTCCCCGCTACCGCCCCCAAGCGCCGCAGACAGTCATGAGTGCAGCTCCGCAGCTGCCCGGCTGCTCACCCTCGCATTCGCCCTACCCTCTACGAGGAGCAATCGGGTGTTGAACCCCACCGATGAACAGACCGCGGCCGCTGATGCCTTCACGGCCGGTGACCATCTGGCCTTGCAGGCCGGTGCGGGTACCGGCAAGACCAGCACGCTCGTCCTGCTCGCCTCCACCACCGCGCGCCGCGGCCGATACATCGCTTTCAACAAGCCCATCGCCCTCGACGCCGCCAAGCGCTTCCCGCCCACCGTCACTTGCAGAACTGCCCATGCCCTCGCCTATGCGGCGATCGGCCACCGCTACGCGGCTCGCCTGGGCGGCCCCCGCCAGGCCGGCTGGAAGACCGGCATGGCACTGGGCATCACCAAAAGCGTCCGCATCGGCGAACGCGACGTCTTCCACAAAGCCCTATCCCACGCCGTGCTGCGCACGGTGACGCGTTTCTGCCACTCCGCCGACCCCGTCATCACCCGCCGCCACGTCCCCCACCTGCGCGGCCTGGAGGACAACGACCTCCACGCAGAACTGGCCCAGACGGTAGTGCCATTCGCCCACAAGGCCTGGGCCGACCTCCAGCACCCGCACGAGGGAAGCGTCCGCTTCGACCACGACCACTACCTGAAGATGTGGGCCCTGTCCGAACCGAAGATCGACGCCGACTTCCTCCTGCTCGACGAAGCACAGGACACCAACCCCGTCCTCGAACAGATCTTCACCGCACAACGCACCCACGCCCAGCTCGTCATGGTCGGCGACTCAGCCCAGGCCATCTACGGATGGCGCGGCGCCCGCGACGTCATGACCGGCTTCGACGGGCGCTCCCTGTCCCTGTCACAGTCCTTCCGCTTCGGCCCCCGCCTCGCCGCCGAAGCCAACCGGTGGCTGACGATCGCAGACGCCCCCATCCGCCTCGCCGGCACAGCCACCATCCCCACCGCACTCCAGACGGTCGAACACCCGGACGCCGTGCTGTGCCGCACCAACGTGGGCGCCATGACCCAGGTACTGCAGCACCTCGAGACCGGTCAACGGGTGGCGCTGGCCGGGGGAGGAGACAGCTTGCGGACTCTCGCCACCGCGGCCCGCGACCTCAAAGAAGGCCGCCGTACCTGGCACCCGGAACTGCTCCTCTTCTCCACCTGGGGTGAGCTGCAGGACTACGCCGAACGCGACCCCGCCGGAGGCGACCTGCGACCGTTCGTCGACCTCATCGACCAGCACGGAACCCAAGCGGTCCTTCACGCGGTGGACCAACTTGCCCCTGAAGCCCACGCGCAGGTCACCATCTCCACTGCCCACCGGGCAAAGGGCCGTGAATGGCCGAACGTCAAAATCGCCGACGACTTCACCCCTCCCCGCGACACCGACCGCCAGGACGCGCAAGGCCGGCCTGTTCCCGGGCCGATCGACAATGCCGAAGCACGCCTCGCCTACGTTGCCGTCACCCGCGCCCGCGCCCGCCTCGACCTCGGAGGCTTGTCCTGGATCCACCACCACCCCGACGGGAATCCGGCTCTTCGCAGTTGAGAATGAAGCCGGGCTGCGCATGTGGCTGACGTTCGGCCTCACTCAGCCTTCCTCGTCGCGTGCCTCCCCGTCCCCGCGCCGACGGCGCACTCGCTCGGCGATCCCGCTGGAGAGCCTGCCCTTTACCGAGCTGGCCCGGTCGAGGGTCTCGTTGCCGAGGCTCCTGGCGGCAACGACGCCCTTTGCTCCTGTCTCGAGCGCCTTGTCCCTCGCCTCCGCGGCCGCCTCCACCCATCGTCTCGCCTCCGATGACTGGCGACCAGACTCAATCCCGAGCCGCCCATGGAAGTCATAGACGCCGGCTGCGACTTGGTTGCTCGACTCGACTACAGCCGGAGACTTGGTCGGGTGCAGCAACACCTTCGCATTGGCCCTGCCAGCAACCGCATCCATCCGGGCCACCAGCCGCTCGGTGCTCCGCAAGATGAGTTCCATCCGATCCTGCCGGGCAGCCTTCAGCCCAAGGCGATGCCCGTTCAGCTCCTCCGGAGACGCGTCCAGCACCCGGTCGAGTTCTAGCACGGCGATCGCATCCTGCAGTTGGAAGCAGCGAGCCAGAACAGCGAGCCACTCCCGAACCACGGACTCAGCTTCCTTGGCCGTCGTGGCGAGATCCCCGATCTTGACCTTATGCTCCATCTTCTCCGCGAGTGCATCGAGTTGCCGCAATACGTACGCCTGGGTTTCCGCGATCGTCGCCGGCGCGCCCTGCACCTTCGACCACGTAACCTCGTCGACTCCGCACCTCTTCTGGCGGACGGTCATGGCTTCCTCGATGACGAAGCCCACTCCGATCATGCGGGCCAACACAGCGTCCTTCTGCGCGCGCAGCACGTCGTCGACCTTCGCGTCGATCGCGGCAAGATAGTCGGTGATCTCGTCCATGGTCTGTTGCATCGCAACCTGCGACATGAGCTTCGCTGCATTGGCGAGAACTGCCGGGTTGGTCAGAAGCGATCGGGGCCCCTTCACGAATTCGACGAACCCCCTGACCTGGCCCTTGTGCCCCTTCACCACACCCGTACTGAGACCCGTCTTCGAGCTTTCCCTCAGCCCGTACTTCTTTACACGCTGTGTCGAATCCTGAGTCAGCTTCACCCAGCGACCGGAGTTGGCGGCAATCTCCGAACCTGCCTGCGCGACTACAGCCCCGGTACGGACGCCGGACTTGAGCCCTTGGAGTCCGAGGTCCTTCGACGACAGTCCCTCCGAGACGAGGAAGCGTTCGACATCTGCCGCATTCCCGATGACCGCCAGTCCATCACCGTCACTGATCAGCTGAATCTCGTTGCCCATCGTCCGCTCCTGAAGTGGTTTCTCGCAATTGGTTGACGGTAGTCGGGGTGCGCGCCGTGATCACCGGTGCAGGGGCCGAGGTATTCCGATCACGGGAGATCGGCGTGCTGACCGAGACAGGTTTAGGGGCGCACTGCCCTTGCGCCAACGGAAAGCTCCAGGCGACACCGGTTCTCCATATTTGGGGTGAGATGAAGGTCAGCGCGTCGCTGGGCCGGTAAGAGGTCTCCTGACGATGGGGCCCCTATGCGCCTCACCCAGAAGACCTCGACGCGCCTGACGCTACCCCGACGGCGGGCTTCGCCTGCCCTGACCTGACCACCTTCTGCCGTCTGGACGAGCACGGCCTCGTCGTCAGCGGTCAGCGACTCGAGCCCGACCATGCCTTCCTGCCCTGTCGCGTCGTGCCGGCCGAACGCGAGACGGGCGCGTCAGTCAGCGAGGTAAGTCTCGATCATCATTACCCAAGGGGGCACGGGCCTGTGGACACCAGTAGGTAGTTGATGTCGACGTCGATGCCGAAGGCTGTCCCTGCCCTGATCGTGCCGTCGGTCACGTGTCCGTGTGCCTGAAGGATGAGGCGGGCGTTCTGGCGTGCGGCACGGGACAGGTCGTCGGTACGCAGTTGGGCGAGGGAACGTGAGATGTCGAGCCCGTACTTGACCACCGGGGTCGGCTGGCTGGGGGCGCTGGTGGGATGGGTGAGAAGCAGCAGGCCATAGACCCGCCCTCTGCCGGCGCTGACGGTAGAGGCCTTGGCCAGATCGTCTGCCATGTACCGGCTGTACTTCTCGACCGTCGCCTGCTGCTTGCGCGCGAAGTCGAACGTGTACGCCGCCTTCAGCTCCAGCAGGGCCAGCGGCTCGTGGGTTGCCTCGTCGAGGACGGCCAGATCGGTGCGCCCCCGGGCGCCGTTGGGACTCCACTCCCGCGCGGCGATGTGTCCGGGGAGCTCGGTGTGCAGCAGCCAAGCCAGGCGGTCGCGGATCGGGTGCTCGGGTTTCGACGTGAGGGCGAGGTAGGCCAGCTCATCGGGAGCGAAGGACGAACATGCCTTCTGCAAAGCCCGTTCGAGCAACTGCGGGGTGATCTCAGCCATGCTGCCATTGTTGCGAAGTATGCCCAAGCCTGGCCTGGGCGGAGGGTTGCACGGCCCGCCATGACCGGCGTCCTTGGCGAGGGCAGGATCCGAGAAGAGATGGCCGGCCTCGGCAGCCGCCGGGAAACGACTGGCCTATTTGCGCAGCACACGGGCCGTGTCCATCGTCCCGGAGCGGGTTGGTCGGCTTCTTGCTGGCCGGGGGCATGCGCATGAGTTTCGGGGGCAGGCGCTGGTCAGGGCGGGCTCCTGCGGTTGTTCCTCCGTCGCTGCAGGAGCCGCCCGTCCTCTTTCTTCGCGCGTGTGTGCGGCGTGGGTTCGGGTGTGCGAAGAAACGTGCAGAACGCCTGTTATGAAGATCCGGCCCTGCGGGTGGGGTGGTGCGCGGGGTGGCGCGTCGGGTCGTGCGCCGAAGCATGCAAGCGCTTTCTGTTTACAGTTCAACGGGTGGGTGTAGTTGTCAGTGAATGTCAGGCTCACGCCTAACTGTCCATTCATGCGCTATACATGCGCGTGTTACGGAAATGTCCGTAATCGGTAACGTGGTGTCAGGCGCACCCCAACGGCCGGTGCCGACGGGCCAGAGTTTGGGTCCTCGGCACCGACAGGGAGCCGGGACCACACCGCACCACCAGCCGTGTCTCGGCCGGTGGTGCACATGATCTGAGGGGACATCACTCATGTCTGCTTCTTCCGCCCGTCGTTTGGCCGCCACCGTTCTCGCGGCCGGCGCGATCGTTTCCGCCGCCGCTCTGCCGGCCATGGCCCACGACCGTGACGGCGACCGGCAGCAGCGCCGCTCGGGCGTCGAGATCAGCGCCGTCCAGGCCGACAGCCCCGGCTTCGACAACCGCTCCAACCGGTCGCTGAACCGCGAGTGGATCGAGATCACCAACAGCCACCGCCGTGCAGTGAACCTGGACGGCTGGACCTTGCGCGACCGTGACGGAAACCGCTACCGCTTCCACGACGTACGCCTCGCCGGCCGCTCAACCGTCCGTATCCACACCGGTGTCGGCCGCGACACCCGCACCGACCTCTACATGGACCGCCACCACTACATGTGGGACAACCACTCCGACACCGCCACCCTGCGCAACGACCGCGGCCACACCGTCGACACCGAGTCCTGGGGCCGCGGCGGACACCACCGCGGCTGACCACACCGCCCCCACCTGACCACAGGCACAGGGCACCACAGGGCGGCACGCCAACGGCGCGCCGCCCCCTCGCAGGCCCGCTCACGCAAAGCCGTGCCAACGGGCGGTTGCGATAGAGGCCCGGCGCATGGTCGCCCCGCACCGAGGCGGTCGGACGGCGCGGTTCCAGGTGCTTACGAGCAAGCGCTCGGGCCGCTCCTCGCAGCGGGGAGCCCGTCACGGCGGCGAAGTCAACTCCGGGCTCGCGGTGTACCGGGGTGCCGGAGGTGGCCCACCACCATTCCCCGAGGTCGGCCATGACAGCGTGGACGGTCGCCTCGTCCGCGGCGCTGATGTCCAGGACGACGAGTCCGGGCTCACGACCTGAGGGCCCGTCGGAGGGCGCTTCGTTGCCAGAGGGTTGTAGGGCAGCGGCATCGTTTCTGCGGTGAATCCCACCACCCGGGCGAGTGAGCCGTCGGGCATCCTCGCCCGCCCGCTGCGCACGCCCAGCTATCCATGCGTTCGTGATCCAAAACCTGAAGCGCGCCCTCACGGCCGCAGCACTCGCCTTCATTCCCGTGACCGTCTCCCCGCCCGTCCACGCCGCCGAGACTCTTCCTCTCGGCGCCGCGGTCCACCAACTCGAGACCGCCGACGAATCCCGTGAGGGGTACACGCGCGACAAGTTCCGCCACTGGAACACCGGACAGAATCCCACCGACGGCTGCAACACCCGTAACGAAGTCCTGATCGCGGAAGCGGTCGAGCCGCCGACCGTCGGCCCCGGCTGCAGGCTGACCGGCGGAACATGGTGGTCGTACTACGACGCGACGACCGTGTCCGGCCCCTCGGGCTTGGACATCGACCACATGGTGCCCCTCGCCGAAGCATGGGACTCCGGCGCTTCCGTTTGGACCGCACAGCGCCGTGAGGCGTACGCCAATGACCTGGGCGCCCCGACCTCGCTGGTCGGCGTCACCGCCCGCTCGAACCGCAGCAAGTCTGACCAGGACCCCGGCACGTGGATGCCGCCGGCCGGTGAAGTCCACTGCCAGTACACCGCGGAATGGACCGCGACCAAGCTCCGCTGGAACCTGTCCGTCGACCCGCAGGAACAAGCCGCACTGTTCGACCTGGCCGAGCAGTGCCCCTCCACGGAGGTCTGAGGTTGATCCCGGGGAGTGGACACCGTGTTTCATGCGACGAGTGACAGCGTACGTGTCGTGATCAGTTGTTGTTCAAACTCGGCTGGTGTGCGGTAGCCGAGCGCGGAGTGGCGGCGGCGCCGGTTGTAGTAGGAAAGCCAGCGGAAC
>NZ_JBSHNE010000043.1:0-42779 GCF_053646035.1 Streptomyces sp. NPDC055287 | reverse complement strand
CGCGGCTGCCTCGCGCAGTGCTTCGACGGGATCGGCGTTCTCGGTGATCGACGAAATATCAACTCCAGTCATGAGTCAACCTTAGTTGACCTCCCATTCAATCGTCAACCTAAGTTGACCGCACCGGTGAGTAGGGGCGAACTTGCGACAGGTGGCCAGTTCGCCGCCCCAGCCGGTGAACAGTGTCCCGGCCTCCGGCTCTCCGCAGGTCCCTGACCTGGCCCTTGAGCACGGTCAGCCTGCGGTCCCAGCCGATCCGCTCGGCGTTCACCGTCGCCGGCATCTCATGACATTGCTCCAGCAGTTCACGTATCTGCGGCTTAACCGCGTCCACGATCGAGCCCTTCGGCGGCGCGTCGTCCGCGATCGCCCTGCGGACGGTGTTTTTCGCGATCCCCAGCCTCCTCGCGATCGCCCGAACCGGCATCTGCTCGGCCCGGTGAAGCCGACGGATTTCCGCCCAGTCCTCCACGCTGATCAGCACTCCTCCCGGCCTGACTCAACGAGCCAGACCCCTGGATAGGGTCAACTTTCAAGCGTCGCCACTGGTCCGCTTTTCAGGCGTCGTCGACACATGCTGTTCCAAAGTGCCGATTGTGGAGGCTGGGCCAGTGCAGTTCTTCCGTTTCGGGCGGTAATTGCAGAACAACGGACGGAGGCGTGTTTGCGCCGGTACGTTGCCTGGGAGACGGGGAGTGGCGTACCGGATCCGTATGCACGGGGACGAGTGACGCCACTGTGCGACTGGGGGGTACATGTCAGAAGTATCGATGCTCATCGACGCCCTGCTGCGGGCCAGGCTGCGGCAGTTACCCGAGGTGGAGCGCGAGAGTGCGCGCTGGCGCACGCTCGGCGAGCGCCTGGAGGAGCTGGAGGGCGCACTCGCCGATCTGCGGGTGCACAGCACCATGGACGCCGAACTGACAGCGGCCCTGACACTTCCTCATCTTCCAGAGACCCGGCTGGCTGTGGCGGAAGCAGCGGACTCATTCAGAGTGATCGCTTCCCGCTTCACCCGGACAACAGTCAACATCGGTGTGAGCGGCGCGGCGCGCATGGGCAAGAGCACCCTGCTGCAGTCAGTCTCAGGCCTCGACGACAACCAGATTCCGACCGGTCACGGCATCCCGGTCACCGCGGTCCGCAGCCGCATCTTCCACTCACCTGCAGTACGACGGGCTGAGTTGGAGATGCACAGCCCGGAGAGTTTCCTCACCGAGGTGGTCTCTCCGCTGCATGTGGCGCTCGGTCTCGCCTCTGCGCCGCGTACGATCGCCGAATTCGGCCGCTGGGTCTACCCGGAAGCCTTGCCGGAAACCCGGGATCGTCTGTTGCTGACCCGGCTGCGTGAACTGCATGGTGCGTTGGAGTCTTACGAGCCGCTGCTGACCGGCGGGGTCAAGACGGTGCCGCTGGAACAGGTGCGGCGGTTCGTGGCCTATCCGACCCATGAGGAGATTACCGAGGGGGCTGGGCGGGTGGGGCGTGCCTATGCCGCCGTGCGCGAGGCCCGCATCGAGTGCGCCTTTCCGCACGAGGACGTGGCCGGGATCGGCATCGTGGACCTGCCGGGCCTGGGCGAGGTGGCCGCCGATGCCGACCGGCGGCATGTGGCGGGGCTGCGCAACGAGGTCGACGCGGTGCTGGTGGTCAAGCGTTCCTCCGACACCTCCTCGTTCTTCGACGAGACGGACACCGCCGGGCTCAGCCTTCTGGACGAGGTACGAGGGTTCGTGCGTAGCACCGGAGAATTCACCTACCTCGTGCACAACGTCGATCCGGACAAGCCCCATCTCGCAGAGAACCTCCGCGGCGACCTGCTGCGCAATGTCAACGGCGGTGAGCCGGACCGCTTCTTCACCGTGTTCGAGACCGATGTACGTGACCCGGAGCGGGTCGGCAGGGAGCTGCTCAGTCCTCTACTGAAGCGGATGGCGGAGGGGCTTCCGGTTATGGATTCCGAGGTGCTCGCCGGCACCCGGACCCAAGCCGCGGCTGTGCGTGACCGTACGCGCCTGCAGCTCACCGATCTGCGCCGGGCGCTCGACCAGGTGGCACGGCGGGCTGGAGTGCCGGAGGAAGTCAACGACGCCAAGGCTGCGCAGCTGCGCAGCGGTATCGCCGGGCGACTGCGCAGGCTGGCGGCGGAGCTGGCGGCGGAGGCGCACGGTTCCATGGTGGATTCGGGCTTCGGGGAGGCCGTTGGGAAGGCCTATGAGGGCGTACTCACATGGATCGAGGACGGCTTCGGAAAGGGCGCGGACGCATGGCGGGAGGAGGCGCTGACCTGCATGGTCACCGAAGGTCACTCGGCGGCGTTCGCGGGGCCGGAGTTCAGCAGGATCCGGGTCGAGATCAGCCGCCGGTTCTCGGCGCTGGACGACTTCTTCACGGCGCGGCTCACCTCTGCCTGGGACCGTACGGCCGCGGTATTCGAGGCCGAGTGCGGGGCGCTGTTCCAGCTTGACAAGGGCAGGCAGGCGGACGGTGTCTCCGGCTCCGATGGCACCACCGCCTGCCCTGTCGCGGGTCCCGGCCGCGAGGTTCTCGCCGAGCTGGCCGAACTGTTCGCCCGCTCTTCCCAGCCCTGCCCGGGTCTGGCTTCCGCGGTCAACAGCCTGCTGGATGTACGGCTGGAGTACCGCACTCTGCTCTACCCCCGGGTACGCCCCGATCTTGCCCCGCTGAATCTCCAGGTCAGCCACCCGGAAACCGGTGAGCAGATGCAGCAGGTGGCGGTCGCTTTGACCGAAGAGGGCGCCGAGGACCTGTACGAGCTGTTCGGCGGTCTCGCCGAGCAGGCGGCTTTTCGGATCCAGAAGTCGCTGTCGCAGGAAGCCGCGGTTCCTGCAGCCGTCATTCACGCGCTGGTAGAGCAGTTCGAAGACACCCTGATCCGATCCGGCACCTCGGTCCAGGAATTCCGGCGGTTCGTCCGTTCGTACCGCAACGACCTGTGGCCGGAGGAGTTCCAGGGGATCGACGAGGCCAATAGCCGCTTCGCGCGCGTGGTTCGCGTTGCGCAGGACATCTCCAGCATCGTCGAGGAGGAGCAGCTGTGACGGACGACCGCTCGGTCTTCGAGTACAAGATCGGGCTGCTGGCCCCCAGCCGTGTGGGCAAGAGCACACTGATCGCCAGTCTGCTTACCGAGGGCCAGCAACTGCTGGCCCGGGACTCCTCGGTACACCTGCTCACCGCGGACCGGCCCACCGCTCATCGGCTGGCCGCCGCCTACAACCTGGTCTCCGGAGCGCTCAAGGCCCGTGTGTTCCAGCCCGGCCTGGTTCCCAGTACCAGCGATCCCTCCTGGTTCCGGCTGTTGCTCGAAGCGCGGGGACAAGGCCTGCAGATCCGGTTCAACATCCTCGACTATCCGGGCGCATGGCTGGAAGGGGCCGGCGAAGGCACCGAGGACGAGCAGAAGTGGTCCGAGTGCGAAGCGTTCCTCGCCGACAGTTCCGTGCTTATCCTCCCGATCGACTCAGTGCTGCTCATGGACGCCGGTGACGACCACGCGCATCTGCTCACCTCTCACCTGTCAGTATTCCAGATCAACCAGGCCGTTCTCAGATGGGCGAAGAACCGGCGGGAGCTGGCGGGTGAGCCGGCCATGATCGTGTTCTGCCCGGTCAAGTGCGAGACGTACCTGTCGGACAGCGGCAGTCTCCAGGATCAAGCGGGCGCGCTGCGGGAGAAGGTGGTCGATCAGTTCAGCGAAGTGCTCAAGACGGTCCGTGAGGCGGCCCCGCACGCGGCGATCCGCTACCTCCCGATCGACACCTTCGGCTGTGTGGAGCTGGTCTCGGCACGCTGGCTCCACGCCCAGGCATCTCCCGGCGGCGAGATCCTCGTGCCCAAGTACCGGGTCCGGCCGCCGGGCCAGATTGTCCGGAAGGGACTGGACGACCTCATCACCCTGCTGTGCCGGCAACTGGTCGACACCGCGCGGACGCAGAGCGAGCGGACGACGGCAACACGGCAGACCGTTGCCCTGCACTCCCGAAGCTATGCGGAGGTGAGGGAGGGCTTCTTCCGTGACCTGTGGCTGAGCTTCAACGGCGAACGCGACCGTCGCAAGCGCGCCGCCGACAGCGACGCCCTGCTGTTCACCGAGTCGCAGCGCACCACCCAGTCGCTCTTCGACGTGCTCACCGCCCTGGCCACTCGGGAGAGCGGGCCCCGTCTGCACCATCTGAGCTGACCGCCGAAGGGACTACCGTGCAGATTTGTCTTCGAACCCGGGGCGTGCCCCGCAGGCTGGACTACGGCTTCCTCGGCCCCGCACCCGAAAGCCGCTGGTGGGACCCATACTCGGAGTACACCGCCACCGAGCGACCCTGCCTGCTCGCCATCTCGTCGAACGGTCGCTGGCGAGTGCTGATCAGTGGGGTCCCCTCCACCCGGACCGACTCCGTGGGAACCCTCATTTTCTACACCCTGGTCCTCGAGGGCTCCTCCCCCGGCCCGGGGGGTGCAGTGGAGGCCGGGCAGGACCGAGCCGCGGTGCTGGCGCTCGCGTCCCGCTGGCTGGACGACATCGCCGGTCACCCGGAGGGCCGCGGGGCGCTGTCCGAGCTCCTGGACGGTATCTGTTCCAGCACTGAGGTGGACCGGCTGCTGGCCGCCCGCCCCTCGGAGCTCGCCGCCGAGCGCAAGGAGCTCACCGGCAGGCTCGCGACCGCGCTGGCATCCCTGAATCCCGTCCCGCCCGTGCAGGACACCGACGTCCCCGCCCGTCTGGGGGAGCGCTGGATCGCCGGCCGAACGGCGCCTGGCGCCGACGCTGCCTTCTTGGTTCGGCTGGCCTCGCTGCTGTCCGGCAAGAACGGGGAGGCGCATCTGCTCAATCTGGTCTCCTGCGCGGAGGACATCACCACGTTGCCGCCGGGAGGTGGGCCGCTGGCCGTACTCGTCGAAGGCGGCATGGTCGGCGACTCCGCGATGCGGGCCGAGGCGCTTCCGGAGCTGCGTCCGGAGGTCGTGAACAGCGTCCCAAAAGCCCGGTGGCGGGCAGCGACAGTTCCCACAGCGGTGACCGCCGTCATCCTGCTGCTTCTGGGTCTGTCCCTGCTCGCCAGCGGCTGGATCTGACCAACCCGTTCCTGCTCAAGGGGAAATCATTCGGTTCTAGGTTTCCGTTGCGGTTGTCCGTCGGCCTTGGGGCGCTGCAGCGTCTGCATTTCGACTCAAGAGCCTCGTACCAGGGCGAGTGGCTGGAGCCTGGTGTCCTGTTGGCCTTCCGCGCCGAATTCTTGGCGTCCGAGCCGTGGAGTGGCCGCCCCATCCGGGCCCTTCTGTTCGCCCGACTGGCCGTGAGACGGGCCCGGTTTTTGGTGGAAACAGCCCGTTACGAATTCGCCAAGGTGGTGGACCTGGACTTCGCCGTGTCGTTGAACGGCGAGACGGTGTACGAGGCGTACGGGGTCAAGCCGATGAGGGAAGACAACCGACTCGTTTTCACCGACGAGCCCGGCTGCACCACGAGCTACACCACGATCGAACAGATAGTGCCCGGCTTGAAGCAGGCAGTTCGGAACGAGAACCACTGACCGTGCGTCAGCTAGCCGACCGCTGGGCTTCGCGTCGAGAGCCTCACCGCTTCCGGCCACGGCGTTGGCCCCTCTCGCCGGTTTGCGCGTCGTGTGGGGTCTGGGCTCATCCTGGCCGCTGCCTGGCCGAGAAGTTTTCTCAGTCGCAGTGGCCGGCCACCCGGATCCGCCCGGCCTGGTGGCTTGCTTCGCCGTGCCGGGAGCACTGCGGGTCGCGGCATCCCTGGTAGCGGAGCAGCGCTGGGCGCGCCAGCGCAGCTGTTGCGCATACGGCAGGGAGCTGAGGTTGTGGATGGCCATGTCGGCTGCGGGCAGGGCGAGCTGTCCGCGGGCCGCGGTGGCGGGCACCTGTGTCCAGCGGCCGGCTGAAGGCCCCGCGCGAGGACGAGGTGGGGCAGCGCTCCCACCGTCGGGGCTGGGCGATGCTCCGGACGTCCTCGACGGGCTGGGCGGTAAGGTAGCGGCCGTAGAGGATCTGCACCACGGGCCGGGCCGGTCTGCCAGGCCGCCGAGTCCGGCGGGGGCGGCGGGTCGGCGGCGGGGTGAACGTGCCGGAGTCGAGCAGGCGCCGCGTGCGCAGGGCGAGGCCGCGGCGCAGTTCGGTAGCGGAGGGTGAGTTCATTCCGGAGTCTCGCCGCGCGGGCAGAGCGCGAGGTGCGTGATGCGGCACCAGCGGTGCCGTCGCTGCCGGGTGGGCGATGCCGGCTTCCACGTGCCGGCAGTAGCCGGCGGGGGACGGTGGCCGTGTGGAGTTCTGCCGGCGGAGGCTGATGGAGCGGTGGTCGTGCGGGTGTACCAGTCGATGCGGTTGCCGCAGGCCCGGCAGGGGCCGGGCTAGGCGGTGCGCCAGGAGCCGGGACGGGCTGTCCGCAGCGATCCGCAGCCGGCGCAGTCCGTGAGGCGGCGGAGCGATATATGTGTCCGCAACACCGGGCCGTCTGAGCGCATTGGCGCTGCGGTAGCACACGCTGGAAACGACCTCTTCGGGCGAGGGGACCCCGACATTTGCGTCGCACAGTCGCTTTACAGTCGACTGTGGAGGCTTCCGAGGCGAGGAGTCCGACCCCGTTGGGGATTAGTCCGTGAGGACTTTTCGGGCGGAATCTACGCTCCACAGCCATGCGGTGGCTTGGTAGCCCTTGGCCACGGCGAGGACTTGCGTGAAGGCTCTTTCGTCGAAGGGGCCTTCAACAGGGGTGCCGTCGCGGAGGGCGCGGTCGTCGAGGGGACTGCGGTCGGCGGTTGCATATCCGGGGCGGAAGACGTTGTCGTACAGCCAGTCGGAAATGGCCACGACGAGGTCGGCTTTCTCGTCGTTCTCCAGAGCATCCCGTAGCTGTCGGCTGTCTACCAGGCGACAGAACCTCACCACCGTGGGGCCGGAGAAGCCAAGCGCCGAACGAACGACGGGCCCGATGTCGCACGCCATACGGCATCGGATTCTGTCCGAGTGACCGCTGTTGTCCCTGGCCAGATGCCCGGCCACGCCAGTCATCAGCCGGGGAAGGAGATCGACGCAGTCCATTTCGGCAGGCAGGACCACGTTCATGCCGTCACCTGTGGGCTGGACGTCTGTCCGCTCATCGGAAACGCCGGCCTCGTGCAGCACTTGGCGGACGAGTTGGGCCACCCGGTCCTGTACCTCGTTCTGCAGAGGGCCGGAGCGAGTGCTGTAGCCCTCGACGTCGAGGGCGAAGCCGAGCCTGATCTGACGCCGGCCAGTGAAGTCAGCCGAGGCCGGACGGGGTTCGGGGGGCTTGCCGAGGGGAAGTTGGACGACGAACGCTGCGGGTCTGCCCTTCGGCGAGAACCCCATGTCTTGGAACGGTGTCAGTGCGTAGGCGGCATCGGACCGTACTTTCAGTTCACGCAGGCCGGACGGGACCAGCAGTAGGAGCCAGCCGCTGCGCGAGCCAACGGGGACGCCGTGGGTGTCTCCTGTGTGGCGCCACCGCACTGAGGTGCTGCCGATTCCGAGCGCCTCGATGGTCGGTGTGAGCGCCGGAACGACAAGGTCGTTCATCACCATGTCCCCAGAGCAGCCGGTCCGGGAGATGGCGTCGGGATTGGCGATGAAGGCGAGATGTCTGGTCACTGCGTAACTGCGGGCGGGCTCGGGCAGGCCGACGGCCCTCGGCACCATGTCGGTTACGTACACTCCGCTGTCCTCGAATGTGAACCCGAACTCCATCCACTGTGGCGGTGAGGCGAAGGGACGTAGGACCAGGTCGGTGTTCACTTTGATGACGTAGACGTCATGGTCGCGGAAATCCGCGGGCACCGGCGTGACGGCATGGATCTGCCAGCCCTGAAACTTGACGGCGCCGATGTCGACCTCTTGGGGAGCCGTGTCGAAGGAACGGCTGCTGTCGTCGACGAGGACAAGGTTCACCTCAGCCACGTGGTCCACGCAACCCCCTCCGGCGTCTGGCCACTCCACGGCAGTGACGGTGCTGGGACGGTACAAGGGCGAAGGGGCGA
Organism: Streptomyces sp. NPDC055287; assembly: GCF_053646035.1. Classification (NCBI taxonomy): domain Bacteria; kingdom Bacillati; phylum Actinomycetota; class Actinomycetes; order Kitasatosporales; family Streptomycetaceae; genus Streptomyces; species Streptomyces sp. NPDC055287. The sequence continues at coordinate 34,746 of NZ_JBSHNE010000043.1, read as the reverse complement.
AGTGTGTGCGCAGGAACACCGAGACAGACGAACGCGGCCCAGTGCCGAGGGTGTAGTCCTTCCGACCAAGCCTTCCTCTGCGCTTGCTGAAGCGCGTGCGCTGGCGAGGCGCCGGCAGCGAGACGGCGGTAGAACTCCTGGATCACCGTCCGGGTTGTTCCGTCCGGAACGCGCCACAGGCTCATGACGACGACTCTGGCTCCGGCCTGGCGGAAGGCATGACCAGCCGACCAGGGCACATCGCCCGCCCGGACCTCGCCGAGACCGGTCTCGCATGCGCTGAGTACGACCAGAGCCGTATCTTTCAGGGAGAGTCCGGCGATGTCGGATCCTAGGAGCAGGCCGTCACCCGGTTTCGGCAGGCCCTCACCCCCGGATTCCCAAAGCGCCGCGTTGGCCAACGCCACTCCGCAGCGATGCCACGGCTTTTCCGAGTGCGTGAGGAGCTCGAATCCGCGGAATCGGCCGAGGTGGTTGACCTCGAGGCCCCTACTGGAGACTTCCCGATGGCGGACGGCGAAGGCGTGGGTGGCCAGATGCAGAACCCGCGGCGATCGGACATTGCGCAGCAACAGGTCGGTGGCGTCGAGGCCCGTCGTGACGCCGACTCCGAGGAGTGATGCCACGATCTTCCCCTCCTCGCGGGCGTGAGGAAGCGGCGCGAAGACTGTCCGTTTCCGTTTGCCGTCCGGTGCGCCAAAGTCCGGGTCCGCGACGACCAGGGGATCCCCGGTGCCGACCGTCAGCGAGTCGTCCGTAGTCGGTTCCAGACCGTGGTTGACGAAGGTGAGGGTGGCATCGGTCAGCCATGGGCTGCCGTCGGCATTGGGCAGAGCGGCGAACGGTGCCAGCCACAGTTCGGAATCGGGAGCGATGATGACTCGGCGAGCCCGGGACACGAGGGGGCGCAGAGGCTCGAGTACGGCTGCGGCCAGAGCACGTGATGCCCGACCCCTCACGTTGGAGGGCGGTTCCGGGGGATGGGAAGGGTCGCAGTCTTCGGCCTTGCCGACCGATGCCTGCAGTCCGTACAGGCGATGCAACTGCTCCTGCGGAAACGTACTCGTGCCGTTGCTGAGGTCCCACATCAGCTGCCGGAACGAGACGGCGTCGATGGCGACCGTGTGCTCGATGAGCTGATGCGAGCGGCTGTAGGTCACCTGCATCTGTGCGGTCACGGGTGGCCCGTCGGACCCGTCGTCCTCGGCTTCGAACAGGCGACGCATCTCCGCGACGGGCATGGAGACGCAACCGCCGTGATAGGAGGCCAGACCGGACATTTCCTCCCGCACGTCTGCAACGCAGTCGTCGATCTCTTTGGCGGGCCCGACGTCGACGAGGGTGACCCGCCGGTCGTAGGCCCCGCCTCCGAGGGCGAAGCAGGCGTACCTGTCGGGCAGTTGCCCCGCCGATTCCAGCGGAGCGGTGAAGTCGTGAGGCGCGTAGCGCAAGAACTCGAGAAGGACGCCATCGGCCGGCAGCCGGCTCCAGGTCTCCGACAGACGGGGAAACAGCGGGCCAGCTCGCGGCGGTTCGACTTTGGTGAGTGCAGCCGTGATCGCTTTCCAGGTCATGACCTGCCGCATGGCCGAAGCGGTGATCTTCGGGTTGGACGCCATCAGCGCCAAGGACACAGACAGGCTTACCGCTTCGCCGAGCCAGGACGCGGCAATACGCCGCACCTCCAGCGAGCCCGTGTAATCGCGATACGCGTTGGCGGCCACCACGAGGAAGGAAGATCGGAAGGAGGCGGCGGCTTGTTCGAGCTTGCCGCGGGCAACGCGGACCTTGCCCAGCTTCTCCAGACAGGTGGACCGTCGGAGGTCCTCCACGGGAAACAGGCCGGCAGCTTTGCGAAGCGCGATCTCCGCCTCGATCAGCACATCCCGGCCCATCAGTTCGGCGCCGTGCTGCAGGAGTCGAGAGGCACGGTCGGCCACACCGTCGTCCACAATCCCTCCCCTGGCGGCTGGACGATCTGCAGTACGGCAGAAGTGTCCGATTGTACCGAAGTCCTGTCATAGCGTAGTCGAAGGGATGCAGCCTACGGGCGGTAACGAGAGGGGGCGTTGGCCTTGTCGAGCTCCAGCACATCTAGCCGGCGTGGACCGTGGCCATCTAACAGTCTGATGTACGCACTTCCCGCCAGAACCGGAGATGCTCTGCTCACCCTCGGCTCCCGGCGCCGCTATGCGGACGGGCAGCAATTGCTGGCGGAAGGGGACAGCACCACACATGCGATCCTGCTCGTCGACGCGTCCGTCAAGGTCAGTGCCACGACCGCGGACGGCCGGTCGGCGCTGCTGGCAGTACGCCACAGCGGCGATCTGGTCGGAGAGATGGCGGCACTCGACGGGCGGCCTCGCGTGGCCACGGTGACGGCTGTCGGTGCTGCAAAAGTCCAGGCCATTTCCCAGCAGGAGTTCCGGGATTTCCTGCACCGGCACCCACTGGCATTGGCCGCCGTCAGTCGGCAGGTCGTCGAGCGGCTGCGGGCCGCCACACGGCGGCGGGTCGACTTCGCAGGCGTACCCGTACAGGTGAGGCTGTGCCGGGTACTGGCGGAGTGGTGCGAGGAGAACGGCAGCCGCACTCCCTGCCGTGTCGCGCTCACGCAGTACGAGTTGGCCACGCTGATAGGAGCCGCCGAGGTGAGTGTCAGCCGTGCCCTGCGCACGCTCGCCCAGGACGGTGTGATCCGGACGGGATACCGGTGGGTGGAGATTCCCGACTGCATCGCGATCCGGCAGCTGGGGAGCAGGAGGCCGTAGTCGCCACCGCACCGGGTCGCCGCGATTCCGTCTTTTGATGGAGACGGCGAGCCCAAGGAACCGGCAACCTCATGGCAGCGATCAGAAAACCTGCGAATGCCGCTGCCAGGGAGGGCTGATGGGCGCAGAAGATTTCGGACCACTGGGTAGCTCCTTCGAGTTCATCCATCGAAACCTCGACTCCTTCAAGATCAAGCAGGAGGTCGACAAGCGGGGCATCCATGGGTACATCGACCACTGTGCCCGCCTGGCGGCGGCCACGGGTGTCGCTGCCGGGTCCGGCGGAGGTCTGACCCTGGCACTGGGCATTCCGGCGGACATCGCCAACACCGTGGCCCAGCAGTTCAAGGTCACCCTGGCGGTGATCTACCACCGCACCGGCCGGTACGCGGTCAGCTTCGAGGAGTTCATGAAGATCGTCGCGTTGTCGGTCGGCGTGGAAGCCAGTGCCAAGGGCCTGGAGTACCTGGTCATCAAGGTGGCGCAGGAGGTGCTGAAGCGGCTGAGCGCCCGCGTGGTGGGCCGGCTCATTCCCCTCGTGGGGGCTGTCGTGGGGGGAACGCTGAACTACGCCTTCATCAAGGGGATCGGATCGTCCCTGCTCGTCTTCGCCGACGACATCTTCGACGACCGCACGGAGGGCGGATCGGGGTCGCTGACGGCCGCATAGACCCGGCCAAGGCAACCCGGCTGCACCTCCGACGGGGTCAGCCGCTATCCGGCTCCGTTCGCACCACATCGGCACAACTCGGGATCAAAAGGAAAGAGAGGCAGCCATATGAACGCCGATCGACTCGATGACGCACCCGTGACCGGGGAGCGGCAGCTCCCCCCGAGTCTCTACGACACGATGGCCGAGGCCGTCGACTTTGCCGACGTTCCGGGCAGGACGACGACCATGTCGGTCGAGACAACGGACAATGACCCGTTCACCTTCAGCTGACGGGGCATGCGCTGTGGCACGGGCAGTAAACGAATCCTGCGGCGCTGCGGGCCACGGTCACGCCGGCCCACGCACCCCAGTGGTGATCATCGGTGAGGAATCCGATCCCCACGTACGTGAGGTGGCGGATCGCATCTCCTCGCTCCGCCCGTTGGTCGTCCTCGACGCGGCCGGTGTCCAGCGCATCCCGTTCGTGGTCTCCGCAACTCGGCTCGGCGTGGAGACCACGAACGGTCACGGAGCCGCCCACCTCGAGGACGCCCACCGCGGCTGGATCCGACGGCCCGCGCCGGCCGACTGGGACGTTGGGATGAGATGGGGAAGCAAGCAGGCCGCGGTGCAGGGCGCGTGGCGCACGCTGCTGGTGTCGCTACTGCGCAACCCCGCCTGCGAGTGGCTGACGTCCCTGGACGCGTTGCTCGCCGCCGAGAACAAAATCGTGCAATGCCGGACCGCCACTGGGGCAGGTATCGACGTGCCGCCGCTGATGGTCACCAACGACGCGTCCGAGATGTCGTCTCTGCCGGGACATCTCATCGCCAAACCCCTCGGGCCCCCGCAGTACTGGCTTGAGCAGGGCGATCCGCGGATCGTCTTCGCGGCCCCCGTGGACGCGCAGGACCCGTCGGTCGCAGGACTCCTGGCGGGCGCACCATTCATTTTGCAAGAACGCGTCAGGGCCGTACGGCATCTGCGGGTCGTGACGGTGCGTGATGAAGCCTGGGCCTTCCAGATCCCGGCAGAAAACATCCCCCTGGACTGGCGCAGGAGCGCCGCCGCGCACACCTCGTGGCGGCCGTTGAAGGCACCGGACATCGAACAACGGGCAGTCGATCTGTCAGCGGCAATGTCCGTCAGGTACACCAGCCAAGACTGGATCGAGACAGCGAGCGGCACGTACTTCATTGATCTCAATCCTGGCGGGCAGTGGCTCTTTCTGCCCGATCCCGAGGCGTCGCAGATATCCGCGGCGATCGCCCACTGGCTGCAGGGCTGAAATACCCCGCGCCGGTCGGTCGCTCAGTCGGCTGACCGGCGGCACGGGCGCTTGATCGTGCCCGGCGCCCGAAGCAGTGCCTGCTCGCCAGCAAACCCGCGTTGAGACAGACGGTGTTGACCCTGCTGAAGGAGGAGTGGTCGCCCGAACAGATCGTCGGACACCTGCGTCTGCATCACGGGGACGACCCGCAGATGCAGATCACCCACGAGACGATCTACCGGTCGATCTACACCACCCGCTGGAAGGTGGTTCCCCGCGAGCTGTGCAAGCGCCTTCGAACTGGGCGCCCGATACGGAAGAACAAGCGCCACACGGTGAAAGGCCAGTGGCGTTCACAGATCACCGATGCCCGACCGATCGAGGAGCGGCCCCGGGCGGCGGAGGACCGCAGCGAATCCGGGCACCTGGAAGGCGATCTGGTGATCGGCTCGAACAATAGCCAGGTCGCCACATTGGTCGACCGGCAGTCGCGCGTCCTCACCGTCGTGAAACTCGCCAGCCGTCACACCACCGTGGTCGTTCCTGCTCTCGCCGAGACCTACGCGCGCATGGACTCCCGACTACACGGCACGCTGCCCTGGGATCGCGGTATGGAACTGGCAGCTCACAAGCGACTCACCGCCGATACCGGTGTCGACGTGTTCTTCGCGGCCCCGCGTAGCCCCTGGCAACGTGGCACCAACGAGAACACCAACAAGCTGCTCCGCCAGTACCTGCCCAAGGGGACAAACCTGTCGACGTTCAGCCAGGACGATCTTGACGCTATCGCGGCGAAGCTCAACAACCGTCCGCGCAAGTGCTTGGGATTCCGCACACCAGCCGAGAGCGTTGCCTTGACCTGTTGAATCTAAGGTCGCTTTTTTCAGGATCTCGATCGTCTGCTGCTGTTCGCGGTTCTGCCTGCGCAGCTGCTGCAGTTCCTCACGCTCCGCGCTGGTCAGCTCGCCCGGGGTGCCTTCGCCGCGGTCGGCCTGCTCGCGCCGGACCCAGTTGCGCAGACTCTCCGGGCTGACGCCGAGCTCCCTGGCGACCTCGGTCACGGTCCTGCCGGAGGAGTTGACGAGCGCGATGGCGTCCCGCTTGTACTCCTCCGAGTACCGCTTCGTGTACTTGCTTCCCACCTGGCACTACTTCCTCTGGAACCTCACGTCCCAGTCTCCAGGTGTCCAAGATCAAGGGGAAGCTTCAGAAGTGCCTCGTGACCTGCGATGATGGGAGTTCTTCAGGCTTCCAGCACGCTGGATCAGCAAGGCACTTCCGAGATGCAAGTTTCCCATACGCCGGCGGCGGTCTCCGCTGTGTTCGATGACCGAACTCGCCGGTCTTCTGGAAGTACGTCGACGAGGGCTGAACCCTGAGAGGACACCGCCACCGGGGGCATCAGCGTGCAGTCCACCGGTGGCGGCGACGCCGCCCGTGGAACCGCCCGGGGAACGTCGACGACCAAGTAGTGGGGCTGCGCGAGCCCCAGGAACATCAAGCCGCCGCTGGCGGACCAAGGAGCCACGATTTTGCGGTGCCCAGCCCAGGAGCAGAGGTGAGACATGCGTTGCGTTAGCTGTGGACAAGAGACTGAGTATGAACACGCGCCCCCCATGGGGGGCTCACCGGAGATAGGGTTGGTACACGTCAGCAGCGGTATGCTGGCCTGTTTCCCGGAGCGTGGTCCGGCAAGCCCGATTGTCAAAGCTCCGGTGCCACCGCACCTCCGCCGCCTTCTGGAGCAGGGACCGCGGTTGCCTCCGCCGCCACCACCCGGATTCCTGATCGAGGAGGACGAGCCCGGTTCGGGGGCGTGCAGTCCAACGGCACTGTGACGTCCGTGTCACGCGGGCTGCCCCAGCCGTCGGAGCCCTGTCCGACCCGGACCGTAGCCTGACCGCTGTCCGCACGACACAGGAGGTACGCCCCGTGGATCCCACGACCGCCCGCCACATCAGGTCCGCCACGGCCCTGCCGCCGGACGTGCTCGCTATATTGAACCAGGCTTTCCTCCGCCGGTGGCACCAGGGCGGCCCGGGTGCCCGCCTCGGAGCATTCCGCGATCGACCACGCCGTCTCATCGGCATTGCTCCTGCGCGTCGATGAGCTGAACGAGGTCCGCGAGGGCCTTCTCACACAGAGCAAGTCCGCCTGCGCCATCGCCGCACGGGCCGTGCACAAGCGCGGATAACTGACTGAGGATCAGCATCGCGCGGTCCTTGACCCGTTTACCGCCGCCGGCGTCGCCGAGCTCGTGGAGTGCCCCCTCCTCGGGGTACATCGGGATGATCCGCGACGGCGCACTGACTGTGCATGCTGGATCCTGAGCTGCCGACTGCCCGTAGCCTTCCTCCATGCAGGCAACTTTGATGATCTACGACGGCACGGCCGCGCCCGATGCAGACGTGCCACGTACCGGGGGTGTGCCGCTGGCCCCCGAGGGGTTCACCTGGCCGGTGTGCAGCGATTACTGCGGAGGGCCGATGCAGTTCTTCGCGCATCTGCCGGTCGAGTACGGCGTCCTGTCGGTGTTCGTGTGCCAGAACGATCCGGGCGCCTGCGAGCTGTGGGACGCGACCTCCGGGGCGAATCGGGTCCTTCTTTTCCCGCCCGCGGGACTGGTACCGGTGGCCGTACCCGAGAAGGGCGTGACGCGGCTGCCCGCAGTGTCGGCGATCACGACCCGGGTCGTGACGCTCGAACCCGAGGAGGATGACGGCGACGATCTCCCGCGCGACGCATACGACCTCGCCCGTTCAGGGTGGAAGCGGGAGCCCGGCGAGCGGTTCGGGAAGCAACGCGAGGTGCTCGGATCGCTCGGCGGCAGCCCCTCCTACCTGGACGACGACCGGTTGCCCGGGTGCCCCTCCTGCTCCGGCACGACGGAATTCGCGGCACACTTGGAGGAGGGGATCGACCGGCAGACCGCGATGAACCTCGGCGGCCAGTTGGGCTACGTCTTCGTCTGCCGCCCCTGCTCCGAGGGCGCCTTCCTCACGGGCTGAGCGCGCCTGTGGCTGCAGGCCCCGCCGCCTACGCGGACGGGCCGCCCCCCGCTCTCCTCCTCCGCCACAGTCTCCTCCGGGGTGGCCGTGAGTGTTCGGTTTATTCCTGATCCAGGAAGATTCATCGGTGTCCAGTGAGCACGTGACGGAGGCCGAGACCGCCGAGACGCCTGAGCCGAAGCAGCCGAAGACGGTTGACGGTTGACGGTTGACGGTCAGTTGATCCACGAGTTGGTGGTGCGGGCTGCAGGCCGAGAACCTTCGGCTGACAGATGAGGGGGCATCCTTCAGCGGCTGACGAAGTGGCTGCCGCTGTCCGATCGGTGGTCGGGATCACCGACCACCTCGGCTCCGACAAGCACAACCCGTGTTCAGTGTCAAGGGGGGCGGAGCGCGGGTAAGGGCGGCGGCGTCACCCTTGTGTGCCGCTGCCGTTGTTGTCGAACTTCTCGAGCGGCGTGCGGGCGCCGTCGCGGAACGCGTCGAGGCCCGTCTCGAAGTCGACCGCTGACTGCGCGAACAGCGCCGATTCGTCGGGTGCAACGTAGATCTTGCCTCCGCCGCGTACGGCGTGCACGAGGCAGACGCCGAGCCCGTCGGGCAGCTCGATGACGTTCAGCACCGGGTCGGTCCTGAGCTGAGTCAAGTGCGCTCTGCCCACCACTATGAGCCGGTCGACGCCCTCGGATGCCGCGTCGCTGCCGCCTGCGGCAGGTGGCAATGGTGCCGTGCGGTCCTCGACCGCCTCGACCGCGTAGCCGGAACGCTCGGCAGCGTCGAGGAATGCATGGAGATCGGATGCCTCGCGCAGGAGCGCTCCGAGCTCGCCCTCGCATTCGGCCACGTGGAACGTCGCGGTGGCGAACGGATGCGTGACCGGTGCAGCCCCTGGCAGCGGCGGCAGGGTTGAGGTGCTTACGAGCACCCCCGGTTCGCCCCTGAGTCCCATCGCGAGCCGCTTGCCGTGGAAGAGGCGGTATGTGCGCACCGACCCGGTTGCATCACTCACGACGTCTGCTCCGTTTCCTATAATTGCCCGTAGGGCTCCGCGTATGCACCGCCGGGCAGTAGAACGGCCCGCGGCCCCGCTGCCCGCAACCGCAGGCGTCCTCAACTTTCGAAACGCCGGTTGCTGGCCAGCACCGCGAAGTGAGCCCGGCGCGGCCGCCTACTCGGATCCGACCTCGACGATCCGGACGTCCTCGGCAATCGAGTCCTCCGCCACCCTGGCCCGGTAGAGCGCCAGGTCGTAGGCGTCGTACGAAGGGTTAGCCGATGGGGACGGTGATCTCGGGGAGGGGTATGTCGGAAAGGTTCAGCTGGAGCCCGGTCAGGGTCAGGTAAGTCTGCGAGTCGGTCAAGGCGGAGGTGGTGGACGGCGCCTGGGTCTTCCCGCGCGTGCTCACCAGCAGGTACCAGCCCCCGCGCTTGTAGCTGCGGGAGGCGTCGGGGCGGTCGCCGTTCGGGTTCAGCGTCCAGCCCTGGCGCTCCAGGTCGGCGCAGATCGCGTTCATCTCCGACTGTGCGGAGGTCTTCTCGCGGACGGCCATCCAGCCCGTCCTGTTCGAGTTGGCGTCGGCCGCGACGGTCGGGCGGCCCTGCGCCGGGTCGAGGCCCGCCGCGCTGACCGCTGTCCGGATCACTCCGTCCACGGCGTCCCGTGTGAGGGGCGGTGACGTGGACTCCGGTGTGGGCGCCGCCGTGGACGGGGACGGCGCGGGCGCGGGCGCGCCCAGGTGGATGCGCCCGTCGTCGTCTATCTGGATGTGGTCCGGCAGGACCACGGCGGCCAGACTCACGATCAAGGTCGCGGCCAGCCCGATCCACACCCTCTTCAACAGCGCGTTCAACGCGAAACTCCCCCCGAGTGATCAATCAGAGAGAGTCTCACACATACTGCTCGGCGCCCGACAGCCCTTACCCGTCCTGCTGGGTCAGGAGCAGGACCAGGGCCTTGGAGCGGGTGGTGCCGAGCGCGGTGGCCACCGCTTCGGCGGACATGGCGTCGTCGCGCAGCGCACCGACGGCCTCCCGGCCGACCCGGGCGGCGATCCGCTCCAGCACCCCGGCGGCGCGCAGCGCGGCCAACAGCGCGTCCGCGGCCGTGGCGGTCAGCTGCCCGGCCAGCTCGACCAGGAGCGCGGCCAACGGCTCGGGCAGCGGCACGGCAGCATCGCGGACAACGGACAGGTGCGCGGTCCAGTCCGAGAGACGACAACGGCCTCCACCAGCAAAACAACACCCCCATGCCGCCACACCCCAGCCCAGCGCCTGTGAGAACCGATGACGCACACCCAGTACACATCACACGACGCCCATCAATGCGGCCGAGCACCCCGGCGCCGCATCGCCCGGAGGCCCGGTGTCGACGCTGACCACTAGCTCACGTGCGATGGCGACGTTGGCCAGGCCGCCGGCCGCCGCGAGGACGATCTTCGCCCGTAGACCCTGCCTGACCTGCGCGGTCACAGACGCGGCCAGCCGTCCAAGGCGCGCTCGCACCGGCTCGGCAGGTTCCACCACAACCGCCGTCAGCATCGCCTTGGTTGCGCAGGGCATGGAAATTTCCTGGCTGCGCGGGGCCTGTGTTCTGTGGCTATGCGAGGGTTACTGCGAGCGGGGATCGGGGTTCCCGGCCCAGGAGTTGACGAAGGTCACCACCGGTTCGGGACATGAATCCGGCAGCGATGGCGGAGTAGGTACCCACCAGCATCGGCACCTGGAACAGTTCGGCGCCGGAGGCGGCGATGCGCGCGCGGGCCTGGGCGAGTGTCGCTGGCTCATAGGTGACGTGCGGTCCGTGTGCGCGGGCCAAGTCGGCGCCGCCGATCGCCTGCTCGCCGACGAGTTCGTAGATGCGTCCTGCGTGAGCGGGCGCATCCACCGTTACCCGCACCGCGGCGTCGGCCAGGTCAGCCCGCGCAACGGCTGCCAGACGGCCCTCACCGAGCGGGGCAGTGATCCGGCCGCCCTCCAACGGGGCGAGCCCGGCCAGCAACTCCGCGTAGAGGCCGTTGCGCAGGATCGTCCAGCCCATGGTGCTCTCCCGGAGCCGCCTCTCCGTCCAGCGATGCGGCAGCGCGTAAGGGAGGTGATCGCCATCGGCGGTCAGGCTCGTATAGACGACATGCCCCACACCGGCCTTCTCGGCGGCATCGATGGCGGCGCCGTGCCGGGCTATGACGGTGTCGTCCTCACCCTGGCCCGCGGAGATCAGGACCAGCACATCCACAGCGTCGAAGCCCCTGATGAAGGTGCTGCGATCGTCGAAGTCGATGCGGCGGACAGGCAACACAGCCGGGAACTGCTGAGGATCGCGCGTTCCAAGGACCGTGTCGTCACGGTCAGCCAGCCGCTCGGCAATCAGCGCGCCCAAGGCGCCGGCCGCTCCAGTAATCATGATCATCAGGATCTTCCTTCCGGTAGGTTCTCTTCTGTAACCAGGATCATCCTGCGGGCTTGCGTCACGAAGCGTAAGGAGGCACTTCCATGTCAGTAGGGCACACAGGGGTAACCACCGAACCCGTAGTCACATGCGGCGGCGAGCACGAGGATTGCGGGATCCGCGAGGTGCTCGACCGGATCGGCGACAAATGGTCGGTCCTAGTCGTGGTCGAACTGGCCCAGGGCGTACGTCGTTTCCGACAGCTGCAACGCGCCATACCCGGTATCTCGCAGCGGATGCTGACGCTCACTGTGCGTCGGCTGGAACGCGACGGACTGATCCGTCGGACCGTGCACCCGACAGCGCCTCCGCAAGTCGAGTACGAGCTCACGACGACGGGCCACAGCCTTACACATCTGGTGAAAGCCCTCGCGGATTGGTCAGCCGACCACCGCGATGCCATCGCGCGAGCACGCCAAGAATGGGATGCCGTGCATCCCGACTCCGGAATCCGCTGACCGAATGGGCTCCAACACCTCGCCGACCACGACGGGGACGGCCGGATCAACCCCCTCCACGCACTTCCGCGGAGCAGCACGACCCCCGACACCACACCGGTACGCACGCACTCCGCCCCGCACAGAACGCTCTGTGCGGGGCGGAGTGCGCTCGGGGAGCCGCCCTGCCCCGGTCGGGTTCGGTTGATGGCCTTGCGCAGAGCGTACGTGGCATGGCCGCCTGCTGGGCGGGGCTGGCCAGCTCGGGCGCTCAGCGGCGTCGAGTCCTGGCTGCGCGACCGGATAACCCAATCGTAGAACTGACCGCGATCCTCGCATGATCCCAGTCCTAGGGCGCTTCGTTCGGATCATCTGATCGTTGGCCTGAGTGTGTCGTTGACTGACGTGCAGTGGGCGCGGATTGAGCCGCTTCTCCCCGACCGGGCTCCGAAGCGGGGTGGTCGGTGGCGGGATCACCGGGAGGTGATCGATGCGATCGCCTTCAGGTTCAGAACCGGCTCGCAGTGGGTGCACCTGCCCGAGAAGTACGGCAACTGGCGCGGCGTCTACAATGGTGGCGGATGTGAGCCGCCGACGGCACCTGGGCGCGGGTGTTCACCGCGCTGATGGCCCAGGCTGATGCCGATGAGGACCTGAACTGGGCTATCTCGGTGGACTCGACGATCGTGCGCGCTCACCAGAATGCGGCCGGGGCCCGCAAAAAAGGGGGATCCGGCCGGTGAACCGGCAGACCGCGCCATCGGCCGATCGCGCGGCGGGCTGAGCACAAAGATCCATCTCGCGGCCGACGGACAATGCAGGCCCGTCGCGTTCCACCTCACTGCCGGTCAGGCCGGTGATGCTCCCGCCTTCGCCGACGTGATGTCACGTGTGCGTGTTCCCCGCCGACGTGGACGGACCCGCACCAGGCCGAACGTGGTCCTGGCGGACAAGGCATACTCCTCACGCGCCATCCGTGAGCACCTGCGCAGACGCAGAATCAGAGCGGTGATCCCCGTCCCGTCCGATCAGCGGGGCCACCGGCTACGCCGTGGTAGCAGAGGCGGCAGACCCCCTGTGTTCGACCGTCAGGCATACAAGCAACGCAACACAGTCGAGAGATGCATCAACCGCTTGAAGTAGTGGCGCGGCATCGCGACCCGCTACGAGAAGACCACAACCATCTACCTGGCCGGACTTCACGTCGCGGGGATCTTCCTGTGGTCCGCCTGCTGATCCAAATGAGAATCCTCAGAGGCGACTTCCAGCCCCCCGAGCTCGTCAGCCCGCCGCCGTCGCGATGACCTCGTCCAGGACTTCGCGCGTGTAACGCAGGTCCTCGATGGAGCGGTCGATCCGGCTACGCTCTGCCTCCAGCTGGTCGACCAGCCACGGAGTCGCCGTCTCCGCCGGACCCCCATCGTGGTCTCGCATGCAGGGAAGCACACTCGCGATCTTGTCGCCGCTCAGCCCGGCGGCCAGCAATTGCTGAATAAGGATCACGCGGTCGACGGCTGCTTCCGGGTACTCCCGGTGCCCGCCGGCCGTGCGCTCGGAGGCAAGGATGCACTTCTGCTCGTAGTAGCGCAGGGATCGCACGCTCACGCCCGTACGGTGGGACAGCTCACCGATCTTCATGGGTTTCCAGCCCTTCACTTGGTTCAAGAGTTGAACCTGACACGGGTGTCAGATCCTACGGTTCCCGCATGACGAACACGGCCACTTCTCCGCTCCTCGCCCCCTACTCCTCCGGCAGCTTCACCCTCCCCAACCGTCTCGTGATGGCCCCAATGACCCGGTTCCGCGCGCACGAGGACGGGACCCCGCTCCCGGTGGTCGCGGAATACTACGCGCAGCGCGCGGAAGCCGGACTCCTCGTCACGGAGGGCATCTGGCCACACCGCCGGGGACAGAGCGGCTGGCGCATCCCGGGGCTGGAGACCGAGGCCCACATCGTCGGCTGGCACGCGGTGACCGAGGCCGTACACGCACGCGGCGGGCGGATCTTCGCTCAGCTCATGCACGGCGGACGCCAGGGGCACCCGCGCTCACGGCTGCTTGGCGACGTCCCGGCCGGGCCATCCGCTGTGCCGGTCCCAGGACCCGTGCACGTTAAGGACGGCAAGGCCGAGGCGCCCGTTCCACGCGAGATGACGAAGGACGACATCCGTACCGCGATCGACGATCACGTGGCCGCCGCACGCAACGCCCTACAGACAGGCTTCGACGGCGTGGAGATCCACGGCGCCAACAGCTACCTGACCCACCAGTTCCTCGCCGACAACACCAACCTCCGCACAGACGCGTACGGACGCGACAAGACCCGGTTCGCCGTCGAACTGGTCACCGCAGTCGCCGAGGCCATCGGAGCGCACCGGCTCGGGCTCCGCCTCTCTCCCGGTAACCCACAATTCGGCATGTCCGAGCGCTCCCCGGCCCCCGTATACCGCGCACTGCTCAATGCGGTGGCCCCACTCGGCCTGGCCTACCTCCACCTCACCGACAACGACGACTACCCGGCCCTGGCAGATCTGCGACCGCGCTGGAACGGCACGCTCATCGCCAACGTTGGCGAGAACCACGCGCCCACCACCCAACACCAGGGAGAACAAGTACTCACACAGGGCCACGCCGACTTGATCTCCTTTGGACGCGCGTTCCTCGCTCACCCCGACCTGCCCGCGCGCATCGCTGCGAACGACCCGCTCGACACACCGATCGACACGGAGCACCTCTACACACACGGCGCACAGGGCTACACCGACTACCCGACGCTCGAAGAACAGCGCGCGAGGCAGCTCACCGCCGCAGCGACACAGTGAACCGCTCCAGCCAGGCGCACTGGACAACATTTGCTTCAAGGCCCTCGACTTCGCCCAGTGCACTGGCACCTGGCGGCTCGGTGATCCGAACGAAGCGCCCTCAGCTTGACGTTTATCCAGCTCTGCTGCTTGTGATGGTTGCCGTGAGGTCCGGTTGGCCCTGTTTCCCGACGGTGCGTTCGCGTGCACGGTGCTTGTTCTTCGTGCCGATTGGTCGGCCTGGGCCTGCGGTGCTGGGTTTCGGTGCACCGGCCGGTTGAGGGGCCTTGGCGTGGAGGCGGCGAAATCCTCGGCGGACCCGTGCAGGGGTGAGACGTCCTTGGCGTGCGGGCCGCTCCCAGGGTCTGCGAAGGTCCTCGGCAAGGGGCCGGGCCAGGCGGAGTTGGGTGTGGGCGGCGATGACCAGCCAGGTCCAACGGTCAGCGGCGGCCGGCTCGCGGAGTTTGGGAGCCGTCCAGCCCAGCGTCTGCTTGAACATCCTGAAGGTGTGTTCCAGGTCGAATCTGCGCAGGAACGCCTGCCAGAGCCGGTCCACGTCCCCGGCGGTGGCACCGGTGGCCGACCACCACAGCCAGATCGGCCGGGGGTGGCGGTCGCCGCGAAGGTGGTCGACCCGCAGACGGATGACGGTGCCTTCGATGATCGGCAACTCCGCGGGATGGTCGGCCCAGGCCGAGCGCCGGGTCAGCAGTGGATGCAGGCGGTCCCACGCCGTGGCGACGGCCTGCCCGTAGTGAGTGGTGTCGGTCACCGTGATGATGGACGGGACCGGCTGGGTGGCCGGGCACTCGAAGGTGAACTCTGCCCCGTGCTTGGGTTTACGCCCGCGCTTGCCCGCCGGCTGCGGCGGAGGCGGAAAGTACAAGACTCGGTCCGAACGCATCCGGCCCAGTAACTCCACGGGCAGGTCCGCGAGCAGGAAGCCAGGCGGGTCACGTCGTAGCCGGCATCAAAGACGACGAGGACGGGCGGGTCGCCGATCTGCCACTGGCCTGCCACATACAACCGCTGGAACACCTCTCGGACCTGGCCGGCGGTGACGGCGATCGCGTCGTCCCAGGGCCGCAGCCGGAGCACGTCCAACACCGCCGTCCACGACGTCCGGCCCGGCTCCACAGCGACAACGAAGGAGTAGGTGTCGGGGTACGGACGTGTCTCCCCAGCCGGGTACGAGCGGACATCCTCGGCTGCTTGGTCGCCGCATGGCCGGGGCCGGCCGATAGCCAGCCAGCCTCGGGACAGGGCGGTCAGTCCAGGGTGGGGCGGAGCCCCATCGCGCAGCGACGCCTGTAGGCGCCCTTGACGGGCCGTCGTGTCCCGCACCCTGAGAAGTCGGGTGGCCCCGGCTCCCCGACCTGCGCACAACCCCCTTCAGGATGGGGACGTATCGCTGTACCTCACTGACCACGTTCGGATGTACGCCGACAGTAGGGCCAACCGGGGATCATTTGGGCCGAGCTTCTGCCTCGCCCGTATGTGTGGCAGAACATCCGGTCCGGGCTGGTATTCGCGTCCGGCCGCAGCCAGTTGCTCACATCGACCGCCAGGACCAGCCGCCCCGACGCCGTGCGGGGAAGCGGCAGCCCTGCCAGCGTTCTGCGCAGGCGTGCCACATCCAGATCCCCGCAGTTCAGGCCGCCGTACTAGGCGCCATGCCCACGCCGGTGCTCAGGCTCCAACGACAGCTCGACCAACGTCCTCACCGGGCCATCCGCGCACAGCAGGGCATCACTCAGCTCGAACAGCGCATCGCGCCGCCCGGTCAGACAGGCATAGACCTCCGTCCGGAAGCATGACAGTTCGGCAAACGCATCCCGCGGGACGCCGTGTTGCGGCAGACCCGGTGATGCACTGGGCAAGGCCCTGCCCTACGGCATCTACGACCTGGCGGCGGACACCGGCTGGGTGAACGTCGGTACGGATCACGACACCGCGGCCTTCGCGGTCGAATCGATCCGCCGTTGGTGGCAGGCACGTGGGTGCCTCGACTACCCGCAGGCCAGACGTCTGCTGTGCTTCGGTGCGGGCGCCGAGATGCGCCATCGCCCGCCCCCACCAGCGCGGACGAACGTCACAGTCTGCCCCGCCTCGTCCCTGCGCGCGGTGATCAACTCCGTGGTGTTCCGCTACCCCGGCCAGGACCTCACCACCGTTGGCACCTACACCGAAACGACCTTCCCGCCTGGCTCGAAGCAGAGCAGATCCCAACGCCGCGCGGCAGGGCCTCTCACGTCTCCGACGGCCGCGGCTGCTCCGGCGGAACCGAGCTCTCGGCAGCCGCCATCCACTGGTCCAGGTCGGCCTGGGTGAACTCTGCCCACGGTGGGATTTCGGGGAGCTGGCGGAGGAGGCCGTAGGCCTCGGGGATCTGGGGGCCGCGGAGGACCGGGCAGTGGCAGCCGGCGATGACCTCGGCGTTCAGGTGTTGGAAGTCGGTGACGACCGTCCGGAACTTTTGGGCATCCACCAGGGCGACCCAGGGGGAGACCAGGCTTCCGCCGAAGAACTGGCCGTCGCGGAATTCGTCTGGGGACAGCGCTGCCATTTCGGGCATGGGGGTCGGCACGTTCGTGGCGAAGGTGTCGACGGCCCAAAGGACGTTGGTCTTCGGGTCGAAGAGGGCGCGGGTTGTGGGGTTGTCGTACAGGGGCGGTCGTTTGGCGACCAGGGTGCGGTCGCCCGCGTCGATCGTGTCGCCGTCGGTCATGAAGCGGCACCGGTTGATGGGGGTCTGCCACTCCTCGGCCATGCGGCCGAGGGAGAACCATGTCGTCAGCAGGGTCGCGTTCGGGCATTCGGCGAGGACCGGCAGGAGGTTGCCGGCGTGGTCGCGGTCGTCGTGGGTGAGGAAGATCCACCGTACGTCCAGGGGATCCACGACGGACCAGGCTGCCTCCAGCCACTGGGAGCGCACTGCGGGCGCCCCGGTGTCCACGAGGACCGGTTCGGCTCCCCGGATCACCATCGAGTTCATCGGGAAGTGGCCGACCGGCGGGGCCTCGAGGGCCCACGGGATGACGAACGTCTCCTCGACGATCTTGTACGGCTGCAGAAGGTTGAACGTTTCCATGGTTGTCATCGCTGCTCCCCGGGACGGAGTCGCCTCAGCGTCCATGAATCCAGTGCAGCCCCGTGCCTCGCCGTCGTCAAACGCAGAACTCGTGACGGTCGGCTTCGGTGAGCAACGATGGGTGCGCGGTCGGCGCTGGCAGGCTCCAAGTGCGGGCGACCGCGAGCAGCGGGGATGGCTGCTGCGCCGTCCGAGGGAGTGCGGCCGCAACGGGGATGTCAGCGCCCCGACCACGCCCCTACGCGGGGGTGACCTGCACGAATTTCAGGACGTTATGAAGGCACGCGTCGCGGACGTCGACCCCGGCCTGCGGACCACGCTGCTGAGTCTGGTCGAGCCGGATGAGCGTGGGGATCCGATGTCACCGTTGCGGTGGACGACCAAGTCGACCCGCACCCTGGCGGCCGAGCTGACCCGCCGGGGACACCGGGTCGGTGCCGACACCGTCGCCGGTCTGCTGCGGGAGGAAGGTTTCCGTCTGCAGGCCAACGCCAAGACACTTGAGGGCAGTCAGCATGCGGACCGGGATGCCCAGTTCCGCTATCTCAACGCGCAAGCACGCGATCACCGGGATGCCGACCAACCGGTGATCAGCGTGGACACCAAGAAGAAGGAACTGGTCGGCGACTTCAAGAGCTCCGGCCGTTCCTGGCGGCCGACGGGCGATCCAGTCCTGGTGCGCGTCCACGACTTCGCCGACCCGGAGCTGGGCAAAGCCATCCCCTATGGCATCTACGACCTGGCGGCCAACACCGGCTGGGTCAACGTCGGCACCGACCATGACACCGCCGCGTTCGCGGTGAAGTCGATCCGCCGCTGATGGCACGGCCAGGGCCGCGACGCCTACCCGCAAGCTTCCCAACTGTTGATCACCGCCGATGCGGGCGGCTCCAACGGCTACCGCACCCGGGCCTGGAAACTCCACCTAGCCCGGCTGGCCGCCGAGACCGGCCTGACCATCACGGTCTGTCACCTGCCGCCGGGTACGTCACAGTGTTTCATTTCACCGGTGAATGAAGTCATCCGCCGATACGCCAATAGGGTGAACCCGCACGCCTGCTAAGCGCCGAAATGCGAGCCGCTGCGAACAGGCTTAGCGTTAAAGCCATGACCACAACACAGACACGAGACGCCATCTACTATGTCGTAGACGGCGACACTCTCTCCGAGATAGCCGAGCATTTCGGGACCACAGTCGCGAAGCTCCAGCAACTGAACAACATTTCGGACCCCGACAAGATCGGCGTCGGGCAGCGCCTGGTCATCTCCCACTCAGGAAACGGCTTCGTGCCGTTCCCCGGAAAGCAATGGTTCCACCATCAGCCGAACAACAAGGTCGTCCTCGCGATGGCTCATCGCCTGAAGCAGGAAGGCTGTGGCACCTACCAGCCGCCGGAGCCGGACAAGAAGTGGTCGTCGGCGGACAAGGCCTCGTACAGCAAGTGGCAGAAAAAGAATGGGTTCGAGGGCTCCGACGCGGACGGCTTCCCGGGGGAGCTCACCTGGGACAGGCTTGAGGTTCCCACACCTTCCGCCTGACCACGCGGCGTGAATTCGCCGACAAGAAAGAACGCCTGAGGGCTTATGCCCCAAGAGCCGAAACAAGGCCGGTCGGCTCAGCCGACCGGCCTTGTTGAGTCTCAAAATGAGCGCGGTGTGTGCCTCGCCGGCTTCGTGGGCGCCCGCGCCCGTACCCGCTAAGCATGAGCGTGATCAGAATTCACGTCCACCACCATCCATCCAATGTCGCAGATCGGCTGGAGCTGCCCAGGCCCCCCTGACCCGTCCTGGGATTACTCTCTCCGCGATGAGCAGAGCATTTTTAGATGTCCGGTTTGGTGCCAATGTGAGACTGAGGCTCCGGGGCTGCATTCAGTTGGGTTCGAGAAATTCCCAATCTGGAGCACAATGCATCCACGACCTCTTCGATCGCTATCCACTTATTCACGATCTCCAGGTTGATCGAGTCATTTATGGAAAATCGAGGCAGGCTGGCCGTAAAAGCGATTTGGCCCTCAACGTGCCGTTGATAGGCCTCCGCACAATACCGAGGAATTGAGGGTTCCCGCTTCCGGAAAGCAGGTTTCCAGTCGCCGAGTTGTACGGAGATGCTTCCAGGAAGACTAAGCTTCCGCTACTACCAGGAAAAACCGAAGCATCGATCAGCCTGGCAACGCTGTGGTGGGCCTGCCACTACAACCCAGGGGTGTTGCAAAGTCCGGTGATCTTGTGAGTGCACTGGTCAGGCAATGCCCAGGAGGTCGAGCGGGCGGGTGAAGGGCTCGTAGGAGGTGTGGCGGAGTCCGGCGGCGATGTTGCGGTGCCCGGCGGCGCGGAGGGCGTTGATCGCCAGGCTGCGCAGGGTTGCCATGTTCTCCGGGCCGTGGCCCGCGCGGATCCTGGAGGCGTCCTCGGCGAAGGTGATGTCGCGGACGAAGTGGAGCCGGTTCTCGATGGTCCACTGCAATCTGGCGAGTTGGCCGAGCCGCTCGGGCGAGGCTTCCTGCGAGGCCAGGTCGGTGATCGCGTAGATGGTCCGGCGGCTGACGGTGCCGGTCGCGAGATCGGTGCGGTGGCGCAGGATGCGCACGGCCTGGACCGCGTGCGGGAAGTCCAGGCCGAGGCCGGTGAGTGCCCTGGTCACGCGGGTCTCCCTGCGGCCGTGGCCGATCTCGCGGTCGTAGCGGCGCGCGGTGACGTCCTTCCACGGCAACGACAGCAGCAGCCTGCGATGCAGTTCGGGCTGGTTGGCCTTGACCACCAGCCGGTAGTGGGCCTTCTTCTCTTCCACCAGGAAGCATCACATGGGCACGGAGGTTGTCCCATACCAGGACGACTGGCCCGCCAAGCTGTCGGTGTGCCCGCAAGATGCTCCTGCCGCCTAGAAGTAGATCGCCTGCCAGCACATGAGTCCGGCTCGTCCGTCGCACCTCGTACATCCGGCACGGCGTCAGCGGGGTCGGGGGTTGTCCTGTGCCCGCTGTCCCATCCGCTCCCAGAACTGGCGCAGCTCGGCGACGTTCGTGCGTCGCTGCCAGGGTGCCTGAGGGCGGAGGAAGGACCGTGACAGCAGGGTGGACTGCGCCCGGCAAAAGGCCTCGCTCAGCTCGACCCGGTGACCGTCGAGGCCCTTGGGCGGGTAGGGGCACAGCTCGAACGCGCAGTCGTCACGACAGTTGGAGCCGGCCTGGGAGGCGGCCGTATGGACGACCGTACGACCCGGGTCGAGCGAGCTGCGGTCCCGGGTGAGGCACGGCGGCAGGTCCGGTCGTGCCGTGTGCCGAAGGCGCCGGAGGCGGTCCTTGGGCCAGTCGCCCCGTTCGGCGAGGTTGAGGAGCAGCAGCACGTCCGCGAGGAGCTGCTGGGCGCGCGGGTGGAGGGTACTCCAGCCGGTGGAGGGTGGGATCCACAGTTGGTGCTTGCGTGCCTCGCCTCGCGGTGTGGTCTGCGAGCCGACGTGGGCGGCGACACCGGATTCGTCAATCCAGAGGAACCGTTCCGGCTGCCGGGTCTCCAAGGTCCACACGCAGAGCTGGGCGGCTTCCTCGACGAAGGGGTGCTGCTCGTTGCCGTCCGGGAGGGCGAGCCATTGACGGATCTGTTCCTCGGGGTCGGAGCCCTGTCCGTGCGTGGGGCGCGTCACCGTGACCCCGTCGGGCAGGTTCCACAGGGTCAGCGCGTGCAGGAGGGTGAGGCGGGTGAACCAGAATCGGGTGCGCTTGAGCATGTCCCAGGCCTGCCCGCTGAGGTACTCGCGTGCCTCGGCGCGGGCATGTGGATGGCGGTGGCGGCGGTTCGCCGCGTATTTGAAGCCCTGGGCGAGAGCGACCTCCACGGTCAGGTCGAGCGCGGGTGCGCCCGATCCGTCTGGCGTGCCGACCCGGCGTACCCAGTCTTCCAGGAACTCGTAGGGCGTGTTTTGGTGGCGTTGTGTCGTGACGGAGCCGACAAGCAGGGGGACCAGCCAGGCGCACATGGTGTTGTCCCGCCACTGTTGTTCCTCTCCTTCGCGTTCGGATTCCTCCTGTCTGCGCTCCTCGTGCCGCTGTTGTTCGCGTTCGCGCAACTTCCATGGGGTGTGGGCACCGTCGCGCTCCGTCCGGCGGTGCCCTCGATGCTCCTCCTCGTCCGTTTCCGGTTCCTGGGCTCCCCACAGATCGAGCATCCAGTTCGGGTCGCGCTCCATCCTCTCGTTTCGGTCGAGTTCCGGGCCGCGCAACCGGGCCTGCAACACCGCGAAGGCGCTGTCTCCGCCTGCGCCGATTTCCTGTGCGATGGCCACGCGGATGGGGTACGACGGCTCCAGGCGCGCGATCTCGAAGAGTTCCAGGTAGGCGGGGGCCACCGTGCGCCTCTGTGCGACGCCGCGCATGGCGTCGCCGAAGCGGGAGACCAGCAGCCCTTTCGCGACGCGCAGCGTGTGCGGATCGCGGGCACGCAGGTCCGGCCAGGCCGTGGCCAGCCGCATGGCGATGAGGTGGTGTTGCGGTTCGGTGTCCACGCTGTCGATCTCCAGGGCGGCGGCGTACAGATCGAGCGCCTTGGCATGCAGCGTGCGACCGAACAACTGTCGCGCGTCCGGGGTCTGCCCTTGAAGCTCCGGGGTCTGTCCTTGTGGTTCCGGGCCGCCGGGGGGATCGGCTGTGTCCTCCCCGGTCGCCATCTGCGCCTTGCAGGCCGCACTCATCAGAAGATCGCGCGCGGCGGACACGGGGCACCAGAGCTGTCCGCCGCCGTGTGCCTCCGCCTCCTCGTCGCCGTGCGCCTCCTCCGCGTGGCGGCATGAACCCTCGGGCGTACGGGAGTAGAGCACCATGGCGATCAGCAGTTCCCGGCCCGGCCTCTCGAGCGCCGCGGGGAAGAAGTGTCCCTGCCTGGAGTTGGTGGGGACTTCTGGATGGATCACGGCATTCATGAACCGCGCTCCGAGGTGGGCCTGGATCACGCTGTGCTGGAAGCGGACCTTGTCACCGCTGACCTCCACCAGTCCCATACGCGCGCCCCAGTGTGCGGCGAGGCGAACGTCCAGCCTGCTGTCCTCGACTCTTCGCACCAACTCCGCCAGGATCTCGGGGTAGCGGGGCCGCAAGGGGTTCTGCTCGTCCACCACGTCGGTGAAGTGCACCTCGCAGGAGTCCGAGGCCAGGCCCGCGCACGCGAGCGCGGACAGGTAGTGGACGACCGCCCGCCGCTCATCCTGACCGAGTGGCAGTTCGGGCCGGAAGCGTCCGCTGGTCAGGGCGGCGATCCAGGTGTCGAGCAGGTGGTAGCGCAGTGCGGCCCGATCTCCGCCGCGCGTCTCCACCGCCTCCTCTTCGGAGCGGGCGGTCAAGGAGCGCTCCAGCAGGCCCTCCTCATGGAGTTCACTGGCGATCTGCAAATACGTGGGCGCCTCGGCGATGCCGGCCTTTTCCACGATCCAGTCCAGCCGCTGCCGGTCCTCCCAGGCGCTGCCGGAGGAGATGTACGTGAGCGCGGCCTCGTCACTCAGCGGTTCCAGGTCCGTGAGGGAGGCTTCCATGCCCCGCAGCGAGTCGTGCGGGCGTGAGGTGATGATGAGCGGCAGCCGCTCGTCGGTGGCCCGTCGGATGGCCAGCCGGATGACGCTGTCGCGCTCCTCCGCCATGTCCTCACCGCTCAGCGCCTCCTCCAGGCCGTCCGCGAGGACGACGATCCGTCCCTGCTGGCACAGCCGGCGCCACACCTTCTCCGCCTCGGCGTCGGAACGGATGTAACACTGCACCTCCCGGGAGAACCGTTCGAAGGCCAGGGTGCGGAAATCCAGGTCTTTGTCGGCGTTCCGCAGCCGCAGCGGCACGGGAAGGGCCTTGCGCCGGGCGAGCTGCTCCGTCAACAGCACGATCAGCGCCGTCTTGCCCGTTCCGACGCCGCCGACCACGACATGCGTACGACGGAACCGGCTGTCCCGCTGGTCCTCCATGAGGACCTCGCACAGCTGGTCGCGGCCCACGACCTTGCCGAAGATGCCACCCGCCGTCTCCACCAGCTCGTGCGGCTCTTCCCGGGCCTTCCTCAGATACGCCCTGCGCACCCGGGTGAACCGGAGGGAGAGGTACGCGACGGTGGCCAGGGAGAGAGTGAGGAACGGCATGATCAGCGACTGGAGAACGCCGCAGGCATTGCTGCTCTTGTCACAGTGGTGGTCGAGCCACCGGACGGGCGTCCAGAACGTCTTGTCATTCACCAGCGTGATTAACGCTGCCACTGCCAGGAACAGCAGGACGAGCGCGCCCAGGACCGTCGCCGCGAGCGACAGGTAGTACCACCCGCTCTTGCGAACCCGCCACGGCCGGGCCTTGCCGTGCCCCTGCTGCATCAGCCGACGCGAAGGACTCCTTCCAACGTTCACGTTGTGACTGATTCCGTGCCAAGTGGGCTCCCCACCCTCATTCACCCGACCAGCGCAGTCACGGTCTGTGCCCCGCCGCGCCCGCGGGCACGTGGTGGCCGGGCACGGAGCCCGACGCCCCCGCGCATGCGGGGATAGACCACATGTCCGGCCCAGGACCCGTTCGGCCGTGTAGTCAGGGTCGGAGAGCTTAAGGACACTCTGCGGTCGGCCGCCGAGTGTCCTTAAAGGAGGACGGGCTCTTGCCGTCCGCCACAGCTCTTGGTGATGTCGACCTCGAACTGCTGGTCGGGTCGAGGTTGCCTTTGAGGTTGGGCAGGCGGTCGATGCCCGCTTGCTGGCTCAGGCTGGGGGACTTCGCGTTCCGCTCCCTATTCTTCCCCGCCAGCTGGTCGGCGACGCCACAACGGGCCGAGCACCTGTCCGGAAGCATGTGCCTGATAGTTGACCACGTGGCGGTGGGGGCGGAGCACGGCTGTGCGACAACCGGTAATGGGCTGGTTCGCTGCCACGTCAAAGGTGTGGGGGATCGCATGGGATGGACGGTTGCGTCGGATGCTGTCGTGGCGTGTGAGGACAGGTTCGAGTGGTTTTGCGAGACAGTGTCCAGCGATGTGATGCCTGTCATGCTCAGCACCCGCCAAAGGGCTGACTTCCGCGCGAGAATCACGGACCTGGATCTCGGAGTGGTGCGGTTGTCCGTCTTGGCTTGCTCACCGGTGCTCTCGCGCCGCACCCTGGCCCATGTCCGGCGCGGCGATCCCGAGCACTTGCAGCTGGCGCTTGTCACACAAGGTACTTTCAAGATCTCTCAGCGGGGCAGCGACTCGGTGGTCGAGGGGGGACTCGTGCTCACGGACACCTCACGACCGAGTGAGGGGGCCTGCACAGGCGGGCAGGTCGAAGCGGTCGTGCTGCAGATTCCCCGTCCGGCCCTGGCGCTGCACCCAGACCGGGTGGACCGCCTCCTCGCGCAGGGCTTGGCCGCAGACGCGGGGTCAGGGGCAATCCTCGCTGACTTCCTGAAAACGCTACTGACACACGGGCCGGGCTGTCACCCCCAGGAGCTGCGCGGGATGGGATCCGTCGCCCTCGAATTGGCCACCGCGTGTCTCGCGCAGCAGCTCGGAGATCCTGGCGAGGCGCCTGCCGAGGCCCGTGCGCAGGAAACACTGCAGCGGATCTACCGCTTCATCGAAAACAACCTCGGCGAACCGCACTTGACCCCTCAGGTGATCGCTGACCGGCACAACATGTCCCTGCGGGGTCTTTACGCGCTCTTCCGCGACCAGCACCTGAGCATCGCGGCACGCATCCGCCAAAGCCGGCTGGAGCGCGCCCACGCCGACCTCGCACGCGAGGAACTGAGCGGTCAGCCCGTTCAAGCGATCGCGGCTCGCTGGGGCTTCTCCAGCGCCACTGCGTTCAGCCGGGCATTCCGCGAAGCCTACGGGATCACCCCTACCGAACACCGTGCGTTCTCCCTGGTCACCCCGCAGCACGCAGAGCACAGAAACCCTGCACGTCACGCACACCACCGCGCGCCGCTCGGACCTAGATTCACTGTTGCTGGAGACACCGCCTCAGCGGTGAGCACAGCCACGGGGGCGTGTACCCAATCTGGTGACACCAGAGACAGTGACGGCCTATAACAGCTATGTCTCGGTGCCCCTCGCTTCCCGGTGAGGGAGGCATCTCAAGGTCAATCTCAAGGGGAAATGTGAGCATGCGTAAGAACGTGGCCATGACGGTCGGCGCCATCGCCCTGGCGTTCGGTGGAGTCCTTGGCACCGCCGGTCAGTCCTTCGCCGGAAGCAACGGCCAGCAGGTCGCCGTCTCTACCCACTACTCCGACGAGATCTCGCTGTGCGGTAACAACCAGAACGGCGACTTCGATTGCACCGGGTACCTGCCGAGCCCCAACCAGTGGACTCAGGTAAGCGGCTGGTGGTGGAAGGGGGTCGTGATTGTCTACGGAGTTCGCTACGACACCGCAGATGGTAGTCCGGAATATCGAATGGCCGAGTGTGAAGTGCCTGTGCGTCAGGCGGCCGACTGGACCTGGTGCGACCTCTATAACGAGCTGTGAGTAGGAATCGACTTCGGCCGCGCCTTTCTCGTCCGATGGCGGCGAGGAGAGGGCCGTTGGCGGCCGCGCCTAGCGGTTCGAGCTGACGGACGCCCTGCTCTACGACGGCACCTTCGCAGCCGAACCGCTCGACCGGTACCTGTAACCGAGGCAAGGCCGGGGGCCCCGCACGGTGCGGGGCCCCCGGCTGGGACCCGTCAGCGCCCTATCGCAATTCGGCCCGTCTCGACGCCACCCTTCCCGATTTCGGGAGCAAGCTGGACTGGGCCCAGGTCCACAAGGCCCGTCCCCGTATGCCGCTTGCCTGCCCCGAGTGCGGCTAGGGCCTTCACGCCAAGGTTTCCCGGTACGGCGTGCGGTTCTCCTGCCACGACCCCGGACGGCCGCCGTCGTGCGAGCTGTCGAACGAGTCGTGGGAGCACCACATGCTCAAGCTGGAGATGGCGGCCGCGATCCGAGAAGCCGGGTGGTTCGCCGAGCTGGAGGTGTCGGCCGAGGACGGCTCGTGGCGCGCGCACGTCATGGCCTCGACGGCGGACGGCAGCTGGCGCATGGCCTGGGAGGCACAGCTGTCCCCGATCACCTGGACGACATCCGCGCCCGTACCGAGCGCTAAGGGTCTCCTTCGCCGCATCCGATGTCCAGCGCTGGTCGCCCGCGGCCCTGGCCGGCCTGCTGGTGCAGATGCTCGGCTTCGTTCCGGTCGAAGCGGCGGTAGCGGCGGCCGGCTCGCCACAGCGGGTCCCAATAGGCCTCGGCGGTCCTGGCTCCGTCGGGACGGGGTGCGGGCGTCATGACTGCCAGCCCATCTATGTGTAGGCGCTGCCTTGAGTGATGCCCTCGAGGGCTGCCCGGGTGTACTCGACCAGCTGGTCCGGCAGGGAGTTCAACGGCCACCAGCGCCACTCCGTACAGCGGTCGGGCTCCCGCAGCTCGGGCTCGCCCTCCCAACGGGTCGCGGCGAAGAACATCTGCAAGCGCGGCTGCTTGCTGCCGACGTCGAGAAGGTGAACGGTGTGCACCAGGCGCAGGTCCTGCTCGTCGATCCTCAGGCCGGCCTCCTCGGCCCCTTCACGCGACACGCAAGTATGGACCGCTTCAAACTCACAGTGCCCGGCGAGCAGATGCCACGTGGATGGCGCGAAGGCCGTGCACGGATGGCGTTGGCCGAGAAGGACGGCGCCTTCCCGTTCTAGGTAGAGATGGCCGCCGATGACGTTGGGAACGCTGGTCTTCATGTGAAGGCTCCCCGATGCGTGTGGGGGTGGGCTAGTTGCGGCAATTCGCGCGGGTCTTAACGTCGACAATGGTCGCTCCGGCCCTCCTGCAGGCGAACAGTGCGGCGATGTAGGGGTCAACGAGGAGATAGCGAGATCGAACACACGTATCTCGGACAACGCCTCGCCCTCTCGATACGCGGTGCCGGGGACGATCACCTCGGTACGCCGCTCATGGACGCGGTCTTGGCGTGTCCGAATCGCCGACTGCGATACATGTGTGACGTCTCGGGAGGCAGAGTGATCGCGCACCATGGGGGCCCGGATACGACGGCCTGGCCTACCAATCCCGGCGCCATCTGGCTATCTACGAGTTATGCATCAAATGACGGATTCGGCGAAAGTGGTCGAAAACCGCGCCAGTCAGCCATAGAGTCGCAGGTCACGGAGTCTGCTCCCCGCGCACGCGGGATGGTCCCTCCGAGACGGGCAGCTCGGCTGTGATCCCGCTGTCTCGCCAGAGTCGGCTGGTTGATACCGAGGGCTTCGGCCAGCCCCGCGCCCTCCCCCGCGGCGCCGAGCCGGCTCAGCAGGTCGTCCTCGGGACGGGCCCGGCGCCGCCCCACGCATCGTGGGATGTCGCGATACCGCCACGAAGCGCTGCTCCCCGCGCATGCGGGGTTGGTCCCTTCACGACCGCGCCACCAGGAACAATGTGTCTGCTTGTTCGTTGGCCGCCGTGATCAGCTTCGGCGCGATCCAGCGCAGGTTCGTACCCTACGCGGGGGCGATGTACAAGCGGTCCGTATCCGCGTTGAACGCCACGGCCTGGACGTGACCGGCGCTTGGGCGCGGCCGTGGCGAGGATGGTCTCCCAGTGGGCGTGGAGCTTCCGTCGGCGGCCGGGGCGACCATGCCGCGCTCGGTCATCATGCTGATCGCGCTTCCGAGCCCGAAGGGCTCGCGGGCGCCACGGCATACGACCGTGCCGATGCGCCGTTTCGGCTTCTCATTGTGGGTGTTGCCGTTCTTCTTCGCCGCCTCCCGGGCTGCGACCAGGGCCTGGCGTGCGAGGTCGACCCCGCTCATCTCGCTGCTCACGCGATCACCGCCTCGGCCACCACACCGTTGAGGCAAGGCGGGGCGAGCTCGGGCAGCGCTCGGTCCACGGCGCAGGCCCAGCCGCCTCCGTGCGGGCCACGGCCTGCTCGCGCAGCTGCTCCAGCCGCACCGTCAGCAGGTATTGGGCGGCGCGCTCCCCGGGCGGTGTCGGCTGCCTTTGTCGCGGCGGCGACGGCGTCCGCGCCGGTCGGGTTGGCCCGGAACTATCGGCGGTTCTGCTCGGTCGCGTACGCCCGCTTCGCCTCGGCTTCCGGTTCCTCGGTGCGGCCCACCATCGCCAGAGCGCAGCGGCGGTACTCCGGTGCGGCTTGCCATACGGTCGCAAGCGCGCCGAAAGCGAGCACAGCTGCGGTCGGCGTCGGCTCGGCGGTCAGATCGACCGCGTCAACCATCTGCAGGCACTCCGCACGGAGGGCGGCGATCTCACCCTCCACCGTCGCCCGCACATTCCGGCCACGGCGGCGACGGCGGCCGCTTCGTCCAGGTCCGTCGACCAGGCCGGCCTCCACGATCGGCCTCGGTCTCGCGCCGATAGCCGCACGCCTCCACAGCCCGGCCGCCGGGCTCGTGACCGCAGTCCTCACACGGGCAGGGCCTGACGGACCGCGTCGGCGGCGGTCGCCGCCGCACGTTCGCGCTCTGCCCGCTGCGGAAACCACACGGTCCGTATCCCGGCGGGCTTGCTCCGTGCAGGCCTGCGCGCGGCGCTGAGCGCCGACCTTCACCTCGGAATGCGCGTCGGTTGCTCTACTGTAGGTTCTCGCGGTTCGTGTCCTATTCAGAGGCTGTGAGCTGCGGCTGGCCCCGGGGTCTCACGCCGTGTCCAAGCCAGCCAGTCTCACGGTTGCGTCCGAATCCCCGGACCGGCCACGAGGAGCAGGCGGCTGGCCCGCAGGACGCCATCCACAGGACATCGCCCCTCTCCCTGGAATCTGACGTTCGCGCCCGGGTAAAGCCAGTGGAACGAGAACTCGACCCCGTTCACCTGGACCGAAACAGCCGATGAGATCCTCGACTCCCTCGCCCGCTCCTGCCAACGGATCTCCGGCGCAGGAGACCAGTAGGACCCTGTCAGGTCGCTCCGGCTCTTGAGTTTTGGATGGTGGTGGGCGGTGACGCTACGGGGCCGCCCCGTGCGGCCGTAGTCGCACGAGGCTGCCCGGGCGCTTCAGCTGAGTTGTGCCTCAGCGAAAAGCGGCGATGCTACGGGCGGCCCAGTTGTTGAAGGGGCGCGGAGCGCGACCGAGGACTCGTTCCACATCCGAGCTGATCCGCAGTTCGGCGGGGTTGGGGGCGGAGATGATGTCCAGGGTGTCGTCGGCGAGCTCCGGCGGCACGAACTGGGTCATCGCGGCTTTGGCCTCCTCGCGGGTGAGTTCGTGGAACCTCACCGGCGAGCCGAGCGCGGCGGCGATGGCCTCCGACTGCTGACGGGGCGTGATCACCTCGGGCCCGGTCAGCTCAAAGATTCCGCCGGTGTGCCGGTCGTCCAGCAGGCAGGCCGCCGCGACCTCGGCGATGTCCGCCGGGTCAACGATCGGAACCCCGACATCGCCGAAGGGTGCGGCGACCGTCCCTTGCGTGCGGACGGACTCCGCCCACGCCAAGGCGTTGGAGGCGAAGCCGCCCGGTCGTAGGACGGCCCAGTCCAGGCCGGACTCTCTCAACGCGTCCTCCACCGCGCGCATCGCGATCCGCGACGGGCCGAGCGGCCTGGTCGCCACGCCCTGCGAAGACAGCAGGACGACTCGGCGGACCCCGCTGGCAGCAGCCAGGTCGATAATGTCGGTCGGCCTGGCTTCGGGGGCGTGCAGGTCGCCGGACAGCAGGAGGAACAGCGCCTTCGCCCCGCCCAAAGCGGGGGTGAGACCCTGCGGCTCGGCCAAGTCAGCCGACACGTGCCGGACCCCGTCCGGCATTGCCGCCGCGTGCCGTGACACCGCCGTCACCTGCTCGCCCGCCTTGGCCAGGGCCTGCGTCAAAGGCTGGCCCACATTCCCGGTAGCCCCGGTCACCACGATCATGTTCAGCTCCTAGTCCGTTGTGCACTGCGGCAATTGACGCTAGGAGGCAGGCTTACTTTTCGTAAGAACATACCCAGAGGTAAGCTCCGGACATGAGGGAAGGTGCGCAGCTGACGCAGGCCGAGGCGGGCAATCGGTATGAGGTGTTTCACACCGACTGCCCTGCGCGCGACGTGGTCGACCACGTGACCAGCAGGTGGGGTATCTGGGTGCTGATCTCCTTGCGGAGCACCGACCTTCGGTTTTACGAGCTGCGCGACAGCATCCAGGGCATCAGCGAGAAGATGCTCGCTCAGACACTGCGCGCACTGGTCCAGGACGACCTGGTCTGGCGGAAGGTCGAGCCGACGACGCCACCCCAAGTCACCTACGGGCTGACCGAGTTCGGCCAGGACGTCGGTGCGCCGCTGACGGACTTGTTCGACCGGATCACACAGCGGCTGGCAGCCAGCGGGGCGTCCGCCACGGAGCGGCTGAGCGCAACAGGTCAAGCGAAGCAGCTGACCACCCCAGGCCCTCAACAGCTTCATCATCTCGACGACGAACACTGACCGTGACAGCAGAAGGGTTCACGCGTACCCCCAGCACGGACCAGTGACAGAAAGGCCGCGCCACCAAGACACTGTCCATGGAGGACCTGTCCCACTGAGGTTCCCCCGGCGTGCGGTAGGTGCTGATCAGCTGGTCAGGACGGGTTGACGGGGTTTCAGATTCGTTCGTTCGGCCGTTGCCTGGTCGGCGTAGCGCTTCTCCTCGAACTCAATCGAGCTGAGGTAGCCGAGCCGTTTCTGGATGCGCCGGGAGTTATAGAACCCATCGATGTACTCGAACAGTGCCAGGTTCGCCTCGGCCCGGGTGGCGAAGACGCGGCCGCGGATGCACTCCGTCTTGGTGATCATCCATAGATTCTCCGCGAGGGCGTTATCGTACGAGTCTCCGACCGAGCCCATGGAAGCCTGAACTCCCGCTCGCAGCAGGCGAGTTGTGAGCTTGATCGACGTTTATTGCACCGCACCGCGACTACGTGGGGCCCTATCGCGCCGCCACCGGGTGCTTAGATCTCACAGCCCCAGCCGTACTGCCCGGGCGCGGACCACCGGATCATCCACAAGCTCGGCCGGGAGCTTTGTGTCGGTGTCTAGGCTGGCCCATTCCACCTGCGCAGCTGTCACGTCGGTACTTGACAAGTCCGCCCCGAACAGGATGGCGTCGGTGAGATAGGCCTCCCACAGGAAGGCGGCGGTGAGATCCGCCCCGGACAGGTTGGCGCCGGTGAGATCCGCCCTGGACAGGTCGGCGCCGGCTGTGCCGGTGAGTTGAGACGTCGAACACCTCCCTCAACGGCACGGGAGCCTCGTGCGTTGCGTCCCCTGTAGCCATCACCCGATCAGTGGCCAAGCTGAAAACGCTCACTGAATTACGCCAGAACGACGTACATGTCTCCTCGTTTTCCGAAGTGTCAAGGACGACCTGCGAGCGGATACGGCCAACGCTTTCCGCCTGCCGCCGTTGCGGCTGGCGGCGTCGATGGTCCACCGGCCAAGGAGACGGTGCGTCGTTTACAGCTTGGGCCAGGAGTGGCGTCGGCTACCGGTTTCGTCACACGTCATGCGGTGCGCGGCATGTGAGCTGCGGGCTGTTCACGTTACGCCGGGCGCCGCCGGCCCCAGGGTCGGCGGCGCTCTCAACTACGACGGCCCGTCAGAAGAAGTACGAGCCGTCGACTGTTCCATCCGCGTTGTGGCTGGCGGTGAACTCACCACCAGCCTGGGCCGGTTCGAGATTGGCATGGTCAACGGCTTCCTGCCAGCTGGAGAAGCCGGTGACCGCCCACCACACCGCGTCCGGGGCTGCGGCCTGCTCCTTGCTGCGGGCTCTCTTGAGGTCGCGGGCTTCATTGATTGACATGGCCATGGAGCACCCTTTCCAGAATAACCGGCAGTACCCGGCTCGTAACGTATTGTCCGAAATGCCAGCGTAATATGCTCGTGGCGGTTGTCCAATCGGGTGCCACGGCCGCAGTGGGCCTGGCGCGTCACCGTCGGCAGGCCGTATAGCGCGTGCCGCTCGACCGTGTCTTACTTGGGCAGGCTGTGGGTGCCCCGGGGTGGCTGGCTGGCAATCTGCTGGTGACGGAACAGCCCGCCCCGGGGCATTGCTGTGCTCAGGCGTGATCGCGCTTCTTACGGGACTTGGGCTCCGCGTCGGAAACGAATCGCACCTCGGTCGGGTGGTCGGCGTTCCAGTCTCGGCGCAGACCTTGTGCACCGCCTCCCCCTGGTGGGGGCGCAGCGGGGTGAGCCGGTCGCACGGGACGCACGGAGCGCCGACCTGACCTACGCGAACCTGACCAACGCGAACCTGACCGACGTCGACCTGACCGGCGCGGACCTAACCGGCGCGGACCTGCGCGGCACGGACCCTGCGCGGCGCGCACTGGAACGATGCGTATCTGGTGGATGTGACGTGGTCGGAGCAGACGCAGTGCTCTGATGCCGTTGCCGCGGAGATGCTGGGCGTCGAGGGGTGTCGTCGATAACAACCGCGGGGTCCGAATCATCGGCGGTTCGGACGTTTTTCACTCGGTCGAGGGCCGGGCCGGACGGTGTCGTAGACGCGGCGGGCATGCGGCTTCCGCGGCCTCCCGGGAAGAGTTCATTAACTTCCTGCTCAAGGAGAACCTCGACCGCGAGGACTTCGACGTCGTTGAGCGTGCCCGTGGTGTTCAGGCCCTGGTAGCTGTCTGCTCCGAGGGCAACGAGGCAGGGGCCCGGACCCGTGCAGCGGAGCGACTGGTCATGTCGAAAGCGTGGGTGACCAATCAACTCGCGCTCCTCACCCTGCCTGAGGACATCCAGGAGCAGTTGAGCTCTGGTGTGCTGCCGGAGCGCGATGGCCGCCACTTGAAAGCGCACCCGGAACTCGACTCAGCCCAGCTACTGGAGCACCTCGCAGCAGCACGAGAGCAGGAAGCGCAGGCGAGGCTGGAAGAAACGGCCCTGCTGCAGGCTGCGAAGAATGGATCCGTGTTGACCGC
The DNA here is from genome assembly GCF_053646035.1 of Streptomyces sp. NPDC055287. NCBI lineage: Bacteria > Bacillati > Actinomycetota > Actinomycetes > Kitasatosporales > Streptomycetaceae > Streptomyces > Streptomyces sp. NPDC055287. The sequence goes on along the minus strand of NZ_JBSHNE010000043.1, from coordinate 1,412 downwards.
GGTCAACACGGACGCGACACCGCCAGCGCCCTCAGCCGACCCCCCGGTGTTGACCGCGGTCAATACCCCTTCCGCAACGCCTCGCCCGGAAGGCCAACAGAGCGGAAGTTCCGCGGCCTCTACGTCGACTACACCGACACCGGAGCATTGCTGAAGCCGGACGACGTAGCCGAGGCCGAGGCCAGGTGGATGGTCAGCACCGTCTGCACGCGCTCGCCGAATCCCGGCCCGGCCGAGGAGGCGGTCGCCGAGCCGGAGGTCTACCTGGACTTCATTCGTCAGTGGCAGAGCGGAGTGGACTACGACGCAATTGGGGCATACGTCGAGGCCGCTCCGGAGAAGTTCCTCGTCGAAGTGCGAGCGTTCACCCGTGACGACGTGCCACCGCCGACTCTCTACCTTGGGGCGGCTCTCGCCGTGATGGGAACCTGCGATTTCCCCAGGGTTGCGTTCTACCCCACCTATGGGGAGGGAGGCCAAGGCTGGTCATTGCCCAGAACGTCCGGGGGGGTGTCGGCGCTCACAACCTCCCGAGGGTGACGAAGAGGCAGATGAGCAGGAGGAGCATGTTGGCGCCGAAAACCTGCTTGTACTCCCGAAGGCTCCAGTGCGCGACGGCCGCACCGATCACGACCACAACGAGGCCGACGGCAGCCAACGGAGTGAGGACTGGGGCTATGCCGGTCAGTTGGGGAGCGATGAGCCCGAGTGCCGCCACGATCTCCAGTGCCGCGACCACGCGGATCACCGGCAGGGGAAAGGGTGCGACGCCGGTCTGGCCCGTGGCAATCATCTTCTCTTTCGTCTGCGTCGACTTCAGGAACCCTGAGCCCAGGAAGAGGCCGCCAGCAGGCCCTGCGCGATCCACAATGCGACATTCATCGAGTCACTCCGAATCTCTGTGTTAGTTGCTCGGTTGCCACTGGCACCGCTCAGGAGGCGGCTGCTGGAGGAGCCCTTCGGCGAGGTCCACGAAGGCAGCCACCAAGCGGTCCTCATCGAGGCCGCTGGGATGGGTGTCGAACACATCCCGCAGCAGCCAGGAGTGCGAGACGGCCCCGACGAGCACCACGGCGAGCGCGTCCCAGTCCCGTTCCCCGGGGTCGGCCTGCATCCGTAGACACTGCGCCACCGCGGCGTGGATGCGACGCATCTCGCCCTTGCGTACCTCTTCCAGCAGCGCCGGAAAAAAGTTCAGTCACGCTGGAGTGTGACTGCCTGGCTCACCGGTTCGGAAACGCCGCGGACAACGGGTTTCGGCAGGCGCGCTAACCGACGGACATGACGGACGCGGAGTGGGCCGTGGTCCGGCCGCTGCTGTCGGTGTGGGCCGCCCCCGGGTCAGGCGCCGGTGGCGGCCGGGACGGGGTCCGGACCGGGTCCGGAGCCGATGACCTGTGCGAGCAGGTTGA